>DASPUU010000229.1:0-9786 GCA_035622755.1 Myxococcaceae bacterium
ACGAGGGTCTTGATGCAGGTGATGGCCGCGGCGGCGAAGGCGTTGAAGACCACCCCGGTGAGCAGCGCCGCGTAGGGCGAGCCGCGCACCCGCCCCACGGCGAGCACCAGGGCCATCGCCGCCACCGAGCCGAGGAAGGCGAAGGCGGACGGCCCGACCAGGGTCAGGCCCAGTGCCAGGGCCACCGTCGCGCCCAGCGCGGCGCCCCCGGAGACGCCGAGGACGAAGGGGTCGGCGAGCGGATTCTTGAGGAGGCCCTGGAGCGCGCTCCCGGCGGCGGCGAGCGCCGCCCCGACGATCATCCCGAGCAGCGCGCGGGGGATGCGGAGCCGCAGCAGGACCGTGCCATCGGCGGACGCCGGGTCGGAGAGAGCCTGGCCGAGCGAGAGCGGGAATTCCCCGAGCAGCGCCGAGGCGAGAAACGCGGCCGCCGCGCCGGCGGCGAGCAGCAAAAGGAGCACGGCTGCCCGCGCCGGGGTGAAGCGGAGCGCGGGGACGCCGGACCAGGCCCTGGCCACCGCGCCGTTCACCGCGTGGCCTCGCGCGCCGCCGGGGCCGGATGCAGGGCCCGGAACATCTCTTCCAGCCCGCGGCCGAGCTCGGGACCGGGGTGGAGGAGGGCCGCCGTGGGAAGATCGACCCACCGGGCGCCGCGCAGCCCGGGAAGCCCGCGCAGGGTGTCCCTCCCGGAGGGCACCATGGCCGCGTCCAGGACCACCTCGGGCCGGGCGGCGAGCGCCCGCTCCACCGACCAGACCGGGTAGGCGCGCTCGGCGTCCCCGGCCACGTTGATGCCCCCGGCGTCACGGAGAAGCTCGTCGGCGAAGCTGCCCGGGCCGGCGACGACGAGCGGCTCGAATCCGTAGGCGAAGAGCACGCGGACCGGAGGCTCGCCGGCCGCCCGGGCACGGACCTCGCGGCGCGTGCGGTCGAGCTCGGAGGCGAGGGCCTCCCCGCGCTCGGGCCGGCCGAGGGCGGCGCCCACCGCCCGCAGAGCGGCGAGCACGTCGTCGATGCTCCCCAGCCTGAGGGCGAGGATGGGGATGCCGAGCGCGGCCAGCGCCTCCACCGGATGCCGGTTGCCGGGGCCCGGCTGCACGAGCAGCAGGTCCGGATGGAGCGCTGCCACCGCCTCGACGCTCGGGTCCACGAAGCCGCCCACCCGGGGAAGCGCCTGAACCTCCGGGCGCTCGTCGAAACGGGAGACACCCACCAGGAGGTCGCCGGCGCCGAGCGCGAGCACGGCGTCGGTGAGCGAGGGCGCGAGGGTCACCACCCGGTGCACCCGGGCCGGCGGCCTCGGACCGAGCGCCTGGACGGCCGGCGGCGGCGCCGCAGCGGCGGCCAGGACGAGGAGACCGAGCAGCGCGCCCACCGCTCTCACGGGACGGCGACGATGTCCGAGACGTTGGACTGGCCGACCGGGCAGGGCTGCAGCGGCACGCCGCCGGAGGACGTGTAGCCGGCCAGCTGGCTCAGCTGGTACCCGGCGACCTCGAGGACGAAGACCCGTCCCGAGCTCTGGTCGGCGACGTAGGCCCGGCTTCCGGCGGTCGTCACCCGGCCGGCGATGGGCGGAACGCAGGCCGGCCCGGCGTCCGGGCACTGGGGCGACCAGGACGAGGCGACCCCGTCGTCGGCGTCGAGGGAGAGGACCCCCGTCCGGTCGACGGCAACGGTGTTGAAGCTCGAGTCGAAGGTGGCCTGGCCGAAGCAGGAGACGAGCAGCCCTCCGAAGCTGGTGGTGGCCATCCACTGCGCGTCGAGGCAGAGGCTCGCGTCGAGCGCGACCGTGCCGGCGACGCTCCCGGCTCCGGCGTCGAGCGGCTGGAGTGGGTCGATCTTCACCAGCATGGGCGGGCCGGCCGGCGCGTAGTTCGCGTCCAGGTTGTTGAGCACCACGTAGACCAGGCCGCCCCGGACGATGGCCTGGCTCGGGCGCGGGAACGCCTGGCCTCCGTCGAAGGTCTGGAGGTTGACGCCGTTCAGGTCGTAGGTGCCGACCAGCACGGGCGCGGTCGGGTTGGAGAGGTCGAGCCGGACCACCCTTCCGCCCGCGGTGGCAGTCCCGGCGGAGGTCCCGCCGTAGAGCGGAACGAAGATCTCGTTCCCCACTCGGGCGAAGGGCTGGGGGAAGGCGTTCTGGCCGAAGGCGTAGCCCCCGTCGACGCGCACCCCGAGCCCCTGGACGCCGCCGTCGGGGAGGAGCACCTGGGCCTGGGAGGCCGGCGGACCGGCGAGGATGCTCAGCGTGTTCGAGGCGCTGTTCACCACGTTGATGACCGACCCGGCATCGGGACGGCTGACCACCTCGATGAAGTCCGGGGCGGACCCGACGGGAACGGTCTCCGGGGCGACCGCCGCCAGGTTGCCGAGCGCCAGCTCGCGGAGCAGGCCCTCGTCGGCCACGAGCAGGGCGCCCCCGAGGACGCCGAGCGCCCCGGGCACCGAGCCCACCGCCACCGCCGGCCCATTCACCGGCGGGTTGCCGTTGCGGATGGGCGCGACGCTGCCCGCGGTGGCGATGCACGCGGCGACCAGGTCCGGCTCGCATCCGCCGGGAAGCGGGGCATCCGGCGTCGGGTGGCAGCCATAGCCCTGCGCGCACACCGAGCCCCCGTCGCCGGCGCAGCCGCCGCAGTTGTTCGGGTCCGTCTCCACGCTGACGCAGGCGCCGTTGCAGACGGCGCTCCCGCACGCCAGCTGGCACGCCCCGGCCGACCCGCCGTCGGGAAGCCGGCTGGGCGCACAGACCTCGGGCGCCTGGCAGACCACGCCTCCATCGCCGGCACAGCCGCCGCAGTTGTTCGGATCGGTGGTGGTGTCGCTGCACGATCCGCCGCAGAGCGTGAGACCGCCACAGGTGCATTGCCCGGCGACGCACACCGCCCGCGGCTGGCAGGGAACCCCGCAGGTGCCGCAGTTGGCCGGGTCGTTGGCCAGGTCCACGCACGTCACCTCGCACTGCACCGTGCCCGCGGTGCACACCAGCTGGCTGCTCTCCAGGCAGCCCGAGGCGGCCAGTCCGCTGGCGAAGCCCACCGCTCCCAGCGCGAGGAGCAGCACCTTCTGCGTCACGCTCATCGTCCTCACCGCCTCACCTCCCTTTCGTCGCCCCCGGACTGCCCTCGCCCAGCGCCAGGCTGAGGGTCGCGTACACCGCGCGGCCAGGAAGCGGATAGCCGTCCAGGTCCTGTCCCTGGACGTCGAAGACGTTGGTCACCTGCACCGCGGCGGACAGGCGCGGCGAGCGGGGGAGCACCACCACCTCCACGCCGGCGCCGACGAAGACGTGGCCCGGCAGGGTCAGGTCCCCGCTCCGGTTCACCGTCACCACCGACCGCCCCTGGACCTCGAGGTGCAGGCGGAGCCAGTCGGGGCCTCCCGCCAGTCGGGCCCAGCCCAGCTGGCGCGGCCGGTAGGGCAGCTCCTGGCCGAAGTACGGCGCCACGTCACGCAGGTTCACCGTCCACTGCAGGGTGTACGAGCCCGCCGCCTCGAGCCATGGCCAGGGCGCGAGCCGGGCCTCGGCCTCCAGCCCCCAGGCATCCGCCAGCCCCACGTTCTCCGGGCGGGCGAAGAAGGGCGGGGTGTACTCGTAGACGATGAGGTCCTGGTAGCGGACCCAGAAGCCGCCCAGGCTCGCCCGCGACCAGCGGGTGGCGTGCGCCAGCGCGCCGTCCACGTAAAAGGAGCGCTCCGGCTGCAAGTCGGGGTTCACCCCCAGGGTTCCGGTGGGAAGGTAGAGCTCGTAGAAGGAGGGCGGCCGGAAGCCGAACCCGACGTTGGTCAGCGTGGAGAACCCGGCCGGGAGCTGCACCGACGCGCCGACCTTCGGAGAGACGGCCCAGAACGGGCCGGTCTGGTCGAGGCGCACCGCCGGGACGAGCGAGGCGCGGCCCCCGAAGAGAGACCACTCGTCTTGCAGGGAGAGCGAGCTCAGGGCCCAGGTGGGCGACCCGGCCGTCGCGCTCACCGCGGCGAATCCCACCGAGGCCGAGCCGGTGAGGACGTGGGCACCGAGCGTCATCGAGAGGTCGGCCGAGGCCCCGGACTGCCAGAGCAGGTCGTTCTCCCCGGTGCCGAACGTCCCCCCGGACAGGTTGTCCGTGGTGCGGCGCACGTCGAGCCGGAGGTCGAGCGCCGTGCCGTCGGAGAAGACGCGGTCCGACCGGACCGAGGCGAGCAGGCGCGAGGCGCTCTGGCTCGCATCGGGAGTGGGATTGTCCTCGGTGCCGGGGAGGCCGCGGGAGAGAAAGGTCGCCTCGACCAGCGCGGACAGGGTCCAGCCCGAGACCTCCCAGGCGCCGCGGACGAGGCCGCCGCCCGAGGTGGACTGATTGTTGGAGCGCGTCAGCTGCGTCCCCACCGCTTCCGGCACGCCGACCAGCGGCTGGTAGGTGTAGGTGAAGTTCCCCTCGGAATGGCCGGCGTGGAGGATGGCCAGGCCCGAGCCCCCGAGGACCTGGCCGGCCCCGCCCAGGCTCGCTCGCCAGGTCCCGAAGCTCCCCAGGGTCGCGTCGGCGAAGGCGGGCGGCGCCTGGTCCGGAGAGCGCGTGACCAGGTTGACCACGCCGCCCAGGGCGAGCGGACCGTACCGGGCGCCGGCGCCGCCCCGCAGGACCTCCGCCCGCTCGAGGATGGAGGTGGGGACCAGGCTCAGGTCGGCGATGTCCCCCGCCCCGTTGAGCGGGATGCCGTCCAGGAGCACCAGGACGCCGCCGGTGGGCGCGCCGCGCAGCGAGATGCTCTCCGCCTGGCCGAGGCCGCCCGTGGAATTCACCAGCGCCCCGGGCACCTGGGAGACCAGCTCGCCGGTGGTGAGCACCTCTCCGCGACGCCCGCCGAGCTCGACGACGGAGCTCTGGCCGGTGGGGTCGCGCTGGGAGGGCGACTCGGGGGCCGGCTGGGAAGGCGGCAGCGGGACGGTCACCGGGGGGAGCAACACCGGCGCCGGCGAGGACTGTCCCCAGGCCAGGGAGGCCACTCCCACCGCCGGCCCCAGGCCCCACCGCGCCCAATGCCAGAAGCCCATTCCGCGCCTTCCACTCTCTCCGGAGGAGAGAGAAGGCCACCCGCGGCGGCGGCCGGCGTCCGGTCACCCCGCACTCTCGGGCAGGTCTCCTGGCTTCCGGAGCCCGGGACGTGGTGCACCCCAGCGGTGCGTACGCCCGACGCCTCGTCCTCCCACCTTCCCGCAGCCCCGGGGGGCACGCAGTGGCGACCGACGGAGGTCGATGCGGGCCCTGTTCCTCAGGGCCGTCCGGTCACAGTGGCGGGACCGCGCCGGATTCTCACCGGCTTCCCTCTTCGCCCAACGCGGGCACCCGAAGGCAACGGGGGTGTCGCACGGGACACACCTCGAGCGCAAGAGCTGACGGGCCGGAGAAGGATTTCTGAGGCGACAGGCCGGGGGGCCGCCCGGTAGTCTGGCCGTCCTTCGCAGTCAAAAGGGGGTTCCCATGCGCCGTGTCGTGCTCGCAGCTCTCGTCGTCGCTGCTGTCTCCGGCTGCAGCAGCAGCAGCAACAACACCTCGGACCCGGTCTCGGCCTGCAAGAGCGCCATCAACGCGGTCTGCACCAAGCTCTTCAACTGCTACCCGTCGGAGGCAGCCCAGGTCTACACCAACGTCGGCACCTGCGAGACGACGCTCTCGGCAACGGGTTGCACCACGGCCAACACCACCTGTCCCACCGGGAAGACCTACAACTCGAGCAACGCCTCGCAGTGCATCACCGATTACTCGAACCAGTCCTGCACCGACGTCGGGAACGGGACGGTTCCCACGAGCTGCAACAACATCTGCACCTGACGGCGGGTCCGGGGAAGGCTTCAGAGCAGGGAGTCCGCCAGCCGGGCGGTGTTCTGCGCCACCCGGGCGAGCAGGGGCCGGCGTCTCCACGCTTCCCGGGACAGCTCGCGCGAGCGGGCCAGGTAATGCGCCTGGACCCGCTCGAAGGCGGCCACCACCGCCGGGTCGTAGACCAGCAGGCTGACCTCCGAGTCCAGGGCGAAGGACCGGATGTCCATGTTCACCGAGCCCACCACCGCCACCGACCGGTCGACGGTGACGTGCTTGGCATGGAGGAAGTGCGGCGCGTAGAGGTGGATGTGGATGCCGGCCTCGAGCAGCCGCGTGTAGTGTGACTGCTGCGCCCAGTTGGTGACGACCTTGTTCGAGTGCTCGGGGACGATGAGGTGCACGGCCACGCCGCGCACCGCCGCCGTCTCCATGGACTGGAGAAAGGGCTCGTCCGGGACGAAGTAGGGCGTGGTGATGACCACCCGCTCGGCGGCCTCGTGCAGGAGGGCGCAGAGCAGCGCCTGCTGGTTCTCGTGCCGGTAGCCGGGGCCGCTGGGAAGGACCTGGGCCACCGACTCGCCGGACGTCTCGCGCGGTGGAAGCAGGACCGAGGTGTCCAGCCGGTGCTCGGTCTCCTGGTAGCGGTCGGCCAGGAGAACGGCCTGGAGCTCCACCACCACCGGGCCGGTGACCCGGGCGAGCAACTCCTCGTTCGGGTAGGCGGGGATGAAGCCCGGGTCGACGATGTTCTGCGACCCGACGTAGCCCACCTTCCCGTCGATGACGGCGATCTTCCGGTGATTGCGGAGGTCCAGCCGGGCGGCGTTGCGCCGGAAGAAGCCGACGCGCAGGGTGGCGATGACCTCCGCCCCGGCCGCCCGGAGCGGTGGGCCCAGGCGCCGCAGGCCGCCTGCCGATCCCACCGCATCCATGAGCACCCGGCAGCTCACGCCGCGGCGGGCGGCACGCTCCACCGCCTCCGACACGCGCCGGCCGGTGGCGTCGGCGGCGAAGATGTAGAAGAGGAGGTGGACGTGGTGGTGAGCGGCGTCGATGTCCGCCACCAGCCGGTCGATGGCCGGGCCGTAGTCGGGGAGCAGCTCCACCTGGTTTCCGCCCATGGGCGCGAAGTCGCCCAGCCGCTCCACCAGCTGGGCGGTCCGGGCCGCCGCCCCGTCCAGCCGGGGTGGCCGGAAGACGGCATGGCTCCGCACCTCGGTGAGCACGGTGCGGATGCGCTCCGCCGCCCGCTCCTCGTCGATCCGGCGCCGCCGCGGGTAGCGGATGCGGCCGATGAGCGCGTACAGCCCGAGCCCCACCCAGGGAACGAGGAAGATGAGCACCAGCCAGGCCCGCGCCGCGTCGGCGCTCCTCCGCTGCGGGACGTAGACCAGCATCACCAGTCGGATGGCCCACTCGCTCAGCACGTAGAGCAGGCCCCAGCTCAACGTCATCTCCACCTCCCTCGGGGGCGGTGCGGCCGGCGGAGTCTAGCGGCAACCGGCCGGGCGAGGGACCCGGGGGCCGAGCCCCCCTTGCGCCGGCGCCGCGGGCCGGCGCACAACAGCCGGAACGCGGAAGAGGCGGAGGCGCCATGCCGGACCGAGAGACCACCAGCTTCATGCGCTCCCTGTGCATGGGAGACATCGAGGAGGACGTGCTCCTGCCCTTCCCCGAGGTCCCGGCCAAGGACGCGGAAACGCTGCGCCAGGTCATCACCTCGCTCGAGCAGCTGCTCGGCCCGCGGCAGAAGGAGTACCGAGCCTGGGACGTGGCCGGCGAGCTGCCGGCCAGCTTCCTCGAGGAGCTGAAGCAGTTCGGCCTCTTCGGGATGGTGATCCCCGAGGAGTACGGCGGGATGGGCTTCGGGAGCACCGCCTACTCCCGCGCTCTTCAAGAAATCTCCCGCTATGACGGCTCGGTGGCGGCAACCGTCGGCGCCCACCAGTCCATCGGGATGCGTGGGCTTCTGCTCTTCGGGACGCCGGAGCAGAAGCGCCGCTGGTTTCCGCGCCTGGCCACAGGAGAGATGGTCGCCGCCTTCTGCCTCACCGAGCCGGGCGCCGGGTCCGACGCTGCCTCGGTGAAGACCACCGCCGTCCGCGACGGCGACGCCTGGGTGCTGAACGGGAGCAAGCTGTGGATCACCAACGGCGGTCTGGCCCAGCTCTTCACCGTCTTCGCCAAGACCGGCCGGCCGGAGGAGCGGGGCAAGCTCACCGCCTTCATCGTCACCCGGGACCTGCCCGGCGTCGGTGTCGGCCCGCACGAGGACAAGATGGGGCTGCGGGCCAGCTCCACCGCGGCGGTGTTCCTGGACAACGTCCGCGTTCCGCTCGACCACCTGCTCGGCGAGGAGGGGAAGGGCTTCAAGGTGGCGATGCGCATCCTGAACAACGGGCGCACCGGGTTGGGAGGCGGGTGCGTGGGCGGGATGAAGCGGATGATCGAGCTCTCCACCCGGCAGGCGAAGGGCCGGGTCCAGTTCGGCCGGCCGATCAGCGACTTCGGGCTGATCAAGCAGAAGGTCGGCCACATGGTGGTGCAGACCTACGCCGCCGAGGCGGTGGTGGGGATGGTGGCCGGGCTCATCGACCAGGGCTACCAGGACTACGCGGTGGAGGCGGCCATCTCCAAGGTCTTCGCCACCGAGGCGCTCTGGCGCACCACCGACGAGGCCCTGCAGATCGCCGGGGGAAACGGGTTCATGCGCGAGTTCCCCTACGAGCGCGCGCTGCGGGACTGCCGCATCTTCCGCATCTGGGAGGGGACCAACGAGATCCTCCGGCTGTTCATCGCCCTGACGGCGATGAACGACGTCGGGGCGCAGCTCACCGACCTGGCCACCAGCCTGAAGGGAGTGCTGGCCGATCCGATCAAGGGCTTCGGCGTGCTCAGCGACTACGCGCGGCGGCGCGCCGGACTGGTGACCAACGTCGGCCGGAACAAGGGCGCCTTCACCCGCCTCCATCCGTCGCTGCGCGACGCAGCCGAGGTGTTCGAGGACGCCACCCGGGACCTGGCCACCGCCGCCGACCGGATCCTGCGCAAGCACGGGCGCCGCATCGTCGACATGCAGTTCGCCACCCGGCGGCTGGCGGACATCATGGTCGACCTCTTCGTCCTGGCCTGCGTGCTCTCCCGGGTGGACGCCTCGGTCAAGCGGCTGGGGGAGGAGGGGGCGGCCCACGAGCGGGAGATCCTCGAGGTCTTCGCCGGCCAGGTCGCCCGCCGGGTGAAGAGCAACTTCGGGAAGATCGACGACAACGACGATGAGCTGATCAAGGGGCTGGCCGACCATGCCCTCGCCCTGGAGCGCTTCGGGTGGGACAACCTCGCCTAGCCCGGGCCGCGGCGCTCCTCCTGCTCGCCGGCTGCGGGTAGCCGCCGGCCGCCCGGGTGGTCTCGGCGCGCGAGCTGGGCACGGTCCGCCAGTCCTCCCTCATCGTCGGCCGGGACGGGGGTGGCAGCGCGCTTCTCTTCGGGGTCTCGGTGTGGGTGTTCGGGGACACGGTGACCAGCGTGCCCGACGTGGACGGTCAGACCTGGCACAACAACTCCTTCTCCCTGACCTCCGACCTGGTCGCGTCCGACGGCATCGGCGGGTTGACCGAGCCCACCGACGCCGCCGGAGCGCCGGCCTACCTGCTCGCCCCCACCGCCGACGAGGCGGCCTTCCTCATCGCGCACGCAAGAGACCCGTGCGCCGAGCAACCCTGCGGGGCGCGCTACGCCGCCTGGCCGGGCACACCGGTCTACGACTCCGGCCGGGGCCGCGCCCTCATCCCGTACTCGCTGGTCTGGGCGGCGCCGGGGGATTTCAACTTCCACGGCGTGGGCCACTCGTTCGCGGTGTGGGAGGGCCCGGGGGCCGCGCCGGTGCGCCCGGAGGTGGCCCCCGGGACCGCGCACCCCACCCTGCTCTTCGGGCCGGACGAGCCGGGGTTCGGCAGGCGTGTTCTCCAACGACGTCCATGTCCGG
>DASPUU010000230.1:0-15298 GCA_035622755.1 Myxococcaceae bacterium
CGAAGAAGTGGATGTTCCCGCCCCCGTCCCCGCCGTCGCCGTTGGCCACCGCCAGGTCCTCGATGCCGGAGTACCTCACCGCGTCCACCTGCCGGCCGCCCGGGTCGTCGGAGAGCCGGACGATGTGCGCCTTGAGGGCGACCTCGAAGGTGATGTGGAAGGGCGTGGTGAAGGTCAGCCGGTTCTCGTGGACGGCGGCGATCTCCAGCGTCTGTCCGATGGGCCGGTCGTACTCGCCCGACCAGCCGCGCTCCGGGCCGCCCGGCTTGGCGTGCGTCCCCCAGTACACCTTGCGCACCGGGGGGACGGTGTCCGAGCGCTCGTCGTCGGAGAGCTGGTCGAGGTAGACGATCTCCCCCACCTTGTACCCGGGGTTCCTGGCCACGGTGACCGAGCTCTTCCCCTTCACCGCGTCCTCGGTCAGGTCGACGGGCATGGTGTACTTGAACCAGCGCAGCCCGACGATGATCACCGGCATCCCCTCCCCGCTCTTGACCAGCTTCGTCTCCGAGGGCCCGCTGCCCCGGAGCACGACGTTGGAGCGGGTGATGGACAGCCCGTTGCCGGAGATGCGGAAGGTCCCCGGCGCGAGCTTCACCACCTGGCCCGCCGGGCAGGCGTTGAGCGCCGTCTGGATGGCCGAGGTGTCGTCGCCGCCGCTCGGGGAGATGGTCGTGCACACCGTCGTCCGGTGGGGAATCCCTCCCACCGAGTTGAGCCCCGGGTTCCACAGGGTGAGCCGGTCCTCCGGGACGACGGTGCGCGCCGCGGCCGCCACCTGGGCCATGGCCGCCTCGTTCTTCGCCGCCGGGACGACCGGGGCCGGGGCCGGGGCCGCGCCCGCGAGGAGGAGGAGCATCGCGGGCATGACGGGGGTCCGGACCGGCATCGGATTGGCGCGGCAAGCTACCAGCCGGCCCCGGCCGCAATCCATGGCCGGCGCGCCCGCTCCGGGCACGAGCGGGTGAGCGGGGCCGGCCGGTGACTCCTTCCGCGGATGCGGCCGTCATCGGCGCCGGCGTCATCGGGCTGGCGGTGGCGCGCGCCCTGGCGCTGGCCGGCCGCGAGGTCTACCTGGTCGAGTCGGAGCGCTTCGTCGGCTTCCACACCAGCTCGCGCAACTCGGAGGTCATCCACGCCGGCCTCTACTACCCGAAGGGGTCGCTCAAGGCCCGCCTCTGCGTGGAGGGCAGGCACGCCCTCTACGACTACTGCCGGGCGCGCGGGGTGGCGCACGCCCGGACGGGCAAGGTGCTGGTGGCCACCACCCGGGAGGAGATTCCCGAGCTGGAGCGCATCCGGGCCGCGGCCGAGGCCAACGGGGTGGACGACCTGACCTGGCTCTCCGCCGGCGAGGTGCACGCGCTCGAGCCGGAGGTGCGCAGCGTCCGCGGCCTCCTCTCCCCGTCCACGGGAATCGTCGACAGCCACGGCCTCATGTCCGCGCTCCGCTCGGATGCGGAGGGGGCCGGCGCCCAGCTCGTCCTCCGCACGCCGGTGCTCGGGGGACGGGTGGGCTCGGGCGGCATCGAGCTCGAGCTCGGCGGCGACGAGCCCTCGCGCATCCGCTTCCGGACGGTGGTGAACTCGGCCGGACCCTGGGCCCAGGGCGTGGCGCGCAGCCTGGCCGGGCTCCCGCCGGCCAGCATCCCGCCCCAGCGCTTCGCCAAGGCGCACTACTTCGTCCTCTCCGGCCGCTCGCCGTTCCGCCGCCTGGTCTACCCGGTGCCCGTGCCGGGGGGCCTGGGCACGCACGTCACCCTCGACCTGGCCGGCCGGGCGCGCTTCGGCCCCGACGTGTCGTGGGTGAACTCGGTGGACTACGCCTTCGACGAGTCCCGGGCGGAGAGCTTCTACCGCTCCATCCGCCGCTATTACCCGGGCCTGCCCGACGGCGCGCTCGTCCCGGGCTACACCGGCGTCCGCCCCAAGCTCTCCGGCCCGGGCGAGCCGGCGGCGGACTTCGTCGTCCAGGGCCCGGCCGAGCACGGCGTCCCGGGCCTGGTCAATCTCTACGGCATCGAGTCCCCCGGGCTGACCGCCGCGCTGCCGCTGGCGAGCCTGGCGGCCCGCCTGGCCGGGACATGACGCGGGGGGCGCCCGTCAGCCGCCCGTCTCGGCCAGCAGCCCGGCCCGCTCGAGCGCCTGGGCCGCGCGCCGCACGTCCGGGAAGGGAAGCCGGGCCCGCTCGGCCACGTCGAGCAGCGAGCGCGAGCCGTCCGAGAGATTGAGCACCCAGAGCATGGCCATCTGGCTGGCCTGGGCGTGGCTCTGCCCGCCCACCGTGCCGTAGAGGCCGCGCTTGCCGAGCTGGGGCTCGCACATCGGGGAGAGGTTCCGGTAGGTGCCGTTTCCCTCGAGCACCTCGAAGACCTCGAGGTAGCGGCGGAAGGTGTCGGCCAGCTTGGACGGGACCACCAGCGACGGGTCGTCGGCCGAGGTGTGGTACTCCGGGTACTCGCCGTAGGGCGTCCGGGTGAGCGAGCCGACGGCCAGGTCGAACCCGGGCGAGCCGTACTGCCGCTCGTCGTAGCCGTAGGGCGTGAAGTCCCTGAGCTCGAAGGGCTGCCCGGAGTGGGCAAGGACGTGGGCCGCGGCCCGGTCGATCTCCGCGTTCCCGCGCCGGCTCCGCTTGTAGGTCAGCCGGCCCGCGTCGCCGGCGCAGGCGGCCACCAGCCCGTGGGCGATGCGCCGCGCCTCGGCCTGGTGCAGGGCGAGCCAGGTGATGGCCCCGATGGTGCCGGGGACGAAGAGGAAGCGGTAGCTGTAGCGCGGGCGGGTCCGGAGGAGGAGCCGGGCCAGCGCCGCGCACATCGCCATCCCGGCGCAGTTGTCGTTGGCCAGGGACGGATGGCAGCAGTGGGTGGAGACGAGGACCTCCTCCTCGCGTTTCCCGCGGACGAGCAGCTCGCCATAGGTGAGCGACCCGTCGGCCAGGGTGGTGTCGATGTCCACGCGGTACTGGCCGGGGCCGAGGCGCCGGCGGACGTCGTGGCTGAGGCAGAAGCCCCAGGCCTCGCGGTAGTAGCTGGTGCGGTAGGGGACCCGGGACGGCGCGTCGGGAAGCGAATGGAGGTGCTGCTCCAGCTCCTCCAGGCTCACCGTGCCGTGGAAGGGGATGCTGTAGTTGAGCAGGTGGAGGTTGAGCCGCGCGGCATCGGCGACGACCTCGCCCGAGGGCCCGACGAGGCGCGCCGAGCGGAAGCTCCACTCCCGCGGCACCACCCAGTCGAAGACGGGCGTGCCGCTCTTCACCTCGCGCAGGGACAGCGGGGCGAGGCGCTGGAGGATGCGCAGCGACTCGCGGAGCCCGTCCCCGGTGATGGAGCGGCAGATGGGGTAGAGCTCCTGGACCAGGGCGTGCAGCTCGGCGCCGAGGGCGCCGGCATCGAGCGCCTCCAGGGCCGAGCGCAGGTCGTCCGCCGCCCCGCCGTCCTTGCCCGAGCTCACAGTCCCTTCAGCTCCTCGAAGCGGGCCCGCGCCGAGGGTGGGGTGTCCCGGTCCCGCGGGGCGATGACCTCCACCGGGCCCGGCCAGCGGATGCCGAGGAGCGGGTCGTCGAAGCGCACCGCCCGGGCGGAGTCCGGAGCGTAGGGCGTGGAGATGAGGTACTCGACCTCGGTGGCGTCGGCCAGGGTGTAGAAGCCGTGGGCGAAGCCCTTCGGGATGTAGAGCGCCCGGCCGTTCTCGGCGGTGAGCTCGACGCCCACCCAGGAGAGAAAGCCGGGCGAGTCGGGCCGCAGGTCCACCGCCACGTCGAAGAGCGCGCCCCGGGTGCAGCGGACGAGCTTCACCTCGGCGTGGGGCGGGGCCTGGTAGTGGAGCCCGCGCAGCGTCCCTCGCCGGTGGTTGAAGGACACGCTCGCCTGGGCCAGTCCGGCGTCCAGGCCCTGGGCGGCCAGCTCGTCGCGGCACCAGGTCCGGGCGAAGAAGCCGCGGGCGTCCGGGTGCCGCTCCTGCTCGAGGAGGACGGCCCCGGCGAGCGAGGTGGGAAGAAAGCGCATCGTCAGTCCAGCACGCGCACTGCCGGGATGGGGACGACGAACTTCCCGCCCCAGCTCCGCACGTCCGCCATCTGCTGGATGATCTCGTCCTTGAAGTTCCAGGGGAGGATGAGGACGTAGTCCGGCCTCGCCTCGCGCAGCCGGTCCGGGGCGAGGATGGGGATGTGGGTCCCGGGAAGGAACTTGCCCTGCTTGTACGGGCTCCGGTCCACGGTGAAGTCGACGAAGTCGGTGCGGATGCCGCAGTAATTGAGGAGCGTGTTGCCCTTGCCCGGGGCCCCGTAGCCGACCACCCGCTTGCCGGCGCGCCTGGCGCCGATGAGGAACTCGAGCAGCTTGCGCTTCGTCTCCTTCACCTGCTCGTCGAACCCGGCGTAGGTCTCCAGCCGCAGGAGGCCGGCGTCCACCTCGCGCTGGCGCAGCGCCCGGGCCCGCTCGGAGATGGGGCGCGAGTCGTCCTCGGCATGGCGGGCGTAGACCCGGAGCGAGCCGCCGTGGGTGGGGAGCTCCTCGACGTCGAAGAGGGTGAGCCCGGAGCGGGCGAAGAGCGTCTCCGCGCTGAGGAAGGAGAAGTAGGAGAAGTGCTCGTGGTAGATGGTGTCGAACTGGTTCTCCGCCATGAGCTTCATGAGGTGGGGGAACTCGATGGTCACCACCCCGCGCGGGTGGAGGAGGATCTTCAGGCCCCGGACGAAGTCGTTGGGGTCGGGCACCTGGGCGAGCACGTTGGCGCCGCAGATGAGGTCCGCCCGGCGGCGCTCGCGGGCCAGCTCCTCGGCCGTCCGGGCGCCGAAGAACTTGACCAGGGTGGGGACTCCCTTCTCCACCGCCACCTTGGCCACGTTGGCCGCCGGCTCGATGCCCAGGACGGGGATGCCCTTCTTCACGAAGTGCTGGAGGAGGTAGCCGTCGTTGCTGGCCACCTCGACCACGAAGCTCTCCTTGCCCAGCGAGAGGCGGTCGGTGATGGCGTCGGCGTAGCGGCGCATGTGCTCCACCCAGCTGTCGGCGTAGGAGGAGAAGTAGGCGTACTCGGTGAAGATCTCCTCCGGGCTGACGAACTCCTCGAGCTGGACCAGGAAGCACTTCTCGCAGACCCAAGTGTGGAGCGGGTAGAAGCGCTCCATCTGGTTGAGCTGCTCGGCGCTGACGTAGCTCTCGCAGAGCGGGGACATGCCCAGGTCGACGAAGGTGTGGCGGAGCGGCGTGCCGCAGGTCAGGCAGCCACGGCCGGAGGTGGGGGCGCTCACGCGGCGACCGGCTCGCTCTTCCAGCGGAGGTCGGGGCCCAGGTTCCCGGCGGCGATGAGCTGCTTGATCTGGTCGATGCGCCGGTAGCGCGGGCCCTCGAAGTCCTCGAGCAGGAGCCCGACCTCCCGGTAGGCCCGGTAGAGCTGGGCGGCGCCCTTCCGGGCGTCCCAGGCCGGCTGGAACTCGGGGAGGAGGCGGGAGACCTTGGTGAAGTCGGCGCGGTAGTTGCGCTTGTCCGGCCCGGCGTCCTGGGCGAAGGCCACCTCGCAGCCGGGGACGGTCTCCTTGACGATCTCGGCGATCTCCCGGATGCGGTAGTTCTGGTCGTTGCGGCCGATGTTGAAGGCCTCGGCGTGGACCCGCTCGCGGGGGACGGTGAGCACGGCCAGGAAGGCCCGGGAGATGTCCTCGATGTGGACGATGGGGCGCCAGGGGCTCCCGTCGCTCTTGAGGAAGACCTTGCCCGAGGTGAAGGCCCAGGCCACCAGGTTGTTGAGGACGATGTCGAAGCGCAGCCGCGGCGAGAGCCCGTAGGCGGTGGCGCAGCGGAGGAAGGTGGGCGAGAAGCGATCATCGGCGAGCTTGATCACGTCGCGCTCCACCCGCACCTTGGACTCGCCGTAGGGGGTGACCGGGTTGAGCTCCGATTCCTCGTTCACCGGCGCCTCCCCGGCCGCGCCGTAGTTGCTGCAGGAGGAGGCGAAGGCGAAGCGGCTCACCCCGGCCTCCTTGGCCAGCGCCGCCAGGCGCACCGAGGCCAGGTGGTTGATGTCGTAGGTGAGCTGCGGATTGAGGTCCCCGAGCGGGTCGTTGGACAGGGCGGCGAGGTGGACCACGGCGTCGAAGCCGCGCAGGTCCTTGGCCTGGACCTCGCGGATGTCGCCGGCCCGGGTGGGGATGGCCTCGCGCCAGGTTCCGAACGTCGAGCGCCGGTAGAGGTCGGTGTCCAGGCCGATGACCTCGTGTCCGGCCTTCTGGAGGAACGGGCCCATCACCGTTCCGATGTAGCCGCTGCTGCCGGTGAGAAGGATCTTCATGAATTCCCTTCGAGGGGTGAGGCGGCGGCGCACTCTAGCCAAACTGCCCCGGCCGCCGGCAGAGGGTCCGGGGCGCCCCTTCCCGGGGCGGCGCTCAGGCCCGGCGCTGGACGAGCGCCCGGACCACCGTCAGGTCCCGCCGCCGGACCAGGCCCACCGCCGCCGAGAGCGCGGTGAAGACGGCGATGCAGAGCGGGATGCCGACCCACGGGGTGAGGGGGGGAAGCCAGTGGAGGACGAGGAACGTCCCCAGCGCGGAGACGAGCGCCCGGCCCCCGTCGACGAAGACGTCCAGGCCGAGCGTCCCCTTCGGCATGAGGAGCAGGCCGCCGGCGAAGATGACCCCCTCGCTCAGCACCGAGGCCACGGTCACGCCGATGCCCCCGTTGCCGGAGCGGGCCTGGAAGTAGGGGATGAGCAGGAGCTCCAGGCCCACAGCCAGCACCAGGCTGGCGATCTTCGCCACGGCGAAGGCCGTCGCCCGCCCCACCGCGGTGAGCGCGGTGCCGATGAGGATGTCCACGAAGGTCAGGAACAGTCCGAGACCGAACACCTGGAGGATGATCCCCGCCGGGCCGTACTGGCGGTGGCCGAACATGACGTGGATGGCCACGTCGGCGAAGAGCCAGGTGCCGACGCTGGCCAGCCCGCCCAGCCAGAGCATGGGCCGCTGGGCGAGGGCGAACTCGCCGTGGAAGGCCCTCGTGTCCCGCGAGGCCCGCGAGAGGCGGGGGAAGGCGGCCGTGCCGAGGATCATCGCCGGGGCGAGCAGCTGGCCCATGATGCTCTTGGCCGCCCCGTACCAGCCGAGCGCCTCCTGCGGCACCATCTTCGAGAGGAGGACGGCGTCGATGTACGGCTGGACGTAGACGGCGATGGTGATGGCGACGATGGCCGTTCCCCCGGAGAGGAGCTGCCGCGCCGCGGCCCTGGAGAAGTGGAGCCGCCCGGTGGCCACCTGCCGGTGGAGCTGCAGGGCCAGGGCGAGCGCCACGAGCCCGGCCAGGCCCTGGGCGGCCAGCACCCCGCCGAGCCCGAGGTGGAGCGCGAAGAGGGCGACGAGCACGAAGGCCAGCCCGGCGGCGCGGTTGGCCACCGAGACCGAGGCGTCGAGGTCCATCCGGTCACGGCCGCGGAAGACCATGCCGAAGTTCTGGGCCACGAAGAGCGGGATGCTGATGCCGAGGAAGGCGACGGAGAAGAGGATCGTCCTCCGGTCGTAGCCCAGGGCCCAGGCGGTGAGCCCGGTGGGCAGGGCGATGAGGAACGCGCCCGCCCCGCGCATGAGCAGGCTGGTGCCCAAGAGCTCGCCGCCGCGCTGGGGCTCGCGCGCCACCTCGCGGATGCCGAAGTACTGCTGGCCCCAGTCGACCAGCACCAGGGCGAAGCTGGCGAAGGAGTTGACCAGGAAGTAGAGCCCGTAGCTCTCCACGCCCACCTTCCGGCCGACCACGCCGTTGAAGACCATGCCCAGGACCATGGTCGCGGCCTGGCCGACGAGCAGGTAGAGGGCATTGCGGGCGAGCGTCACGCTCGAGGGCGTCTCGGCCGGGGCGGCCGGCGCGGCGCTGACCGCGTGGGGGGGCATCGGGCGCTGACAGCTACCACGACTCCGCCCCGGGCCACGCGGGGAGGCTCGACCCGGGCGTGATGCGCACCCGACACCGGGGTGCCGGTCATCGAGGACCCGGGCTGAAGAAGCGAGGGAGCTCTGCTAGGAGGTGGCGGCACACTCCAACCGGAGAGGACGGGGGCAGGGATGAAGGTGGTGCTGTTCTGCGGGGGCCTGGGCACGCGGCTGCGCGAGCTCACCGGGGAGATCCCCAAGCCGATGGTGAAGATCGGCTACCGGCCGATCCTCTGGCACCTGATGAAGTACTACGCCCACTTCGGGCACAAGGACTTCATCCTCTGCCTTGGCTACAAGGCCGACGTCATCAAGCAGTTCTTCCTCAACTACGAGGAGTGGATCTCCAACGACTTCACCATGTCGCGCGGGGGCAAGGAGCTGAAGCTCGAGCGCAACGACATCGAGGACTGGAACATCACCTTCGTCGACACCGGGCTGCACGCCAACATCGGCCAGCGGCTGATGGCGGTGCGCCGCTACGTGGAGAACGAGGAGATGTTCCTGGCCAACTACTCCGACGGCCTCACCGACATGGACCTGAACCGGATGATCGAGACCTTCCGGGCCACGGACCAGGTGGCGGCCTTCGTGGCCGCTCCGCCCTCCCAGAGCTTCCATCTGGTGAAGATGGAGCCGGGCGGGCACGTGACGTCGATCAAGTCGGTGAAGGACTCGGACGTGCTCATCAACAGCGGGTTCTTCGTCCTCCGCCAGCGGATCTTCGAGTACATGCGGCCCGGCGACGAGCTGGTGCTGGCCCCCTTCGCCCGGCTCATCGCCGAGCGGAAGCTGCTCGGCTACCGCTGCGAGCGCTTCTGGTGCATGGACACCTTCAAGGAGCAGCAGGAGCTGACCGACCTGGCCAATTCGGGCCGCGCGCCCTGGGAGCTCTGGAAGACGCCGTGATGCTCCCCCTCTCGCTGGGACGCGCGCCCCGGCGCGGCTACGAGCTGCTCTGCCTCGGGGCCCACTCGGACGACCTGGAAATCGGCTGCGCGGGGACGGTGCTCCGCCTGCTCGCGGAGCAGCCCATCTCCCGGGTCACCTGGGTGGTCCTCTCGGGGAACGCGGAGCGGGCGCGGGAGGCCCGGGCGGCGGCCCGGCGGGTGCTCGGGCGGCGACGTGGCGCGCGGGTGGTGCAGCAGGCGTTCCGCGACGGCTTCTTTCCCTACCAGGCCGTCCCGATCAAGGAGTTCTTCGAGCGCCTGAAGCGCGAGGTGAGGCCGGACCTGGTCCTCACCCACTACCGCGAGGACCGGCACCAGGACCACCGCCTGGTCTCGGACCTGACCTACAACACCTTCCGGGACCACCTGGTCCTGGAATACGAGATCCTCAAGGTGGACGGCGACCTGGGGCGGCCCAACGTCTACGTCCCGCTCACCGCCGCCGGCGTGCGGCGGAAGGTGTCCCTCCTCGAGAGCTCGTTCGGCTCGCAGCGCGACCGCCGCTGGTTCAGCGAGGAGGCCTTCCGCGCCCTGATGCGGGTGCGAGGCGTCGAGGCGGGCGCGCCGAGCGGGTACGCCGAGGCATTCTACGGACGGAAGCTGGTGCTCTGATGAACTTCGACCGGTCGAAGAAGCTGCGCGAGAAGGCCCATCGCCTCATCCCCGGCGGGGCCCACACCTACGCCAAGGGGGACGACCAGTACCCCGAGGACGCGCCGGGCTTCATCGCCCGCGGCGCGGGCTCGCACGTCTGGGACGTCGACGGGAACGAGTTCATCGAGTACGGCGCCGGGCTGCGCTCGGTGACGCTCGGCCACGGGTACGCCCCGGTGGTGGAGGCGGCGGCCCGGGCGATGCGGGAGGGGACGAACTTCGTCCGGCCCTCGCCCCTGGAGGTGGAGCTGGCGGAGCGGTTCCTGGCCGCCGTGCCGGGCACGGAGATGGTGAAGTTCGCCAAGAACGGCTCGGACGCGACCACGGCGGCGGTGAAGCTGGCCCGGGCCTGGACCGGGCGGGACCTGGTGGCCATCTGCGCCGAGCACCCCTTCTTCTCCACCGACGACTGGTTCATCGGCACGACGCCGATGAACGCCGGCATCCCCGAGGCCATCACCTCGCTGACCGTCAAGTTCCACTACAACGACCTGGACTCGCTGGCCCGGCTCTTCGCCGCGCACGAGGGGCGCATCGCCTGCGTGATGATGGAGGCGGCGACGGCGGTGGAGCCCAAGGCGGGGTTCCTCCAGGCGGTCATCGACCTCTGCCACGTGCACGGGGCGGTCTTCATCCTCGACGAGATGATCACCGGGTTCCGCTGGCACCTGGGGGGCGCGCAGGCGCACTACGGCATCCGGCCCGACCTGTGCACCTTCGGGAAGGGGATCGCCAACGGCTTCTCGCTCTCCGCCCTGGCCGGGCGGCGGGAGATCATGGAGCTGGGGGGGCTCCGGACCCGGGCGGACCGGGTCTTCCTCCTCTCCACCACCCATGGCGCGGAGACCCACGCGCTGGCCGCCGGCCTGGCCACGCTCCACGCCTACCAGACGGAGGACGTCATCGGGCACCTGGCCCGGACGGGAGAGGCGCTCCGGGCAGGCATCGGCCGGGCGGCGCAGGCGCTCGGGCTCGAGCGGAGCTTCCAGGTGCTCGGGCACCCGGCCAACCTGGTCTATGCCACCCGCGACCAGGAGGGGAATCCGTCCCAGCCCTTCCGCACGCTCTTCCTCCAGGAGACGCTGCGGCGCGGGCTCCTCATGCCCTCGCTGGTGGTCAACTTCTCCCACCGCGACGAGGAGGTGCGGCGGACGGTGGAGGGCATCGGCGCGGCGCTGGAGGTCTACAAGAAGGCTCTGGCCGAGGGGGTGGAGCGATACCTCGTGGGCCGCCCGGTCCAGCCGGTGTTCCGGAAGAAGGCGTGACCGGAGGTCACCTCCGCGTCGCCCTCCCGGCGCTGGCGCTCCTCTCGGCGTGCCACCCTCTCGGCTGCTGGAGCGGTGCGCCCTTCCCCGAGCTGCGCGTGATGGAGATGAGCGCCTCGCCCGGGCTGGTGGCCGCCGCGGACGTCCAGCTGCCGCGGAGGAAGGCGGCGCGCCCCGCCTTCCCGCTGTCCCCGTCGGCGACCGGGCGCTTCCTGGTCGACGCGCGGGGCGTCCCCTTCCGCATCCAGGGGGAGGCAGCCTGGTCGCTCATCGCCAACCTCACCTCTGCCGAGGTCGACGCCTACCTCGACGACCGGCGCCGCCGCGGCTTCAACACGCTCGTCGTCAACCTCATCGAGCACAAGTACGCCCAGGGTGCGCCCCGGAACCGGAAGGGAGCCGCGCCCTTCCGGACGCCGGGTGACCTCTCCCAGCCCAACGACGCCTACTTCGACTTCGCCGCCGCCGTGCTCGCCCGGGCGCGGGACCGGGGCTTCCTGGTGCTGCTCGTCCCCGCCTACCTCGGCTACGGCTGCCCGCCGAACGTCGCTCCGGGAAACGAGGGCTGGTCGGCGGAGATGGCCCAGAGCTCACCGGAGGCGTGTCTGTCCTACGGCCGCTACGTCGGCCGGCGCCTCGCCTCGCTCGACAACCTGGTCTGGGTGGCGGGCGGGGACTGTCTGCCGCAGGGGCCGCTCGAGAAGTGCTCGCTCGGCGTCCTGGAGGGCATCCGGGAGTCGGGGAGCCAGCGGCCCTGGACGGGGCACTGGAGCCCGAACACGCTCTCCATCGACGAGCCGGCCTTCGCCCCGGCGATGCAGCTCGACGCCGTCTACCAGTACCGGACCCCCTATCCGGCCTGCCGGCGCGCCTGGGCGCGCGAGCCGCCGATGCCCGCCTTCCTGATCGAATCCGGCTACGAGAACGAGAAGGTCCAGGACTCCTCGCCGCCGTCCCGCAAGTACCTGTACTGGGCGAGCCTCGCGTGCACCGCCGGGCTGGTCTCTGGCAACCGGCCCATCTGGCTCTTCGACCGGGGGTGGCAGGCGGCGCTCGACTCGCCGGGAAGCCACGAGATGGAGCTGCTCGGCCGGCTCCTCGACACGCTCCCCTGGACGGAGCTCTTGCCCTCCGGGCTCGGGGGGATGCGCGAGCTGGTGACCTCCGGCCGGGGGCTCCCCGGGACGGCGGACGAGGTGGCGGCGGCGGCGACGGCGGACGGCACGGCGCTGCTCGCCTACCTGCCGCCCACCGGGCGGGAGGCGCGCAGCGTGGTGGTGGACGTCACCGTCCTCTCCGGCCCGGCGACGGCGCGCTGGTTCAACCCGGCCACCGGGGGCTTCGTCCCCATCGGGCCGGTGCCGAACACGAGCCCGCGCCTGTTCACCACCCCGGGCGACAACGGCTCGGGGCTCAACGACTGGATGCTGGTCGTCACGCGTTCCGGGGCTCCGTCCCCGTGAGCGCGCCCCGGCGCATCGCCTTCTGGGGCAACTTCGGGACCCGGAACCTGGGCAACGAGTGCACGCTGGCGGCCGTTGTCACGCATGCCAGGCGGCGTCTGCCCGACGCCAGGCTCTCCTGCATCTGCACCGAGCCGGACGATGCGCAGCGGCGGCACGGCATCCCCTGCTCGCCCCTGGGCGACATCGCCTGGCGGCTCCGCGGTGCCTCCGGGCCCGGCGGGCTCGGGAAGGCGAGGCGCCTCGTCCGCGAGCTGGGCGCCTGGTGGGACGCGCTCCGGACGGCGCGCCGCATCGACCTCCTGGTGATGACCGGGACGGGGATGCTCACCGACGAGGGCGAGGGGCCGTTCGGGTTCGCCTACGACGTCTTCCGCTGGGCGGTGGCGGCCCGGCTGTGCCGGGCGCAGGTCGTCTTCCTGAGCGTCGGCGTGGAGGCTCTGGGCCGGCCCCTGAGCCGCTTCTTCGTGCGCACCGCGCTCCGCCTGGCGAGCTTCCGTTCCTACCGCGACGAGCAGTCCCGCCGGCATCTCCGCCAGGCCGGCTTCTTCTCCGCCGGGGATCTCATCTCGCCCGACCTGGCCTTCAGCCTGACCGGCATCCCGGCGGTGCGCGTCGACCGTCCGGAGGGGGTCCGGCCCACGGTGGCCATCGGTCTGTACCCGGTCCGGAACCGGGGAGCGAAGGGCGGAGCGGACGGGGAAGCCTACGCCGCCTACCTCGAGCGGGTGTGCGCGCTCGTCGGGCGGCTCCGCGAGCGCGGCCATCCGCTCCGCCTCATCATCGGCGACAACGCGTACGACGAGCCAGTGCTGGCCGACGTGCGGGCGGCGCTGGAGGCGCGCGGAGTGGACCCGGGCACACTCGAGGACGCGCCGGCGCAGAGCTACCAGGAGCTCCTGGAGCAGCTGGCCCGGGTGGACCTGGTGGTGGCCAGCCGGTTCCACAACGTGGTCCTGGCGCTGCTCCTCGGCCGTCCGGTGGTCTCGCTCTCCTACAACGAGAAGAACGACGCGCTGCTCGAGGCCATGGGGCTCTCGGAGTACGGACGGCGGCTCGAGGACTTCGAGGTGGAGTGGGTGCTCCGGCGGCTGGAGGAGCTCGAGGCGCGGGGGGCGGCGCTGATGCGCGAGGTGGAGGCGAAGTGTGCCGCGTTCCGGGGTGCGCTGGACGTGCAGTACGACCGCGTGTTCGGCGCCGAGGCGAGCCTGTCGGGCGCGCTCATCGCCTAGTCCTCCTCGTTGAACATGGCCTCCTCACCGGGAAGAGCGGGCGGGAGGTGGAGCCGCTCGCGCAGGGCGCCGAATTCGGCCTGCAGCAGGAGCGGCTTGGCCATCGTCGCGGCGAGCTGGTTGGCACGCTTCTGGAGCGCGGCGACCTGGTCGGGATTCGCCGCGGCGACGTTGTCCTTCTCGGATGGATCCCGGGCGATGTCGTAGAGCTCGACGGCTTCCGGCAGCAGCGAGCGCCAGATCAGCTTCCAGTCGCCGTCGCGGATGCCGGCGCGAAACGGCTCGACGTTGTAGATGATCTCCGTGCGTGGCGACGGCTTGCCCTCGCTGATGGTCGGCCAGACGTTCAAGCCGTCCAGAAGCTTGCTCTTGCCCAGCGGCGCACCGGCCAGCGCGGCAAGGGTCGGATACATGTCCACCACGTGGATCATCCCGTGGATCGTGCTTCCGGCCCTGATGTGCCCGGGCCAGTTGGCCAGAGCGACCACCCGAGTACCGCCCTCGTAGAGCGAGCCCTTGCCGTCGCGGTACGGACCGTTGTCGCAGGGGATGTTGATCTTCGACACGTCCGCCTCGCCCGCGAACAGGGCGTTGCGTGTTCCTCCGTTATCGCTCTGGAAGACGATCAACGTGTTGGCACGCATGCCCTTCGCGTCGAGCGCGGCGACCACTCGCCCGACCTCCTCGTCCATCGCGGTGATCATCGCCGCATAGGCGCGACGGGTCGGATCGGCAATCTCCTGGTACCTGTCGACGGATTGCTGCGGTGCCTGGTACGGCGCGTGCGGCGCGTTGAAGGTCAGGTAGAGAAAGAGCGGGACCGAGGGATCGTGTGAGGTGATGAGCCGCACTGCCTCGGCGCCGATGAGGGTCGTCGAGTAGCCCTTTTCCTTCAGCGGCTTGTTGTTCCGATACCAGTCCAGGACGCCGTGCTGCTCGTGGGTGAAGTAGTCGATCTCGCCGATGAGCGGGCCATACTGGTGGTCGAAGCCGCGCTGCCTGGGCCAGTAGCTCCGGTCGGCATGCCCCAGGTGCCACTTCCCGCTGATCGCCGTCTGGTAGCCTGCCTCCTTGAGGGCCTGGGGCAAGAGCCACTCGTCCAGCGCCAGGCCGTAGGTGTGCGCGGAGAGGATGACCGCCGTCTGCAGCCCGTACCGGAACGGGTAGCGTCCGGTCAGCAGCGCAGCGCGGGTCGGGGTGCACATGGGCTGGGCGTAGAACTGTTCGAGGCGCGCGCCGTTCCGTGCGAGCTCGTCGATGTTGGGCGTCTTGATGTCGGAGCCGTGGAAGCCGACATCCTTCCAGCCCAGGTCGTCCGCCACGATGTAGACGATGTTCGGCTTCGGGGCTTCGGCTGCGCTCGACGCGGTGATTCCAGCGAAGGCGAAGACCAGAACGGTCGTGCGCATACGCCTGCTGATGGTGTGTCTCGTGGGGATGGGGGGCCCTCCTGGTCGCGTCAGATCACAGCCCTTTCCGACAGTCCAGGCGATCCTCGGCGGAAGATCGGCTGAAGGTCGGCTGAAGGTCTCTGGCACCTCGGGTCACCTCGCCCGCGCATTCGGACGGCGGGGCGAGGCTCGGCCGAAGGGATCGGCTCTTGGGTGCCGATCAGGCTCCTGGGGAACAGGGATGGGAGGAGTGCGCGCGCGGTGCCGCTGCCCACCGTGCCGTGCCAGCCACGCCGCAACGGATGCCCGGGGGACGCGTGTTCGCTCGGCCCTTGCGGACGAGGGCGGATGCTCGGGCGGCGAAACCTTTGGCACCTTCGCCGGACCTTCGCCGGCACCTTCGCCGGCCTTCGCCGGGCCGGGCG
>DASPUU010000231.1:0-2368 GCA_035622755.1 Myxococcaceae bacterium
AGAGGGCCAGGCCGGTGCGGACGATGGCCACCTGCCGGCCGGCGACCAGGGCGCAGACGCCGGTGCCGGGAAGGATGTCGTCGAGCGCGCAGACGTCCTCCCAGGGGGGCTCGGGGGCGAGCGCCAGCGCCCTCACGGCACCGCCTCCTCGACCAGGTGCGCCTTCTCCGACCAGGTGGCCGGCCGGGCCTGGGCGCGCTGCTTCACCCGGATCAGACTCGGATCCGGCTCGGGCGAGTTCACGAAGGTGCGGAAGCGCGCCAGCTTGGCCGGGTCCTCCAGGGTCGCCGTCCACTCGCAGCGGTAGCTCTCCACGATGCGGGCCATGTCCGCTTCCAGCTCGGCGCAGATTCCGAGCGAGTCCTCGATCAGCACCTGGCGCAGGTACTCGATGCCGCCCTCCAGGTTGTTGAACCAGGCCGCCGTGCGCTGGAGCCGGTCGGCAGTCCGCACGTAGAACATGAGGAAGCGGTCGAGGTAACGGATGAGCGTCTCCTCGTCGAGGTCGGTGGCGAAGAGCTGGGCGTGCTGCGGCTTCATCCCGCCGTTGCCGCAGAGGTAGAGGTTGTAGCCCTTCTCGGTGGCGATGACGCCGAAGTCCTTGCCCTGCGCCTCCGCACATTCGCGGGCGCATCCGGAGACGGCGGACTTGAGCTTGTGCGGCGCGCGCAGGCCCTTGTAGCGATTCTCCAGGCGGATGGCGGTGGAGACCGAATCCTGCACGCCGAAGCGGCACCAGGTGCTGCCCACGCAGGACTTCACCGTGCGCAGCGCCTTGCCGTAGGCGTGGCCGGACTCGAAGCCGGCGGCGATCAGCTCGCGCCAGATGGCCGGGAGCTGCTCCAGCCGGGCGCCGAACAGGTCCACCCGCTGGGCGCCGGTGATCTTCGAGTAGAGCCCGAACCGCCGGGCGGTGCGCCCGAGCGCGACCAGCTGCTCGGGCGTGATCTCGCCGCCCGGGACGCGCGGAACCACCGAGTAGCTCCCGTCGCGCTGGATGTTGGCCAGGAACCGGTCGTTGGTGTCCTGGAGCCCGACGTGCCGGTCGTCGAGGACGTGCTCGTTCCAGGTCGAGGCCAGGATCGACGCCGCCGCCGGCTTGCAGATCTCGCAGCCCGAGCCCCGCCCGTGCCGGGCGATGAGCTCGTCGAAGCTGCGGATCCCCTGGACCCGGACCAGGTGATGGAGCTCCTGCCGGGTGCGGGAAAAGTGCTCGCAGAGGTGGTTGGTGACCGCCTTGCCGGCCCGCTTCATCTCGCGCGCCAGGAGCTCCCCGAGGAGCGGGGCGCAGGATCCGCAGCCCGTCCCGGCGCCGGTGGCGGACTTGACGCCCGCCACCGAGTCGAGCTGCCGGTCACAGATGGCCCGGCAGATGGTGCCCTTGGCCACGTTCTGGCAGGTGCAGATGGTGCTGGCCTCGGGCAGGGCATCCACCCCCGGCAGGGGCGGCCCTCCGCCCTCCATCCGGGGGAGGATGAGCTGCTCGGGATGGGGCGGCAGGGCGACCTGGGCCTGGGTGAGCGACAGCAGCTGGGCGTAGCTCGAGGCCTCGCCCACCAGCACGCCTCCGAGGAGGCGCTGGCGGTCGGCGCTCACCACCAGCTTCTTGTAGATGCCGGCCACCGAATCGGTGAAGGAGACGACCCGGCTCCCGGGCCGGGTGGCGTGCGCGTCGCCGAAGCTGGCCACGTCCACGCCGAGCAGCTTGAGCTTGGTGCTCATGTCGAAGGCGCCGAGCCGGTCGTCGCCGCCGGTCAGCGTGGACACCGCCGTGCGCGCCATCTGGTACCCCGGCCCGACCAGGCCGTAGGTGCGGCCGCGGAAGTGCGCGCACTCGCCGATGGCCAGGATGTCCGGGTCGGACGTCCGGCAGCGATCGTCGATGACCAGGCCGCCCCGCTCGCCGATCTCCAGGCCGCAGGCCCGCCCCAGCTCGTCGCGGGCGCTGATGCCGGCGGAGAAGACCACCATCTCCGTGGCCAGCGCGCCGCCGTCGGCGAAGCGCAGCTCTGCCACCCGTCCGTGCTCGGCCACGATCTGGGCGGTGTTCTTCCCGGTATGGACCGACACGCCGAGCGCCTCGATCTTGGCGCGCAGGATCTCGCCGCCGCCCTCGTCGATCTGCATCGACATGAGCCGCGGCGCGAACTCCACCACGTGGGTCTCCAGCCCCATCCGGGTGAGGGCGTTGGCCGCCTCGAGCCCGAGGAGCCCTCCGCCGATGACCACGCCGCTCTGCACCCCCGCCGCCCAGGCTCGGATCGCCTCCAGATCCTCGAGGGTCCGGTAGACGAAGCAGCCCTCGGCGTCCCGCCCGGGGATGGCCGGGATCAGCGGCGCCGAGCCGGTGGCCAGCACGAGGGCGTCG
>DASPUU010000232.1:0-18439 GCA_035622755.1 Myxococcaceae bacterium
ACCTCCACCTCCGCCAGGGAGACGAGCAGATCGGCGGGCGTCACCTCCCAGGTCCGATCCTGGGCGGCCAGGTCACGCACCTCGGGCGTGCCGGTCAGGGCCCAGCGGCGGGCCAGCGCCCGACCCTCTTCCTCGGAGGCCACCCCCGCCCACACCCTCGTCCGCGGGCCATCGGGGATGGCATAGGCCGGGCGCCGCTCGGCCAGCACCCGGCGCACCCATTCCTCGACCTCCCGGGGTCCGGAGGCGATGCCGACCAAGAGCACCGACGGCCGGAGCGGGTGGACCACCGGCGCGGGAGCGACGGACGAGGGCGCGAATCCGAGCGCGGGCACGGTCCGCGCGCGGTCGAGCTGCGCATGGAGCGCATCGGCCTCGGGCGCGGGCAGGGACGGCCCGGTGCCGAGGAGGCGAGGGTCCACCACCACCACCGACGCCCCCTCGCGGCCCAGCTGGCCGACGAGGCGTCCGAGGACCATCCCGGACCAGGGGAGGCGGGCCACCTCCGGGCGGGAGTCCTCGCGAGCGCTGGCCAGGGTCTCGTCGTCGATGCCGACCAGCACCACCATGTCCGCCGGGTCGGCGCGCCGACCGAGCTCCCGGAGCCGCCAGTCGTAGGTCCAGCGGTCGATGGCGTCGGCGGGAGCGCCGAGAAACGCTCGCCAGCGGGGCGTGGGGTTCTCCTCCTCGCCGAGGAAGCCCGGCGACGGCTGCGGGCGGACGGAGACCAGGGCGCCGAGGACGCCGCCGAAGACCACCGCCTGCACCAGGCTGAAGCCGAGCACCCGCAGCGTGCGGCGCGCGGCGAAGGGGAGGAGCGGCGGGGCCAAGCGCTAGGGCGCCGACGGGGTCCGGGAGGCTTTCGGCGTTCCGGTTCGCCCGGGGAGGGCATCCAGCCCCCCCTGGAGCCGCTCGCGGAGGTCATCCCGGAGCTCGTTGCCTGCCTTGGGGGCGAGCAGGAGGCCCAGGCCGGCGCCGACGAGCAGACCCACGCCGAGCGCGGTCAGGGCGGGCAGGAGCCAGTCGGTGCTGCCCCGGCGCTGCAGACCTAGGGCGTCGAGCACGTCGTCCCGGTCGAGGTTGCGCAGGTCCTTGAGGCTGAGCATGGGGTCTCCAGGGTCAGGAAGGCGAGGGAATGCCGGAGGTCGGTGGGGGAGCGGGAGGCTCACCCTCCCGGGCGGAGAGGATGGCCTCGGCGATGCCGGCGATCTCGCTCCGCATGTAGGGGAGCCCGGCGATGCGGCCGGCCAGGCCCAGCAGCCGGGCGGTGGTCCGGGTGAAGAGACCGCCCCCGAGCAGGTAACCCACGCCCACGGCGACGGCCATCATGGCGTAGGGATGGCGCTGGACGCGTCCGTTGATGTCGAGCACCCGGCCCAGGTCGGCGGCGGTCCCGCGCAGCTCCTCGCGGAAGGACTGGGCGGCCCGCCCGAGCGAGTTGACCCGCTCGCCCAAGCCGGCCGTCTCTCCGGCGCCGTTCCCGCCCGCCGGGTCCGCCGGCGCCGATGGAGTGGAGCGCGCCATCAGCGCGACGCCATCCTTCCGACGACGAAGCCGGCGGCCAGCGCCAGGAGCAGGCACGTCCCCGGTCGCCGCCGGATGACGCCCACCAGACGCTGGTTGAACTCGGACAGCTCCTCCCGGGCCTGCTCCAGGCCGTGCTCCAGCCGGGCCTGCTCGTCCTTGAGCTTCTGCTGAACCTCTCGCGCGTCCATCGAAAGCCTCCCCGGGCCGCCCCTACCCTAGCGCCGCCTGTGTCCGAGCCACACCCCCAAGCCCACCGCGGCGCCCAGGGCGACCGCTGGATGGCGCCGGACCCAGGTGCGCCAGTCGAGCGTCTCGCGCACGCTGTGCCGGAGCGCCTCGGCGGTCTCGACCAGCTCCTGCCGGGTGCGGGTGATGCTCGCCCGGAGGAGCGCCTTCTCCCAGTCGGCCGGCTCAATGGACACCGGGGACCTCCCCCGTGGCCTCGACGGCCAGCGCCCGGGCGCTCTCCCGGACGGACTCCGCCGTCTGCTCGAGCGCCGGGCGGCGCAGGAGGCGCCGCGCTCGCCACAGGCCGGCGGCGCCGGCGGCCACGTTCAGCGCCCCGAGGAGGAGAACCGCCCCGGGCACTCCGAGCTGGGGTGAGAGGGCAAAGGCCAGCCCGAAGCAGAGCATGGCATACCCGACGACGAGCAGCGGCACGAAGAGGGCCATCGTTCCCATCGCACGGGCGACGGTTCGCGCCTCCTCGCCGAGCTCGAGGCGCGCCAGCGCCACGTGCTGGGCGAGCAGCTGTCCCAGCCCGTCCACCAGCCGCGAGACCAGGTCCCTCATCCCCGGGCGCTCGGGCTCCTTGCCGTGCCTGCTCATCCGCGCCGTCGGCCTCCCGTGCCGCCCAGAAAGGAACCGGGAAGGCTAGACACGGCGCGGCGGAGCGACAAGCCCCCCATCCCGGGAGGCGATGAGCACGACTGCCAGCAGTCAGGACCTGGTCTGCGCCACGGCATTGACCGCGTTCCGCACCACGCCGCGCTGGAGGAACTCCACCAGCTGCTCGGCGAGCTGGTTGGCGCAGGCCAGCTGTCCCTCCTCGGTGGACGCGCCGAGATGGGGAGTGGGCAAGAAGTTGTCCAGCTTCAGCAGTGGGTGGTCTCCCGGGACCGGCTCGGTGGCGAAGACGTCCATCGCCGCGCCAGCCAGGGTTCCGTCCTGGAGCGCGGCGGCCAGCGCCGCCTCGTCGACGATGCCTCCCCGGGCGCAGTTGACCAGGTAGGTGCCCTTCTTCATCTGGGCGAAGACCTCCGGCCCGATGAGATTCCGGGTCGACTCGGTGAGGGGAACGTGGATGGTCAGGTAGTCCGACCGCTGGACCAGCTCCTCGAGGGAGACGAAGTGCACCGACAGGCCCAGCTTCCGGGCGGCTTCCGAGGGGTGCGGGTCATAGACGAGCACCCGGGTGCCGAAGGCGAGGCAGCGCTGCGCCACCAGCGAGCCGATGTTCCCCAGGCCGAGGATGCCCACCGTCCTCTGGAAGAGCTCGTGCCCGGCGGCGAAGCGCTTCTTCTCCCACTTGCCGGACTTGGTGCTGGACACGGCCTGGACCAGCTGGCGGGGAAGCGCGAGCAGCATGGCCATGGTCAGCTCGGCGACGGCCATCGAGTTTCCGCCCGGCGTGTTCATGACCACGATGTGCTTTCGCGTGGCCGCCTCGACGTCGATGTTGTCCACCCCGACCCCGGCGCGCCCGATGACCCTCAGGCTGCGCGCGCCCTCGAGGATGTCGGCGGTCACCCGGGTGGCGCTCCGGATGGCGAGGGCCTGGTAGTCGGCGAGGAGCGCCTTCAGATCCGCCGGCTTGAGGCCGGTCCTCACGTCCACGGTGAGCCCGGAGGCCCGCCGCAGGGTCTCGATGCCCTGGGGGGAAAGCTCGTCCGCCACGAGCACCTTGATGGACACGCGCGCTCCTCTCCGGTCGTCTCCCCCCGCCCGGGGAAGGGCGCGCACGCTAACGATCGCGCCGCAGAGCGTCAAGCAGGCGAAGGTGAGCCGGCGGGGGGAGCGGGCAGCTAAGCTGGTCGGGCCTGCTCCTCGTCCCCGCCTTCGCCCTCCTCCTCGCCAGCGCTCCGGGAGACGCCTCCGCCGGTCAGCGGCCCTCCCTGGAGGTGCGTCCGACGTCGGCCCGCCCCGGGGACGTGCTCCTGGTCATCATCCGGGACAGCGCCGAGCTCCCCCGGGGCACGGCCGGCGAGCGCGGCTTGCGCTTCTACGCCGCCGGGGACCACCACGAGGCGCTGGTGGGGCTCCCGCTGGAGCTCGAGCCCGGTCCGCTCACCGTCACCGTCGAGGCGGCGGGCGTGCGGCTCACCTCCTCCGTCGATCTCCGGCCCGGAGACTTTCCGGAGCGAGAGCTGACCGTGGACAGCAAGTTCATCGCCCCGGCCCCGGAGGTCAAGAAGCGCATCGCCGCCGACCAGCGCGCCTTCGCCCGCGCCTACCGGACCCCGTTCGCTCCCCGCGCCTTCGAGGGTGGCTTCGCCTCGCCGCGCGACGCCGAGATCACCGCACGCTTCGGCGACCAGCGGACCCTCAATGGAAAGAAGAAGTCGGTGCACTACGGGCTGGATCTCGACGGGCACGTGGGAGACCCGGTGGCCGCAGCCAACGACGGCACGGTGGTCCTGGTGAGGGACTGCTACACGTCGGGCAACACCATCCTCGTTGCCCACGGCGGCGGCGTCATCACCGGGTACTTCCATCTCTCCGGGTTCGCCGTGAAGCGGGGAGCGAAGGTCAAGCGCGGCGAGGTCATCGGGCGAGTGGGCAGGACCGGCCGGGTGACCGGACCGCACCTGCACTTCCTCGCTCGGGTCGGCAACCTGGACGTCAACCCCGAGTCGCTGCTCGCCCTGGCCTTCCCCTAGGGTCAGGAGGCCGAAGGAAGCGAGAGCGCGCCCCGGGCCTCGTCGGGGCTCATCGGCTCCCGGCCCACGTCGCGCGCCATGCGCACCGCCTTGTCCACCAGTGCACCGTTCCCCTCGGCCATCCGGGTTCCGGCGGCGTCGAGGTAGAAGTTGTCCTCCAGACCCACCCTGATGTTGCCCCCCAGCGCCAGCGCGGCCCCCACCAGGCGCCACTGGGCCCTCCCGATGCCGATCACCTCCCAGGTGTCCTGGGGATGGATGGCTCGGGCCATCGACGCCAGCGTCTCGGCGGAGGGCGCCGCGCCGCCGAGCACGCCGAGCACGAAGCTGTACTGGAGCGGTCGGCGGAGGGCGCCCATCGCCACCAGGGGCTCGGCGTTGGCCACGTGGCCGAGGTCGAAGCATTCCAGCTCCGGCTTGACGCCGCCCTCGCGCATCGCCTCGGCGGCGAGGAGGATGTCACCGAAGGGGTTGGGGAAGACCATGTCGAAGACGAAGGCCTTCCGGGCCTGGGAGTACTTGGCGTAGTTCATCGAGCCCATGTTCAGGGCCGCCATCTCCGGCCGACTCTTCGGCACGTAGCACAGGCGCTTCCTCTTCTCCGCCTCCCCCTCCACGCCCATGTTGAAGCCGCCGGTGGAGAAGTTGATGAGGATGGGCGAGCGCTTGCGGACCTCGTCGCGGATGGCGACGTAGATCTCCGGGTCCCAGGTCGGTCCACCCGAGGCCGGCTCGCGGCCGTGGATGTGAACCACTGCGGCGCCGGCCTGGTAGGCGCGCCGCGCCTCCTCGCCGATCTCCTGGGGCGTGTAGGGCAGGTAGGGACACTGCTCGCGGGTGGCGAGGATGCCGGTGAGCGCTGCGGTGACGATGACGCGATCCTGCGGCACGGACATGGCCTCTCCGGTGACTAGCGGTCCTTCCAGGCCGGTGGACGCTTGGCCAGGAAGGCGGCCACGCCCTCCGCGGCATCCTCGGCGGTGAGGTTGAGCGAGAGCTCGGCGGCGAGCAGCTCGGTGGCCGCCTCCACCGGGAGCCCCTCGGCCCGGCGGAACGCCCGCTTCCCCAGGGCGAGCACCGCCTGGCTCTTGCCGGAGAGTACGGCGCCGAGCTCCCGGGTGGCCCGGTCCAGCTCGGCCGCTGGCACGACGCGGTTGACGAGGCCCCAGGCGAGGGCGTCGGCGGCCCGCAGTCGGAGGCCGGTGAGGACCATCTCCAGGGCGCGCTTTCGCCCCAGGTGCCGCTGGAGCCAGGCCAGGACCATCATCGGGAAGAGCCCCACGTCGACCTCCGGGGTCCCGAGCTCGGCGTGGTCCGCGGACACGGCCAGGTCGCAGGCGCACACCAGGCCCAGGCCTCCGCCCAGCGCATGACCGTTCACCCGGGCCAGGGTGGGCTTGGGGCAGGCGGCGATGGCCTCGAGCAGGAGCCCGTAGCGCCGCCGCCCGTCGTGACCGGCGAGGAAGCCCTCCGGGCCGAGCCCGCTCAGGTCGCCGCCGGCGGAGAAGACGCGGTTGCCCGCGCCGGTGAGGATCACCACCCGCGCCGCCGGGTCCGCCTCGGCCCGGCGCAGGGCGCCGGCCAGTCCGTCCACCACCTCGGCCGAGAGCGCGTTGCGCGCGTCGGGGCGATCGATGGTCAGGAACGCTTGACCGTCTTCAACCGCGAACCGGACCGGTCCTGCTTCCATGGGCCCTCCGCGACCAGGGTGCCGTGCAGGAAGGAGTCCGCGAGCTGGGTCTGCGCCCGCCCGAGGAGGGCCTCGTCCCGCCCGTCGAGCAGGCCCATCACCAGCGAGGTCAGCCCCATCTCCACCGCTCCGAAGAGCATCGCCGCACACAGGGCGGGGTCGAGCTCGGGACGCAGCTCCCCCCGGGCCTGCGCACGCTCGAACATGCCCCGGGTGATGTCCATGATCTCGGCGAAGGCCCCGCGGCGGTTCGCCTCGCCCGTGCCGGGTCCGCGGGCGAACTCCAGCACCAGGACCCGTACGCCGCGCGGGTCCACCCGGTAGCCGTCGAAGGCCACCTGAAAGATGCGCCGGACCTTGGCATCGAGCGTGGCCGTCCCCTCGGCGGCGTCCCGGATGCGCGCCACGAAGCCCCCCCACCCGGTCTCGAAGACGAGCTGGAGGAGCTCTTCCTTGTTGCGGAAGTAGTGGTAGACGAGGCCGTACGCGACCCCCGCCTCCCGGGCCACGTCGGCGATGCGGCATCCGTGGTAGCCCTTGCGGGCGAAGACCTCGACCGCGGCCCGCAGGATGGTCTTGCGGCGATCCTGGTCACGTTCCTTGGCAACGGCGGCGAGGGCCTTGGTGGGGGGCATTGATTCAGGAATCAGCCGCACCCTAGGAGCGAGTCGCCGAAGCGGTCAAGCAACCTCGAGCCGCACCGGCTCAGGCCACGCCGCCCTGCGAGCTGGCGAACATCGCCCGGGCCACCCCGAGCAGCCGTTCCACGTCGCGGGCGTCGAGGTGCCGGCTCCGGACGAACTCCGAGAGCGGGCGCAGGATCTCCTGCTGGTCGGCCGGCCTCTCCACCGGCCTGACGAAGAGCTCGGCCAGCGTCACCCCGAGGGCATCGGCGAGCGAGGCCAGCGTCTCCACGTGGGCCACCCGCTCGCCCCGCTCGATCATCGACAGGAAGGAGACGGAGATGCGGGCCCGCTCGGCCAGGTCCTCTTGGGTCCACCGCTCGGCGCGCTGGGTGCGCAGCTCCCGGATCCTCTGACCGATGGACTTCCCGATGTCTGACAAGGTTGAACTCCCCGTGAACCTAGAAAATCCGAGGCAGACGCTTGGACAACCCGTCCGGGTGGGCCCTGGCTTTAGGGCAACCCCAGAGCGGGGAGCAAGTCACTCGCAGTGAAATGCCTCCCCGGCGCCCTGTTCAGTTCCCGAAGGTGCCGAAGCCGGCCACCGTCAGGTCGACGATGATCTGCGGGAACCCCTGCAGACCCCCGGGCGGGCTCCTCAGGCCGACGTCGAGCCGCCAGCAGTTGCAGGCCGGCGCGAACCCCAGGGAGAGCTGCTGCTGGCCGAAGAACGGCCGGGGCGGCGTGCCGGGCGGCGGGGGCGGGGCCGCCGGGTACAGCGTCCCTCCGTAGGCGATGGAGAGCCCGAAGGCGAGGTTCACCTGGGCGTTGAGGGTGATGAACTGGAGCAGCGACCCGTTGAGAGCGCCCGAGGGCAGCGGCGAGCCGACCAGGGCGTCGATGCCGCGCCGCTGCGCCGACGAGCCGCCGACCCACTGCTGGTCGTCCTCGGTCTGCGGGATGCCGTTCTGCAGCTGGTAGGCATTGCTCAGGTAGACGAAGTCGTACCGGGCGCGGATGAAGTACTTCGGCTCGGCCACGCCCGCTCCCACGCCGAACAGGGCCGGCGCATGGCGCTGGTTGTCCCACCGGAACGCGGCCGAGGCGGAGAACAGGCCGAGCGTCGTCCGGGCGGTGGCCACGCTGTCCCCGAGCCCGTTGGGCGTGCTGAAATCGAACTCCTGCGCCAGGTCGAGCTTGAAGAGCTCCACGGCCTGGACGCCGGCGCGGCGGCTGAGCACCTGGGTGAGACGCACCACCCCCTGGAAGCGGTGCTCGGTGTCCACCGCCCAGTCGATGGCGTCGTAGAGGCGGCCCGGCTGCGGCCCCGGGACGTTGCCCCAGGTCCCGACGATGTCCCGGAGCTCGAAGCTCGGCTGGATGGCATGGCGCACCGCCGCTGGTCCCTCGCCGAAGGTCCGGGACAGCTCGCTGGTGACGAGGAGGTCGACCACGGCATAGCCGCGCTGGGCGAAGGCGCCGGTGATCTCGCCCACGTAGAGGTCCTGCCGGAGCCAGGCGGAAGGGCGGAGGCGCAGCACCTCGCCCACCGGGAGCGTCATCACCAGCCGGGGGAGGATGTCCAGGCGGTCGCGCGCCTGGCGTTCGGTGGCCGGCTCGTAGACGTCGTTGCCCTGGGTGGGGTCGACCACGCCCACCGGAGGCGGATTGGCCGGGGCGACCGGCAGGAAGAGGCCGTCCTGCCCCTCGTCGCCGAACAGCTTGTCGACCGGAGAGAGCCGGGTGAAGGTCAGGTCGAGGCTCCCCCAGAGCGGGCCCCACAGCTTGCGCTCGGGGAAGACCACGCTCACCTCCGGAAGCTGCTGGAGCGTGGCCGGGCCGCGCAGCGCCATCCCCGGGGGTAGGGCCGGGTCGGTGCTGGTGCTCGGCACCCGGTCGGTGCCGAAGAGCGAGTAGCCGAACTGGGTGTCCTGCCGGAAGGAGAGGAGGAGTCCCACCCAGCTCTCCTCGCCGCGATGCGCGAGCTGGAGCGTCGAGGTCAGGTACTGGTTGGCCTGCACCACCACGTCGGTGGAGACGTCGCGGACCAGGGCCGAGTCGGAGACCAGGTTCAGGTCCAGCCGGACGGTCCACCCGCTCCCCAGGATGCTGGTGATCTGGCTGGTCAGCCCCCAGCGCGTCCCGGTGTGCTGGTTCTCCTCCCCCGCCCACACCAGGCCGTTCTCCGGGTTCCTCGGGGGCTTCAGATCGTAGACGGCGTACAGCTCCACCGTGCCGTGGGTGTTCACCGAGGGCACGAAGCGGAAGGTGGTGTCCAGGGTGGGGCCCTTCACCCCGACGTTGGGATTCGAGCCGCCGAAGACGTAGCCCAGGTCGAACTCGATGTCCGCGCTCCGGCCGAGCACGACGTAGACCGGCAGCGGCACGGTCAACCCGTTCTGCGCCGACCAGCTGGGAATGACGCTGGGAAGGATGCCCGTCTTGCGATCGGCCAGCGGGAGGTACATCACCGGAAAGGCGAACACCGGAGCGCCGTAGACCCGGATGACCGGCCACCACAGCCACGCGCCCTCGCCGGGAAGCACGTCCGCCGAGCTGCTCTGGATGCTCCAGTGCGGGTGGAGCGGGTCACAGTCGCACGGGGTGAAGGTGAGCCCGTCGATGAGCAGGTGCCCCCCCGGGGCGCGCTGGATCCGGTACGCCGTCCCGGCCAGGGAGGTCTGCCCGAGCGACTCCAGCTCGGCCGGGCTCTTGGCATACAGGAGCCGCTCCGGGGGGACCTTCTTCTTCTCGAAGAACGTGCCCCCGCCGAGCACGAGCGTCGAGGTGTCCAGCTCCAGGGTCAGGGTATCGGCCACCGCGCCGAGCTGCCCCGAGGCACAGAAGGCATGTCCGGTGGCGGTCACCGTTCCCTTCTCCTGGTTCACGGTGATCGTCTCGCCCTGGACCATGTTCGTGCTCGTCCGCAGCTCGGCGTGGCCCTCGAGAACGATGATGTTGCCGTCCGAGTCGGAGCGCGAACGATCCGCACGGACCTGGATGGGCTCGTTGGCGGCCGGCGTCGCCAGCGGCAACCCGACCTGCCCCAGCACGAGGAGAAGGGCCAGGGCGGAGCTCATCCCGAGACGCGCCCCGGCAATGGGCTAGGGGGTCTGGGCGAACAGCACCGAGACCTCGTTGCCGTCCTGTCGCGTCTGGTAGGCGACCGCGTCGCGTAGCGTGATGGCCACCCGCACCGTGTGACCCGGACCGCGCTCCGGGTCGACGCGCAGCACCGGTCCGGCGAAGTAGGCCATGTCCAGGGCACGGGTGTTGTTCCGGAGCGGGATGGAGGTGTTGTCCAGCTCGAGGACGACGGTGTTCTTCGCTCCCGCGGTCACCGTGTAGCGCACCGGCCCACTGGTGCGCACGTAGACTCGTGAACCCTTGTCGTCGAAGCCGACGAACGTCAGGGCCTGGCGCTTGCCGCTCCCCTCGCCCGGGGAGCCGCCGGCCGGTCGGGACTCGGAGGTGCGCGGGGAGCGCTTGCCCTGGGCGGCTGGCGCTGGGCTGGCCTGGGCGAGGGTCAGGTCCCGGCGGCGCTCGGCCTCCGCCGTCCGCGCCGCCACCAGGTCCCTCCTCTCTTCCGCTGCCGAGGTGGCTGCCGCCTCCGCCTGGCGCTTCTGTTCCGCCGCCGCCGCGGCCGCCTCGGCCTCCGCCTGGCGCTTCCGCTCCGCCGCCGCTGCGGCTTCCGCCTGGCGTTTCTGCTCGGCTGCGGCCGCCGCCGCTGCGGCTTCCGCCTGACGCTTCTGCTCGACCGAAGCGGCCGCCGCCGCCACGGCCAGCTCGGTCTGGCGCTTCTGTTCCGCCGCGGCCGCCGCTGTTTCGGCCTGACGCTTCTGCTCCGCGGCCGCTGCCGCCTCCGCCTGGCGCTTTTGCTCCGCCGCGGCCGCCGCTGCCGCCGCGGCTTCGGCCTGGCGCTTCTGCTCGGCTGCGGCCGCCGCCGCTGCCTCGGCCTGACGCCTCTGCTCTGCAGCCGCCGCAGCAGCCAGATCCGCCTGGCGCTTCTGCTCCGCTGCGGCCGCCGCGGCCGCTGCGTCCGCCTGGCGCTTCTGCTCCGCCGCGGCCGCCGCTGCGTCCGCCCGGCGCTTCTGCTCCGCCGCGGCCGCCGCGGCGTCCGCCTGCTGCTTCTGCGCTGCTGCGGCCGCCGCTGCCGCTGCCGTTGCCGCTGCGTCCGCCTGGCGCTTCTGCTCCGCCGCGGCCGCAGCCGCCGCTGCGTTCGCCTGCTGCTTCTGCGCTGCCGCGGCCCCGGCCGTCGAGTCTGCGGCATCGTCCGACAGCTTGGAGGCCGAGCGCGTGGCGGGCGTCGCCGCCGACGCCACGGCCGTTCCGGCCGGCGCCGCTTGCGCACGCACCACGAGCTTGTTGCCCACGGCCTGGATGTCCGGCTCCACGTCACGGTCGTAGCCGATGACCACCCGAGCGATGGCCGAGGCGTCGTTGCCGTAGCTCGCCGTCTTGATCGCCACCACGCGCCCGGATGTCACGTCGAGGACCTCGGGCACGCCCTTGAACACCGCCTCCGAGATGTCGACCACCAGCCGGGGCGGGTCGCTCATCGGGAAGGTGCTGAAGCTCGGCTTCCGGGTCCCGGTGATCTCCACCACCCCGGACTTCACCTCCACCCGGGTGATGGTGTTCAACCCGGCGGCATCCTGGCCCAGGGCCGGACCGGAAAGTGCAGCAGCGAGCACCACCAGACGACGGACGGACGGCTTCACGAAGGACCGATGCTACCCCTCGCCGGGGGCGTCCTCAAAGGAACGCACCCCGACGCGCCGGGGCTCAGGAAAGACGGGGGAGCGTGGGCGACTTGCTCCGATGTGTGACGGCGTACTCCACCAGGTTCTTGATGTCGTAGCAGATCTGCCGGATGTCGTGGCCCATGGTGAGCTCGATGTGGCTGTTCCCCTTCACCGGGCGCCAGAGCAGGTACTCGCTCTTCGCCGCCCGGTAGACGGAGCGGGTCGAGTCGACCGTGGCCAGCGGGTCCATGTCCCCGAAGATGATGGCCATCGGGATGGCGATGTTGGCGAACCCTTCCTTGAAGTCGTAGCCGGTCCGGTAGCACTTGAGCTCCCGGCCGCGGATCCACCGGGCGAACTGCTCGATGACCTTGCGCGGCTCGCGCTCGCCACCCTCGCGCAGGAGCCAGCGAAGGTCGGCTCCGCTCGCCCGCGAGGGGTTGGAGAGCCAGTTCACCCGTCGAGCCAGCGCGTCGTAGAGCGGGTGCACCTCGGCGCGCGCGATGAGGCGCTCCAGCGCCTTGAGCCAGGCGTCCATCGGGACGTAGGTGAACTGCACCGGGTCCGGCGCGGAGCCGGCCCGGAGGCGCTCGGCCACCGGGAGGCGGGCGGTGGCCAGCACCTGACCGGTCAGGCGCCGCAGGGTATGCGCCATCCGCCGCTCGGCGTTCACCGCCCCGAAGGCCAGATCGACCACTGGCCCGAAGAGCGGGCCGGTGACCGCCAGCGCCCGGAGGAGAAGAAATCCCCGGCCGAGGTCGGCGGGCGCACCGATGGTGACCAGCCCCTCGAAGTCGTCGTGGCGGCCGGCATGCCCGTAGCCGAGGATGCCCCCCATCGAGTGCCCGACGTAGAAGAGGCGCTGGCGCCCGGTGGCGGCTTTCACCGCGGCGATCGCCGCCGGCACGTCGTGGAGGAAATAGCTGTCGATGTCCCAGCCGTAGTCGAGATCCGCTGGCAGGCGGCCCTCGGATCCGGCCCGGCTCCGCTGGAGCTCGATGCTGCTCTTGCCGTGCCCGCGCAGCTCCAGGATGTGGATGTCCGCGCCGAAGAAGAGCAGGTTCTTCACGAACTCGCCGCTCGTCCAGGCGTGCCGGTTCTGGGAGAAGCCGTGCACCAGGAGCAGAGGCTCGCCGAACAGGGGCTGGGGGAACCCCTGCGGCACCGGCTGATAGTGCGTCACCACCAGTGTCCAGCCGTCCTCGGTCCGGACCTCGTAGTCGGACTTCCGGTACAGCTCGCGGAACGCCACCTCGTCGACCGAGGGGGGATGCGAAGGGGTCACCCGGGCATTCGGGAGGCGCATCGTCGTCGGCCGGACTCTAGGAGCCTCGAGCGCGCCGGCCAAGCGGGGAGTGGAGCGCGTGCTCAACCGTTCGTCCTTCCGGGGGCTTCGCCCGAGGCGAGGTGTGCCTTGACCTCACCGACGAGGTAGAGCGAACCGGCCACCAGCACCACGTCCTCCGGCCCAGCGCGGGCGCGGGCTCGCGCCAGCGCCTCGCCCGGTGACGCAGCGATGGCCACGTCGACGAGGAGGCTCCGCGCGGATTCCAGGTATGCCTCCGGAGCCAGGGCCCGCGGCGTGTCCAGCGTGGTGAACGTGGCCGAGGCCATGCGCGGGAGGAGCCGGGCGAGCATCGGCCCGATCTCCTTCTCCCGCACCACGCCGAAGACCAGATGCATGCGGCGCCCGGCGTACGCTCCGTCGAGCGCAGCCCGGAGCGCCTCCACGCCGGCCGGATTGTGCGCGCCGTCGAGAAGGAGCAGCGGCCGCCCCGGGACCTCCTCCAGCCTGCCCGGCCATCGAACGTCGCGCAGTCCAGCGAGGAGAGATCCCTCGGGGATGGCCTCCCCTCGGGCGCGCAGCGCTTCCAGCATGGCCAGGGCGACCGCCGCGTTCCCCCGCTGGTGGTCCCCGTGGAGTCCGAGGGTCAGGCCTTCGAGCCGCCGCGTTCCCTGCCGGTAGACCAGCCTCCGGCCGAGGGGTGAGAGCGAGAAGTCGACGCCCTGGCGGAGGAGCGGCGCCCCCACCCGGGCTGCCTCCACCACCAGCACCTCCATCGCCTCCGGCGGCTGCTCGGCGACCACGGCCGGGACCCCCGGGCGAAGGATGCCCGCCTTTTCCCGGGCAATGCTGGCCAGCGAGTGGCCGAGGAGCTCGGTGTGGTCGAGGCCCAGGGCGGTGATGCCGGTGACCCGCGGCCGACAGGTGGCGGTGGCATCGAGCCGGCCGCCGAGGCCGGTCTCGAGCACCGCCCAGTCCACCCGCTCCTCGGCGAAGTGGAGGAAGGCGGCCGCCGTGGCCAGCTCGAAGTAGGTCAGCTCGGTGGCAGCCGGGGACCGCCGGAGCAGCTCGAGCAGGAGCCCGCCCAGGCGGTCGTCGTCGATGTCCTGGCCCCCGATGCGGATCCGCTCGTTGAACCGGACCAGGTGGGGTGAGGTGTACAGGCCGACCCGGAAGCCGGCCGCGCGGAGCACCGCATCGACCATGGCGCAGGTGCTTCCCTTCCCGTTCGTCCCGGCCACGTGCACGGCCGGGAACCGGAGCTCGGGGTGACCGAGCTCATCGAGGGCGCGCTGCACGCGCTCCAGCCCGAACACCATCGTGGACGGGGACCGGCCGTGCAGGAAGGCCAGGGCCTCCGCTTTGGTCGACGGAAGCAACGTGTCTCCGCTGGCGGGGCCCGAGTTCAGTCCATCAGCGAGAGGAGGGCGCCGAGGCGGGTGCGCAGCTCCCGGCGGGGCACGATGGCGTCGACCATTCCGTGCTCGAGGAGGAACTCGCTGCGCTGGAATCCCTCCGGGAGCTTCTGCCGGATGGTCTGCTCGATGACCCGGGGGCCGGCGAAGCCGATGAGCGCCCGGGGCTCGGCCAGCACCACGTCCCCCAGCCAGGCGAAGCTGGCCGCCACCCCCCCGGTGGTGGGGTGGAGCATCACCGAGATGAAGGGCTTCTTCACCTCGCGGAAGCGAGCGATGGCGGCGGAGGTCTTCGCCATCTGCATCAGCGAGAAGATGCCCTCCTGCATCCGCGCCCCGCCCGAGGCGCTGAACACCAGGGCCGCGCAGCGTCGCTCGGCGGCCCGCTCGAAGATGCGGGTCACCTTCTCCCCCACCACCGAGCCCATCGATCCACCCATGAACTCGAAGACGAAGGCGCCCAGCGAGAGCGGATGCCCCTCCAGCCTCCCCAGGCCGGAGACGAAGGCGTCGGCCTCGCCGAGCGCCCGGCGCGTCTGCCGGAGCCGCTCCCGGTACCGCTTGCTGTCGGAGAAGCCGAGCGGGTCCTCTGGCTCGAGCTCGCGGTCGAGCTCCTCGAAGGAGCCCGGATCGAGGAGGGCCTGGAGGCGCGCCCTCGCCGGCCAGGGCAGATGGTGACCGCACAGGGGACAGACGTTCCAGTTCCGCTCGATCTCCTGCCGGTAGATGATCTGCTCGCAGGCCTCACACTTCACCCACAGGCCCTGCATGCGGGACGGCTGCTGGCGGAGCGGCTCCACGTCGCCGGACCCGGCCGGCGCGATGCGAGGCTTCTTGGAGAACCAGGCGGCCATGCGCCGGCCCGCTATAGCTCGAAGGTATCTCCCAGCTCCAGCACCCTCACCGGCAGGTCGGCCACCTCGCGCTTCAGCTCGGCCACGAAGGCCGGCTTGAGATGGTAGAGGAGCACCGTCGAGCCGTTGCGGTGGAACTTGGCCAGCTCGGTGCGCAACGTGCGGGGGGTGAGGTGGCCGGAGAGATCGGCCAGGGCCTGCATCTGGTTGGGGAAGCTGGTCTCGAGCAGCAGCGCCTTGAGATCCGGCGTGGCGTTGAGCACCTCCCAGAGGCGGTCGGTGGGACCGGTGTCCCCGCTGATGCCGAGCGCACGGTCGCCACGCCGGACGACGAAGCCGCAGCTCTCCACCGGGTGGCGCACCGGGATGCTGGTCACCTGGTATTCCCCGGCCTGGAAGGTGTCCCCGGCCCGGAAGGCGCGCAGCTCGAGCACCGGGTTCTTCGGCGAGGGGATGCGGGTGAAATCCGGCCAGAGCGAGTCGTTGAAGACGTTCTTCTGCAGCGTCCGGGCGCAGGCCCGGCTGCACCATACGGTCAGCGGGCGTTCACGCCGTCCCACCATCAGGTCGGCGACGAGCGGGAGGTCCTTGACGTGATCGAAGTGGCTGTGGGTGAGGATGACCTGATCGACCCGGGCCAGGGCGGCCAGGTCCAGGCTGGAGCAGAGCGCGCCGGCATCGAGCGCCAGCACGCCGTCGACCAGGAAGCAGGTGGTCCGGCAGTCCGGCAGCTCACCCCCGTGACAGCCGAGGACGGAGAGCCTCACGGTCAGGGATCTCCGAACTTCCAGCGAAGCTCCACGTAGCGGAGGTACCCGTCCAGGCGGGCGGTGTCCTTGACCGTGAGCCGGTCGCCGCTGCGCTGGACCAGCCCCAATCGCTCGAGCCGGTCGAGCATGCCCGAGACCCCGGCCTCGCCCACCCCGGTGAGCCGGGGCAGCTCGCGCAGGTGCAGGTCGATCTCCACGCCCTCCTCCACCGCCCGCCCTCGCGTCTGGCAGGCGGAGAGCAGGTGCTGGATCACCCGGGAGCCGGGGTCGGCCAGGAGGAGGGTCTCGATCTGCGCGTCGGCCTCACCCAGGCGCTCGGCCAGCTTCTTGATCATCCGCACCGCGATCTCCGAGTTGCCGCGGATCATGCCCTCGAAGGTCTTCGGGTCGATGACCAGCAGGCGGGCCTGCTCGGAGACGGTGGCCGTCGCGTTGCGCGGCTTGTTGGAGATGAGCGCCATCTCGCCGAAGAACTCTCCGGCGCCGAGCACGGCCAGCGTCTTCTCCACCTCGCGCACCTTCTTGGTGATCACCACCTTGCCGGACTGCAGGACGTACATCTCCTTGCCCGTCTCTCCCTCGCGAAAGAGGACGGTGGACTTGGGGAATTCCTTCCCGAAGCGCTGGAAGAGGGCGTCCTCGGCGCTCATGGCTCGGGCGGGGTCAGGATGCCTCGAGTATTTCGGCGGATTGCGGCCCGGTCAACGAGAAGGCCGCCGGATGAACCGGCCGCATCGGGCTCGGGATGCGCACGGGCGGTCATTTTTCGACCCCCGCGGATGCTGCATCCCACTCCGGACCAGGAGGTGAGCGGCGGAGGAGGACCACCTCGTCCAGGTAGCGCCTGGCGGCGGCGTCGGCGGGCCAGTGCCGGAGCACCTCCTCGAACGCCGACTGCGCGTCGCCGAAGGCCCGCGCGCCGAAGGCATCCACGCCGGACTCGAACCGGCCCACCACCTGGGCCTCCTCCGCCGCCGGCGGGCCCAGGTGCCGGAGCTCGTAGACACGGGTCGGCCTCTGCTTGCCGCGCACCCGGATGGCGCCCAGCCGCCGCGCGCACACCTCGCTGCGGACCAGGGCGTGGGTCTCCTCCGAGAGCAGCACGCGGGTGCCGAAGAGCTTGTTCGCTCCCTCCAGTCGGCTGGCGAGATTCACCGCGTCGCCCATCACCGTGTAGTCGAAGCGCACGTCCGAGCCCATGTTCCCCACCACCATCGGACCGGTGTTCACGCCCACGCCGATCTCCACCTCGCCCACCCCCTCGGCGCGCCAGCGGGGCCGGAGCCGCTCCAGCTCGGCGAGGAAGCGCATCGCCGCCCGGCAGGCGCGGAGCGCGTGGTCCGGCTGCGCCACCGGCGCGCCCCAGAACGCCATCAGGGCGTCGCCGATGTACTTGTCCAGCGTGCCGCCCTCCTCGAAGACGATGTTCGTCATCGGCGTCAGGTAGCCGTTGACGAAGCGGACCAGCGCCTCGGGCGGCGTTCGCTCGGCGATGCCGGTGAAGCCACGGATGTCGCTGAAGAGGACGGTCAGCTCACGCTTCTCGCCGCCCAGCTTGAGCTGCTCGGGATGCTCCAGCATCTCGGTCATCACCGACTCGCTCAGGTAGTAGCGGAAGGTGCGGCGGAGCCGGCGCTTCTCGCGGTCCGTGGACAGCCACCCCACCAGCGTCAGGGCCGAGGCCACCGCCAGCCAGCCGACGGAGGGGAGGACGAGGGCGAGCTGGATGCCGCCGCGGAGGAGGAGCTGACCGAGCACCCACCAGCCGGCGACCAGGGCGAAGGGGACCCCCACCCGCCAGCTGGCCCCGACGCGGGGCATGAGCAGGGCGAGCGCCAGCGCGCCGGCGAGGAGAGCGCCCACCTCCAGCCACACCAGCCACGGGCCCCTTCGGAGGTACTGACCGGAGAGGATGGCCGAGAGCATGGCGGCATGGGCGTAGACCCCCGGCTCCACCTCCCGGAACGGCGTCACCACCTGGTCGAAGGAGCCGACCAGCGTCACCCCGACGAGGACCGCCTTGCCGGCCACGGACGCCGCCGCGGGAGCGCCGGCCAGCACGTCGGCCATGGAGACGGTGGGAACCACCGAGGCCGGGCCCGGCCAGGGAATGCGGGCGAACGGCTCGTGGAGCTCGTTGGGAACCTCGCGCACCACCTCGCGCCCCTTCCGGAGCCGGGCCCCCACCACCCGCTGCAGCTCCGGGTCCCAGGCCGGCTCCACCCCGGCGCCGAGGAACACGGCCGCGGTCTGGAGCTCCAGGCTGGGGAGGAGGCCGGCCGGAACGTCGAGCTGGATGAAGAGCGGCGTGCGCCGCAGCACACCGTCCGGGTCGAGCTTCACCATGAAGTGGCCGAGGCGCGTCTCGGGGCGGACGAAGCGGGCCAGCGGTGCCTGGGCCGAGCGGTAGCGATCCGCCAGCCAGATGCCCGCCGGGACCTCGTAGCGGGCGGCCTGTCGGGCGAGCGGAAACTCGGTGAGGACCTTCGGGGCGAGCGTCACTGCATCGCCGGCCGCCCGGCCGGCGAAATCGGCCGCCTCGGAGGGCCGGTAGGCCGCCACGCCTTGGACGAGGCGCGCCGGGGCGAGGGCCGCGGCCAGCGCCGCATCCGGGTCCTCGCCGGCACGCGCGGCGAGCGCCGCCCGCACCG
>DASPUU010000233.1:0-2274 GCA_035622755.1 Myxococcaceae bacterium
TGCCTCCCCCGCCCCGCATCTTCGACGCGCATCTTCACCCCGAGCGCCTGGGCGACGGCGACCTCGCCGCGCTCGCTCACTTCGGGGTGGCGCGCGCGCTGGCGCTCCCCCACGCCATGGCCGAGCCCTCCGCCGCGGCGCTCTCCGAGCAGGTGGACGCGCTGCTCTCGGAACAGGTTCCCCGGCTCGAGCGCGCCGGCATCGAGGGCTTCCTGGCCGTCGGCCTCCATCCGCGGTCCGTCCCGAGACGAGGGCTGGCCGAGGTGCTGGAGCGCCTCCTGGCGGCGCTCGGCCACCCGCGCGTGGTGGCTCTCGGGGAGATCGGCCTGCACCACGGGGGACCGGCCGAGGAGGAGGCGGTCGTGGAGCAGCTCCGGCTCGCCCGGCGCCTCCGGGTGCCGGTGCTCGTCCACACCCCGGAGCGGGACAAGGAGCGCCACACCCGGCGGCTCCTGACCCTGCTGCGCACCCACGGTCCGGCGCCGGAGCGAGTCCTCGTCGACCACGTCAGCGCGCGAACCCTGCCCCTGGTGCTGGGCTGCGGACACTGGGCCGGCGTCACCGTGCAGCTCGGCGCGCTCCGGGCGGAGCGAGCCGTCTCGCTGGTCAAGCGGACGGGGAGCGAGCGGCTGGTCATGAACTCGGACGGCGGCGACCGCCCGGGCGACCTGCTCGGGCTGGCCCGGGCCGTCCACCTCCTCGGCCGCGCGGGTCTCTCCGGGAGGGTCATCGCCCGGGTGGCCTTCACCAATGCCGCCCGGTTCCTCGGGGTGGCGAGAGCCGAGGGCCGGATCTAGACAGGCCCCAGGCATGGCGGGCGCCCCGCACATCCTGGACAACCCTCTCTGGGCCTCCCTGTCCACGCGGCACCGCGGGCTCGCCCTGGGCGCCGGCGCCGTCCTCCGCTACCCGGCGGCGATCGCACCCTTCCTGGCCGTGGCCGGTCGGGCCGCCGTGGACGCGGCGGAGCTCGAACCGCTCGTCGGCCGGAACGAGACCGTGTACCTCATCGGACCCGAGCCGTCCCTGCCGCCCGGCTGGAGGCTCACCAACCTCGGGCTCCTGGCACAGATGGTCTGCGAGCAGGCTCTGCCCGAGGTCGAGGGGCCTTCGCTCGTTCCCTTGAACGATGCGCACCGCGCCGACGTCCTGGCCCTGACCGCGCTCGTCTATCCGCACTACTTCCGCCCGCGGACGATGGAGCTCGGGCGCTATTTCGGAGTGCTCGAGCAGGGCCGGCTGGCGGCGATGATCGGCGAGCGCATGGGAGCGCCCGGCTACCGGGAGATCAGCGCCGTCTGCACCCATCCCGACTTCTCCGCGCGCGGGCTGGCGCGCCGGCTGCTGGCCTTCCTGAGCAACGACAACCTCCGGCGCGGGGAGACGCCGTTCCTGCACGTGAGCCTGGAAAACGAGCGGGCGAAATCTCTCTACGAGCGGAACGGCTACCGGACGCGCCGCCGCGTGGCCTTCTTTTCGCTCTGCCGCGAGGCTGGGTGACGCTAGTGGAGCGCGGGGCGCTCCTCGAAGCGCACCTTGCCGTCGGGGTCGAGCCGCAGGTCCATGTCGAAGCCCCGGAGCCGGTAGGCGTCCAGCGACGCCTCGGCCTCCTCCAGGAGCTCCTGGGTGTGGTCGTCGAGCTCGACCGCGGCGAGCAGCGTCAGCGCGCCCGGCGCGTCGCCGGCGTAGACCGGGAGCTGCCGGAAGCGCGCCCAGCGGCCGTTGGCCAGCTTGACCAGTTCGCCCTCGACGGCCATCGACCACCCCCGGGCCCGAACAGCAGTCCCGGACCAAGAAGGTAGTGGGATGGAGGTGCGGTGTCCACCCCTCCGAGTAAACGCCGCACAAGCCATTGCAATCGTTCGTGTTTGAGAATCTCCCGACCGGCCTGCCGGGAGCGCCTTCGGGCAGGCGCGGTGAATCCGTCAACGCAGCGACGGGCGCTCCTGTAAATCGCCCCGGGGCTCAGGCGCGCTGGCGAATCTCCGTTCCCAGGAGCTCCTCGAAGGTGGTGATCACCGCGCCGATGTCCTGCTCCCCCTTTCCCGCGGCGCGCGCCAGTGCGTAGACCTCGCGGACCGCGGCGGTCAGCGGCGTGGGCACCCTGTGCGCCGCGGCCGATTCGAGGAACAGCGTCAGGTCCTTGAACATGAGGTCGATGGCGAAGTGGGTGGAGAAGTCGCGCCGGAGCAGCGCCGAGCCCTTGAAGTCGAAGTAGGGCGAGCGGAAGCCGGAGGCCTGGACGACCTCCAGGAGCCGCGCGGGATCCACGCC
>DASPUU010000234.1:0-26599 GCA_035622755.1 Myxococcaceae bacterium
TCCTTCTCGTCGTGCCCGCCGAGGCCCAGGTTGGCGCCCCGCGCCCGGCCCAGCGCATCCAGCTCGTCGATGAAGATGATGGCCGGAGCCTTGGCCCGGGCCTGCTCGAAGAGGTCGCGCACCCTGGCCGCGCCGACGCCGACGAACATCTCCACGAACTCGCTGCCGCTGATGGAGAAGAAGGGCACCCCCGCCTCGCCGGCCACCGCCTTGGCGAGCAGCGTCTTCCCGGTGCCGGGCGGCCCGACGAGCAGGATGCCCTTGGGGAGCCGTCCCCCGAGGCGGCCGTAGGCCCCGGGGTCCTTGAGGTACTTCACCACCTCCTCGAGCTCCGCCTTGGCCTCGTCCACGCCGGCCACGTCGGTGAAACGCACCTTGACGTCGGTCTCCACGAACACCTTGGCCTTGCTCTTCCCGATGGCCATCAGCCCGCCCCCCGGACCGAGCCGTCCCGCCAGCCGCCGGGCCACGAGGAGCCACACCCCGAAGAAGAGCAGGACCGGCAGGAGCCAGCTGAGCAGCGTCTCGAGGAGGCGGCTCTCGACGGTGCCGGAGTACTTCACTCCGGCCTCGTCGAGCTCCTTGGCCAGCTCGGCGTTGACCCGGTTGGTGACGAAGCGCGTCTTGCCGTCGACCGGCTCCTTCAGCGCTCCCTGGAGCCGGTCCTCGCCGACCTGGACCTCGGCCACCTTCTTCTCGCGCACCAGCGCCTGGAACTGGCTGTAGGGCAACACGGCGACCTGCCGGTAGCCGACCCACAGGTCGTGGACGAAGAGCACCCCCATCGCCGCCAGGAGCGCATAGACGAAGTGGAAGCGATTCCGGTTCATGCCGTCTCTCCCCCTGTCGCCGGGCGCCGGGCCGTGGCCCGGAGCGAGAGGACGATGGACCCGCCGATGAGCGCCGCCACCACCCCGAGCGAGGCGGCGATGGGGACCGGATAGAAGTCGGCGATGACCATCTTCACTCCCACGAAGACCAGCACCAGCGCCAGTCCGGTCTTCAGATAACGGAAGCGAGACACGATGCCAGCCAGGAGGAAGTAGAGCGAGCGGAGACCGAGGATGGCGAAGATGTTCGAGGTGAAGACGATGAACGGGTCGAGGGTCACGGCGAAGATGGCCGGGATGGAGTCGACGGCGAAGACGAGGTCGGTGACCTCCACGGCCACCAGCGCCAGGAAGAGCGGGGTGGCCATCCGCCGGCCGCCTTCCCGGAGGAAGAAGCGGCCCTCGCGGAGCCCGGCGGTGACGGGAAGGATCCGCTGGGCGAGCCGGACGGCGACGTTTCGCTCGGGGTGCGATTCCTCCTGGCGGGCGAGGAGCAGCTTCACCCCGGTGAGCAGCAGCAGGCCGCCGAAGAGGTAGGCCGTCCAGTGGAAGGACTCGAGCAGCGCCGAGCCGGCGAAGATGAACGCCGCGCGCATGGCCAGCGCGCCGAGGATGCCCCAGAAGAGCACCCGGTGCTGGTAGAGGGCCGGGATGCCGAAGGCGCCGAAGACGACCACGAAGACGAAGATGTTGTCGACGCTGAGCGCCTTCTCGATCAGATAGCCGGTGACGAACTCGAGCGCCCGGGTCGCCCCGAAGCGCCACCAGACCCCGGCGGCGAAGACGAACGAGAGCACCACCCACACCGAGCTCCAGGCGGCCGCCTCCCGCAGGCTCACCGCGTGGGCCTTCCGGTGGAAGAGGCCGAGGTCGACGGCGAGCATGAGCAGGACGAAGGCCAGGAAGCCGGCCCAGAGCGCCGGGCTTCCCACCGACTCCACGGCCAGCACGCTCACCCGCATCTCCTCGAGGCCCCTGCCCGGCGCTCAGAAGCCGGGCTGTGCACCGCGGCTCCAGCCGGGGGCCCCGCCCCGGGATTCGTCGGCCATGGCGCGCAGGCGGCGGACGCGCTCCTCGGTCGAGGGGTGCGTGGAGAACCACCGGAGGACGGTGCGCACGCCCCCGAAGGGATTGACGATGAACAGGCTGGCCGTGGCCGGCTCGACCTGGGCGGGGATGGCCCGGGCGCCGGCCTCCAGCTTTTCCAGGGCGCGGGCCAGGGCCTCCGGGTCGCCGGAGAGGGCCGCGCCGCTCCGGTCGGCCTCGAACTCCCGGGACCGGGAGACGCCGAGCTGGATGAGCGTGGCGGCGATGGGGGCGACGAGCACCAGGAGCAGGGACTGGAGGGGATGGGGCCCGTCGTCGTCGCGGCTGGAGACCCCGAGGAAGCCGGCCACGTGGGCCACGTAGCTCACCGCCGCGGCCACCGTGGCGGCGATGCTGGAGATGAGGATGTCCCGGTTCCTCACGTGGGCCAGCTCGTGGGCCAGCACGCCGCGCAGCTCCCGTGCATCGAGAAGCCGGACGATGCCCTCGGTCACCGCCACCACCGCGTGGTCGGGATTGCGCCCGGTGGCGAAGGCGTTGGGCTGCGCCTGGGGGATGACGTAGACGCGCGGCTCGGGGATGCCGGCGCGCCGGGAGAGCTCGCCGACGATGGCGTGCAGCTCGGGGGCCTGCTCGGGAGCGACCTCCTCGGCCCGCTGGAGGGCGAGGACGATCCGGTCGGAGAAGAAGTAGGCGCCGAGGTTCATCACCGCGGCCATCACCACCGCGCCGGTGAGGAAGTCCGGGCCGAGCGCTCCGCCGATGGCGATGAGCAGCGCGGACAGGGCCCCCAGCAGGACGATGGTCTTGATCTGGTTGGTCATGTGTCCCTGGACACTAACCATCGCCCGGCCGTCGGCCAGCCCTGGGACGGCCCTCCGCCCGAGCAGACAGGCGAGGGGCGTCCCGTCTACCCTCTTCCAGCGCTCGCCGTCGAGGGTCGGACGTCCCCCGGGAGACGGCTTCGCCGCCGGCACCCCCGGGGATGGGGCGCGCCGGCGGCGCGGGGCACTCCTCGCCGGATCGAGCTCAGCGAGCGCCGGCTGCGGCGCCGTCGTCCTCGGCGTCCTTGGTGACCTTCACCATCACCCGCTTCTGGCCCGGCTGGGAGTCGTCCACCTGCACGTCGACCTGACCCTGCTCGCCGCGGGCGGCGAGCTCGGCCTGGAGCTTCTGCCGCGCCGCCTCGACGCTGGCCGGATCCGACGGAAGGTCGAGCAGGTCATGGCCCAGCCACCGGGCGAGTGACTCGTGCATCCGACCCTCGAGCGGCGAGACGCCGATGGCCGCGCCGGCCAGGTCGGGAAGGGCCCGGAGCCTCGCCTCGACGTCCGCCGGCGGGACGTCGCTCCACACGTCGGCGACCACCGTGGGTCCCTCGCCATCCCGCTGCGAGACGCGGAGCGCGACCTGCCGCTCGTACGCTCCCGGTCCGGCAGGCGCCGGGCCCCGGAGGGCATCGGAGAGCGCATCCGGTGGCGGCAGCGCGGCTCCGGCAGGAAGGGCGATGGTGAAGCGGTGACCCACCACCACCGCCCGGTCCACCGGCGCCTGGCTGGCGGCGGCCAGCCCGGCCACCAGCAACGAGCCGAAGGCCAGCCGGCGCACCGGCCGCGAGAGCACCGCGCGACGGGCGGGGGCGGGCCGGGCGTCGAAGCGCCGGAGCAGCTCCGACTCCAGGGCGGCGGCATGCTCCGGGCGAGGCGGGGGCGGCGCAGGGAAGAGGGCGGCGAGGTCAGGCATCATGGGCGAGGGCTCCGTGCTCGAGGGGTGAAGGCTCTCTCAGGCTCCGGACGGTGCGGGACAGCCGCTGGCGCACCGCCGCCGGGGAGAGGCCGAGCAGGGCGGCGATCTCCCGGTGGCCGAGGCCGTCGCCGTAGCGCAGCCCGAGAAGCCGCTGCTCCTCGGCGCCCAGCGCGGCCACCCGGGCCCGGAGGGCGGCCGCCCGCTCGTGCTCCAGCACCCGGTCCAGCGGCGTCCGGAGCTCGAGGAGGTTCGGCTCCGCCGCCTCCAGGTCCAGCGCCTCGCGCCGGGCGCGTGCGGCGTCCACCAGCGCATTCCGCGCCGCGGCGAGAAGGAACGTCCGGACGTGTCCCCGGGCGGTGTCCACCGTGTCCAGGCGGGCGACGAGCATCTCGAACAGTCGCCCCACCACGTCCTCGGCATCCTCGGGCCGCGCCACGCGGCGGGCGACGAAGCGGTAGAGGGGCGGGTAGAGCGAGCGGTAGAGGCGCACGAAGGCGCCACGGTCGCCGGAGCGGGCGCGCTCGAGCCAGCGGTCCTCGCGGCGGAGCGGGGAAGGCCAGGGAAGGTCCATGCGACCTTTCTCTACGGGCGAGCGGGAGAGGTGTGACCGCGGCTGCCCGGGGGTTCAGCCCCCGCGGGTGTGCATCTCCAGCCGAGGGTCCTCGCGCAGCTCGGCCACGTCCACCAGGGGCTGGCGGTCCCGGAGGGCGAGCCGCTGCTCCGCGCCCCGGTCGACCCGGTGCTGCCAGCCGATGCGGAGCATGGCCGCCAGCTCGGCATCCGAGGCGCCCGCACGCAGGGCGCGGCGCAGGTTCAGCCCGGCGCGGGCATAGAGGCAGAGGAACCAGGTGCCGTCGGCGGTGAGCCGGCTCCGGTCGCAGCTGCGGCAGAAGGGAGAGGTGGTGGAGGCGATGATGCCGAACACCGTCCCGTCCGGAAGCCGGAAGCGCTCGGCCGGCGCCCGGCCGCGCTCCCCGGGCGGACCCTCCTCGGGTACGGGCTCGATCGGCCCGTGGGCCCGGGTGAGCTGCTCCAGCATCTCCGCGCGCGGGACCACGTCTTCGCGCCGCCAGCGGGTGGCGCCGCCCACGTCCATGTACTCGATGAATCGCAGCTCGGCCCCCTGCTCCCGCGCGTAGTCGAGGAGCGAGACCAGCTCGTCGTCGTTCCGCCCGCGCATCACCACCGCGTCGAGCTTCGGCCCCGGGAAGCCGGCGGCGCGCACCGCGGCGATGCCGGCCAGGACGCGGGCGTGCTCGTCGCGGCGGGTGAGGGCCCGGAAGCGCTCCGGCCGGAGCGTGTCCAGGCTCACCGTCACCCGGCCCAGGCCGGCCTCCCGCAGCGGCCGCGCCAGCTCGGCGAGCAGGACGCCGTTGGTGGTCAGGGCGATGTCCCGGAGCCGGGGCTCCGCCGCCAGGCGCCGGACGAGCTCGGGGAGCTGATGGCGAAGCAGGGGCTCGCCGCCGGTGAGCCGGACCCGGTCGACGCCGAGCGAGCAGAAGACGCCCACCACCCGCGTCATCTCCTCGAAGGTGAGCAGCTCCGAGCGCGGCAGCCAGACGTAGTCCGGCTCGGGCATGCAGTAGCTGCAGCGCAGGTTGCAACGGTCGGTGACGCTCAGCCTCAGATTTCGCAGCGGGCGGCCGAGCGTGTCGCGCAGGAGTCCGGCGGCGGTGGGAGCGACTGTCATCGGGACTTGACAGGCTTATCCCGAGCCGGAGCGTGTTTGCTAGAGCACCTCGATGGGAGGCGACTCCTGCGCCTCGCCGGCGCGGAGCGCCGCGGCGTAGTCGGCGTCCAGCTTGCCCGTCGGCGGGGGGAGGTCACGCTCGGCGGCCAGCACCAGGGTCCGGTAGGTGCCGCCGGCCTCCAGGACCACCTCCGCCGAGAGACCGTCCCGCGAGGTGGAGCAGCGGGGATTGCCCGCGCACTGGAAGACGAGCGTGTCGCCGCCCCGGTAGACGCGGAGGTCGCCGTGCCGTCCGCGCGGGACACGCGCGGTGAGATGGAGCACGTCGCCCGGAGCGGCGGAGACGGCCTGACCTGCGCCGGGGCCCCCACCCCGCACCACCGGACCCGCGCCGCGGGAGACGCTCCACTCCAGCTCGAGCGACTGGGCACCGCCCATCGACTGGAAGGTGAAGACGGCCAGGCCGGCCACCGGCAGCGCGGCCGCGGCGGCGAACCACAGCCTCCGTCGCGGCCGGCGACGCTGGATGCGGGCGAAGACCCGCGCCTCCCAGTCCCCGGGGGGCGCGCAGGCCCGGCCCGCGACGCCGAGCGCCCGGACGACCATCTCGTAGCGGGCCTGCGCCGCCCGGCAATCCGCGCAGCTCGTGAAGTGGGCGTCGAGCGGCTCCCCGGCGGCGAAGCGCTCCAGCCCCTCCGTCTCGAAGCGGTCGCAGGCGGTCATCGGGCCACTCCCGCGGCCTCGAGGCACTTGCGGAGGTCGGGCAGCGCGCGCGCCACGCGCATCTGGAGCGTGGCCGCCCGCTCGCCGCTCAGCCGGCCCATTTCCTCGTAGCTCAATTGCGCCATGAACCGCTGCAGGATGGCGTCGCGGACCTTTTCTGGAAGGGCGTCGAGACAGCGGGTCAAGTGCTTGACGTGGGAGCCGAGGACGGCCCGCTCCTCCTGGCTCAGCTCGGGCGCCTCGACCTCGGGCAGCGTCTCCCGCGACTCGATGTGCTGCTCGCGCCGGCGGCTCATCTTCAGCATGTCCATGCACCGGTGGCGGGCGATGGCGTAGACCCAGATGCGGAGCGACGACTGGCCGCGGTACCGCGGGAGGTCGAAGAAGACCTGCCCGAAGGTCGTCTGGTGAGCGTCGTCCGCGAGCGCCTCGTCGCCCAGCATGTGGCGGCAGTAGCTGTAGATGGCGTTCCCATAGAGCCCCATGAGCAGCGTCAGCGCCTGCTTGTGGTCACCCCTGGACAGCGCCTGGAGAACCTCCGCCTCGGGGGCCGCGCCTTCTTCCTTTTCAGGGGGTTGCACGGTGTGGCCGGAGGTGATCCATCCACACGGTACGGATGTGCCAGGGGGTGGTCAAGCAACTCCAGGGACATACGGCCTCCGACGGTAGAGGCGATGAGACAGGCGCCGCCACCACAACGTCGCCGTCACGAATCGGCGCCGCCCGTCACCGGTGCGGGTGCTCCGCGGTGGTGAATGTTCGATGCCGGTCGCCTCTCCCCGATGAAGCCGGATGCTCCGCCAGCCCTCCAAGTGACGGGGCGGTCCGGCTGGGTGGAGGGCAACGGCGCCACCTCGGACGTGGTGCCGGGACCCCGGGGGGGCGGCCGACCGCCGCCGCATCGTGTCCCGGCGGCGGTCGGCTGGCCCGATTTCGTCTCTAGTGCGTCCTCGAGGCCGCCAGTCGCGGGCGCCGGGCCTCTGCCGCGCCGGCGATGAAGAAGACCGCCCAGCGTGAGGGGGGCTCGCTCCGGGCCAGGGCCCGCTGCGCTCGAGCGAGCGCTCCCGGCGGGTCCTCGAGCCCACCGGCGGCGTAGAAGGCCTGGACCATCCGTGCGGCGACGGTGTCCTCGACCGAGCGAACGGTGGCCAGGACGTGACCGCTGCCGCTGCGAAGGAAGGCGGAGGCCAGAGTCTCCCGGGCGCTCTCCTCGGCGATTGACCCGGAGCGGCAGCTGGCGAGGACGACCAGGGCTGGCGCCAGCCGGGCGTTGAGGATGTCGCTCACGGCGAGCAGGCGGTCGGAGAGCACCAGCGCCGGTCCACCGGCGCCGACGGTGGCATGCGTCGCCAGGTGAAGGAGCCGGAGCTGCGGCGCCTGGAGGAGCGCCGCGGACGATGCGGCCGGCCCGACGAGCGCGTCGACCCCGAGCCCGTGGGCGACACCCTCCGCCTCGGCCCGGGCGGCGGGCAGGTCATTGCGCGGATCGCCGAGGACGAGCGTGGCGCTCCGGTCCGCCCCGGCCGGCCGTCCTCCGCTGCCGGTGGTCAGGTCCGGAGCCGCCGAGACGACGGCCAGCTCCACCAGCCGCCGGCCCCCCACGCGGACCGCGGCAAAGGGCAGGTTGAGCGCGCAGCGAGGGACGACGATGGCAAACCTGCGCCCGAGCGAGGAGGGGAGCTCCGGGCCGAACAGGGCGCTGCCGAGCTCCGCGGCCACCGATTCGTCGTCCGGGTTCTCGCTCAGCCGGCGCGCTCGCGCGCACACGTCCCGGGCCTCGGCGTCGAGGGGTTCGATGGCCGTCCCCGAGGAGCCGTGGAGGATGCGCCAGAGGTTCCGGCGGCCCTCGACGAAGGCGACGAAGGGGGCGGGGCCGAGCCGGAGCCGTGCCTGCTCGCCGCCGAGCCTCGTCTCGGCGGCGACCACGTCTCGAACGGCCTCGGCCCGCTCCAGCGCCTGCAAGGGTTCCCGGGCCACCGATTCGGAACCGGCTGCAACGTCGGCAGAGATGGTGCCTCCGAGGAAGCGCTCCAGGGCTTCCAGGGCCTGGCGCTGGCTCCCCGACCGGGCGTTCAGCTCGAAGAGCGCCAGGTAGGGCCTGCGCCGGGACTCGCTCAGCCACGACCGAAGTCCCAGGTCGTGGAGCGTCGAGCGCAGCGCCTCGATCTCCGAGATGGAGCGCTGGTACGCCGTCCGCGCGTCGGTCCGGCGTCCCAGCTCCTCCAGGGTCTGACCCAGCTCGGTGAGGATGCGCCAGTCCGTCGCCGGGTCGGGGTCCTCGAAGAGGGTCTTCTGAAAGAGGGCCAGTGATTCGTCGAGCCGACCCGCCTCGCGTGCGGCGATTCCGTCCCGGTAGGCGAGGTCCCGCGCGGTGGCCGCATCGTGCGGTCCGCTCCGCGCTTCCGCCAGGAGGGCCCGGGCCCCTTCCCAGGCGCGTGACGCCAGCGCGACGTCGGCCAGGTAGATGCGCGCCCATCCTTCGTGGTGCCTCCGGCCCGGCAGGGCGGCGGCCTGGGTGAGATACGTCCGGAGCAGCTGGTCGGCGCTCTGCAGCTGACCCTCCGCCAGGCGGAGCTGGCCCTCGGCGAGGAGCTCGAGCAGGACGGGGCTGAGCCCGAGCCGAAGCGTCTGGAGGCGAGCGAACTCCGCCTCGGCGGCGGTGACGTCCCCGAGCTCGAGGAGCGCTCGGACGGCGTAGATCCGTGCGTAGCGCGACTGTTCGAAAGGCCGGCGGCGCACCGGGTCGAGGACCCGGATCGCCTCCTCGAACCGGTTGGCTTCGAGAAGCTCGCGGGCGAGCTCGCTGGCGCTGTTGACGTAGAGGTCCTGGCTCGCCCAAGGGCGGGAGATCTCCGCACTCCTCCGGAAGCGCTCCAGGGCGCGTTCCGAGAGCCCCTGGCGGTTGTCGAGGTAGGCGAGGAGGTAGAGGACGTTGGCATCCTCGGCCTCGGTGAAAGGCTTCAGGACGTCGCGAGCGCTCCCGAGCTCTCCGAGGTTGATGAAGGCCGCCGAGGCGGTCACCGCTGCCGCCGCCGAGTGCGTCCGAGCGCTCACCTCGCTACACGAGTTGGCCAGGGCGCGAAGGTCGGCGGGCGTCCTCGGAAAGTTGGTGGCCGTCGTCGTCAGGCAGCGGTCGCGATGGACGTCCGATCCCAGCGCGAGCGTACCGACGACGGTCACCGCGGCCCAGAGCCCGGGGCGCATTGGCATTGAATAGCCCGGGGCGCCTCGGGCGGACAGCCTGCTCAGGGGGGCGGTGGTGGGTCCTGGCCCGGCCCCCTCGCGTTCCGGACCACGGTGAAGGTCAGCTGACTGCTCCTCGGCACCGGAATCGACGAGAGGCAGGTGACCACGTCGTATGCCCCGTTGTCGTACTCGATGACGTAAGGCTTCGGCGGCTCGACCTTCTCGTCGCGGAGGATCACCGTCACCAGGTACGAGGTGATGATCGTTCCATCGTCGAAGACATCCGTCCCGAGCTTGATGCAGGAGTGGTACTTGTACTCCGCGGGCGACTGCGCCCAGCGCGGACGCCCGACCGCGCTCTTGACGACCCAGGGCTTCGTGCCGACCGTCATGACTCCCCCCGTGAACTGACCGCGGCGGGACTACACTGCCGATCGACCGTCGTTCGCAAGTCCATCGCCCGATGTCCAGCTCAGTGCTCACCCGCCAGCCTCCTCGCGGTCGGCGCAGCGGCGCCGAGGACGGGCGTTTCGTCGAGTGGTACCCCGCGGACTCGGATCGGCTCGTGGTGGCCATCCACGGCGGGTACTGGCGCCACCGCCACGACCTGACCCATCTCGGCCACCTGTGCGCCGACCTCGCCGGCCGGGGCCTGGCGGTGGCCTCGCTCGAGTACCGGCGAGTCGGTGCACCGGGCGGCGGATGGCCGGGCACGTTCGAGGACGTCCGGCGGGACATCGATGCGCTCCCGGCCCTGGCGCGCGACCTGGGCATGGCCTTCTCGCGGACGGTTCTGCTCGGCCACTCGGCGGGGGGTCAGCTCGCGCTGTGGGCCGTGTCGCCGCGGAGGCACCCCGGCGCTCTGATGCGGCCCTCCGCGGTCGGTCTCCGCGGGGTCGTGGCCCTGGCGCCGGTGAGCGACCTGGTCGAGGCATCGCGCCGGAACCTCAGCCAGGGTGCGGCCGGTGAGCTCCTCGGTGGCTCGCCGGAGGTGCTGCCCGAGCGCTACCGCGATGCGTCCCCGGTGGAGCTCCTCCCCCTCGGCGTCAGGACCGTCGTCGTGCACGGAACGCGGGACGCCGACGTGCCCTACGACATGAGCACGGCTTTCGTCGAGCGGGCGATCGCCGCCGGCGACGACTGCCGGCTGGTCTCGCTCGCTGGCGCGGACCACTTCGACCTCATCGACCCCGAGTCGCCGTCCTGGCCGGAGGTCGTCAGGACCATCCTGTCGATGTTCTGAGCGGCGGCTGGCCGACCCGTCCCGAAAAGGGTGGCGCGCACCGGCCGGCTCCCGATCGGCGTCTCGAGCGGCGGCCATCGCGCTCCGTCCCGCTGGAGAACCTCGCGGGTCCGCGCGGCGGATCCAGTCGGTGGCAGACGCTTCGACCGGGCCACCCGTGGCACGACCTCCGACGCAGACACGCCCTGGACCCGGGTCAGACGTCCGCGCGCGGCGGCAGCTCGGCGAGAACCGGCGCGAGCCGCTTCCGGACCAGTGACCGAGCCCGCTCGAGGTCGACCTCCTCGGCGGAGGAGACCCCGCTGGCCAGCTCGGAGACGATGCCGCTCGCCACGCGTCCCACCTCGTAGGCCTGGCGGTAGGGGACGCGGCTGAAGGTGACCAGCGCGTAGCGCGAGAGAAACTCTCCCGGGAGCGCGTTGAGCAGGCGTCGCTCGATGGCCTTCTCGAGCAAGAAGCGCGGGTCGGCCACCGTGTCGCGCATCTCGACGAAGTTCTCCACCGCCATGTCGGCGATGGCGTCGGCGTTGGGCTTGCGCAGCCGGGCCACCTCGGCGAAGGCCGTGGCCAGGCTCCGGGTGCGGGCCAGCACCTCGTCCAGCACCACGCAGTCCTCGAAGCCGCAGTTCATGCCCTGGCCGAAGAAGGGGACGATGGCGTGGGCGGCATCGCCGAGGAGGAGGGCGCGCCCTTCGGCCGCCCAGGGCCAGCACTTCACCGTGACCATGCTCCCGGTGGGGTTGTCGAAGAACTGCTCCTCCAGGTCGGGAAGCAGCGCCTGGGCGTCCGGGAACTGGGCGGCGAAGAAGGCCCGCACCGCCTCGGGGCTGCTCAGGGTCTCGAACGAGGGATTGCCCGAGAACCGGAGGAACAGGGTGCAGGTGAAGCTCCCGTCCAGGTTCGGGAGCGCGATGAGCATGAAGTCGCGGCGAGGCCAGATGTGCAGCGCGTTCTTCTCGAGCAGGAAAGCGCCCCCTGGACCGGCGGGGAGGGTGAGCTCCTTGTAGCCGTGCTCGAGCCGTTCCTCGGCGCTGGTTCCCCCGGCGCCGGCGACCACCGCCCCGCGCACCACCGAGCCGGCCCCGTCCGTTCCGAGCACGGCGGTGCCGGCGATGCGCTCCTCGCGCCCCAGTCGCTCGTCGAGGACGGTGACCACCCCCGCCCCGACGTCGACTGCCGTGGCGCGATGGTGGAAATCGATGCGCACCCGGCCGGTGGCCTCCGCCTCGGACATGAGCATCCCGTTGAGCCAGCCGCGCGAGAGGGAGTGGATGACCTGGCTGTCGTCCCTCCCGTAGGGCTGGAAGGCGAGCGGGCCCTCGAGCGGGTGGATCATCCTCCCGCGCATGGGGATGGTGTGCTGGAGCGCCTTGGCCTCCAGGCCCACCTGGGCCAGGGCGTGGAGCCCGCGGACGCTGATGGCGAGATTGATGCTCCGGCCGGCCCGGATGCGCTCCCGGCGCAGGTCGGCCCGGCGCTCGAGAAGGCGAACCTCCGCTCCGCGGCGGGCGAGGAAGAGCGCCAGGAGCGAGCCGACCAGCCCCGACCCGACCAGGGTGTACCGGTCAGGCGGAGGCATGCTCGTGGAGGATGCGGGCGAAGCGCCAGGCGTCCATGTACGAGTTGTAGAGGGGGACGGGAGCGGCCCGCACCACGTCCGGTGCGCGGAAGTCGACCACCGCTCCCGCCTGGCCGAGCCGGGTGACCAGCCCGCGGGCCTCCCTTGCCACCCGGAGCGAGAGCTGCGAGCCGCGCTGCTCCGGGTCGCGCGGGGTGATGACCTTCACCACCCCCGGGGGAAGCCCGGCGAGGAGGAACTCCAGGTATCCGGTGAGCTGGTTGCGCTTCTCCACCAGCGCCGCCATCCCCGCCTCGGCGAAGAGCTCCATCGACGCCCGCAGCGCGGCCAGCTGGAGGATGGGCGGATTGCTGAGCTGCCAGCCCTCGGCGCCGGGGAGCGAGTGGAACCGGGCGGGCATGTCGAAGCGGGTCGACTTGTCGTGGCCCCACCAGCCCTCGAACCGGGGAAGCGTGCGGTCCTGGGAGTGGCGGGAATGCACGAAGACGCCGCCCAGCGAGCCCGGTCCGCCGTTGAGGTACTTGTAGGAGCACCACACGGCGAAGTCGGGGCCGTCGTCGTGCAGCCGGAGGCGGAGGTTTCCCGCCCCGTGCGCCAGGTCGAATCCCACCCGCGCCTCGACGGCGTGCGCGGCCTCGGTCAGCGCCCGGACGTCGAAGGCCTGGCCGGTGAGGTAGTTCACGTTTCCCACCAGCACCAGCGCCAGCCGCGGGCCTTCCCGGAGGATGGCGGCGCGCAGGTCACCCGGGCGAATCACGTCCTCGCCGGGCCGCGGCTTCACCTCGACCACCGCCTCCTCCGGGGAATGGCCGTGGTAGCGCACCTGGGAGGCGACGGCATAGCGGTCCGAGGGGAAGGCGTCCGCCTCCATGAGCACCCGGAACCGCTCGCGGGTGGGCCGGTAGAAGCTGACCATCATGAGATGCAGGTTGACGGTGAGGGTGTTCATCACCACCACTTCCTCGGGAAGCGCACCCACCAGCCGAGCGGTCGAGGCAGTGAGCCGCTCGTGGTAGGGGAGCCACGGAGAGCGCGCGTGCAGGTGTCCCTCGACGCCGAGCCGCGCCCAGTCGTCGAGCGCCTCCTCGATGTAGTGGCGCGCCCTGTGCGGCTGGAGCCCGAGCGAGTTCCCGGCCAGGTAGAGGCAGGGCCGCCCGTCCGGACCCTTGGGAATGTGGAATGCACCGCGAAAGCGGGCCAGCAGGTCGGCGGCGTCGAGGCCGCGGGCGAAGGCCTCCGAGTCCTCGAAGGTCATGGGGCGCTCGGCCCCCGCCCGAGCCATTCCCCGGCATTGCCCCCGAGGAGGCGGGTGCGCAGCGGCGCGCCCAGGTCGTCCAGCGAGCGGATGAGGTGCCCGGCAGGCGACTCGCCGAGCGGGAACGGGTAGTCGCTCCCCAGCATCACCCGGGACTGGCCGAAGAGGCGGAGGATGCCGCGGAGCGCATCCGGGTCGTGCACCAGGCTGTCCACCCAGAAGCGGCCCAGGTACTCCCGCGGGTGCACCGGGTTGTCCACCGCCACCAGGTCCGGGCGTGCCTCGAAGCCGTGGGCGATGCGGCCGAACGTCCCGGGGAAGGCGCCGCCTCCGTGGGCGAAGGCGATGCGCAGCGCGGGCAGGCGCTCGAGCACGCCGCCGAAGATGACGCTGCACAGGGCGAGCGAGACCTCGGCCGGCATCCCCACCAGCCAGGGGAGCCAGTACTTGCGCATCCGCGCCTCCCCCATCATGTCCCAGGGGTGGACGAAGACCGCCGCTCCGAGCTCGGCCGCGGCGGCGAAGACGTCGAAGAGCTCCGGGTCGCCCAGGTTCCAGTCGTTGACGTGGCTGCCGATCTGCACCCCGGCCAGGCCCAGCTGCCGGACGCAGCGCTCCAGCTCGGCCACGGCCAGGGACGGGTCCTGCATCGGAAGGGTGCCCAGCCCGAGGAACCTGCCCGGATGCGCGCGCACCACGCCGGCCAGGTGGTCGTTGAGGAAGCGGGCCAGCTCCAGCCCGTCGGCGGGCCTGGCCCAGTAGGAGAACATCACCGGGACGGTGGAGAGGACCTGGAGGTCGACGCCGGCGGCGGCGCACTCCTCGAGCCGCCGCGCCGGATCCCAGAGGTTGCTCTCCACGTCGCGGAAGGGGGTTCCGTCGTCGCGGACCATGCGCGCCCGGCCCGGGCCGCACGGCTCGAGGCGGAGAAAGCCGCCGTACCCGAACTTCTCCCGCCAGCGCGGGAGCTCGGGAGGAAGCAGATGCGTGTGGACGTCGATGGTGGCCATCAGGCCCGGACGGCCCGTGTTCCGCACTTCTTGCAGGTCGAGGCCTCGGCGCTTCCGTAGAAGCGATCGAACACCGGCGTGAGCTGGGTCACCAGATTGGTGAGGTGAAAGAACTCCTCGTAGAGCTTGTTGCCGCACTTCTCGCAGAACCAGACGAAGCCGTCCTTCTCGTGCGGCAGCCGCCGGCGCTCCAGGACCAGGCCCACCGTCCCGGCCGGCCGCTGGGGCGAATGCGGAACCCGCGGTGGCAGCAGGAAGACGTCGCCCTCGCGGATGGGAACGTCGACGCGCTTCCCGTCCTCGATGCAGCGCAGGGTGATGTTCCCCTCGAGCTGGTAGAAGAACTCCTCGCCCTCGTTGATGTGGAAGTCGGTGCGGGCGTTGGGGCCGCCGACCACGGTGACCATGAACTCCCGGTCGGCCCAGATCTGCTGGTTGCCCACCGGCGGCTTGAGGAGATGGCGGTGCTCGTCGATCCACCGCTTGAAGTTGAGAGCTTGCAGTCGGCTCATGGTCCGTCCTCCGGCATCGTGGCGATGCACTTGAGCTCGATGGCGATGGGGGTGGGGAGGCGGGTGACCTCCACCGTCGTTCGGCAGGGCTGGGAATCCCGGAAATACTCCGCCCAGAGGCGGTTGTAGGCGGCGAAGTCGGTCCTCATGTCGGTGAGGAAGACGGTGACGTCCACCAGCCGGTCCCAGGTGGTGCCCGCGTCCTCGAGGATGGCGCGGACGTTGGCGAAGACGCTGTGCACCTGGGCGACGATGTCCTTGGCCACCACGTTGCCGGCCGCGTCCAGCGTGACGCCGGGGATGTCCTTGCTCCCGCGGGCCCGGGGGCCGATGCCGGAGAGGAAGAGCAAGTTGCCCACCCGCCGCGCGTGGGGGAAGTGGCCCACCGGCTCGGCGGCTCGCTGGGAGGTGACGGTGGACATCGCTCTTCCGCTCCCTGGCTAGAGCTGCAGGCAGACGTTCTGGGCCTCGGTGCAGAAGCGCAGCGCCTCCACGCCGCCTTCCCGGCCCACCCCCGAGTCCTTCATTCCTCCGAACGGGGTGCGCAGGTCGCGCACCATCCAGCAGTTGACCCACACGATGCCCGACTGGAGGCGCGCCGAGAAGCGGTGCGCCCGGGTCACGTCCCGGGTCCAGACGCTGGCCGCCAGGCCGTAGGAGGTGGCGTTGGCCAGGGCGAGTGCGTCCTCGTCCGAGTCGAACGGCTGAAGCGTGGCCACCGGACCGAAGATCTCCTCGCGGTTGGTGCGGGTGGCCGGGCCGAGGCCCTCGAGGAGGGTGGGCTCGACGAACCAGCCGTTCCGGCACCGGCCCCCGACCTCGGCGCGCCGGCCGCCGGTGAGCACCACCGCGCCCTCGGACCGGGCCACCTCCAGACAGGAGAGCACCTTGTCCAGGTGCTGCCGGCTGACCAGCGAGCCCTGGTCGGTGCCCGGCTCGAGCGGGTCGCCGATGCGGAGGCCCCGGGTCCGCTCGACCAGGGCGTCGCGGAAGCGCCCGTGGAGCGACCGCTCGACGAGGATGCGCGAACCGCACAGGCAGATCTGCCCCTGGTTGGTGAAGGCGGAGCGGACGGTGGTGGCCACGGCCGCGTCGAAGTCGGCGTCGGCGAAGACGACGGTCGGGTTCTTGCCGCCCATTTCCAGCGAGACCTTCTTGAACGCCGGACCGGCGGTGCGGGCGATCTCGGCGCCGACCCGGGTGCTTCCGGTGAAGGAGATGGCCTGGACACCGGGGTGCGCCACCAGCGCCGCGCCCGCCCGGGCCCCCAGGCCGTGGACGATGTTCAGCACGCCGGGCGGCAGGCCCACGTCCGAGGCCAGGCGCCCGAGCCAGTCCGCCGTCACCGGGGTCACCTCGGACGGCTTGGCCACCACCGTGTTCCCGGCGGCCAGCGCCGGCGCCACCTTCCAGGTGAGGAGGTAGAGCGGCAGGTTCCACGGGGAGATGCACCCCACCACGCCGAGCGGGTGCCGCAGGGTGTAGTTGAGCGCGCGCCCGTCGGTGGGGTGGGCCTCGCTCGAGAACTGGGTCACCGCGTCGGCGAAGAACTCGAGGTTCGCCACCGCCCGCGGGATGTCCAGGGAGGCGGCGAGGGCCAGGGGCTTTCCGGTGTCCACCGACTCGGCCCTGGCCAGCTCCGCGGCGCGGGCGCGCAGGGTCTCGGCGAGCTTGCGCAGGAGCCGCGACCGCTCCGAGGTCGGGGTGGCGGACCAGGCCGGGAAGGCGCGGGCGGCGGCGTCCACCGCGGCGGCCACGTCGGCGGCGTCGGAATCCGGCAGGGAGCCGGAGAGGGCGCCGGCGGCCGGTTCCCAGTTCTCCAGCGTCGCCCCGGAGCGCGCCGGGACCTGCCGCCCGCCGATGTGGTTCTGGACGGTCACCATTGCCGACCCCGCTCCTAGCATGGCAGAAAGCCCGGCCCACGACAGGAGCGATGACCCTGGACTTCGACGCGCTGGCTCGGCGGCTGGACGATGCGCGCCTCGGCGGGCGCGAGGTGGAGCGCCTCACCCTCGAGGCTCCCGACCTGACCCTGGAGCAGGCCTACCGGATCATGGACGGCGGGGTGGCGCTCCGCAGTCGGCGGGGGGAGCGGGTGGTCGGGCTGAAGATGGGGCTCACCTCCGAGGCGAAGCGGAGGCAGATGGGGCTCGGGGCGCCCATCTACGGGGTGCTGACCGACGCCATGCAGGTGCGCGAGGCCTTCCGGATGAAGGGCTCGCTCCATCCGAAGATCGAGCCGGAGATCGCCTTTCACTTCCGGAACGGGCTGCGGGGGCGTCCGGGCCGGGGCGAGGTGCTGGCCGCCTGCACCGGCGTCTGCGCGGCGCTGGAGATCCTCGATTCGCGCTACCGCGACTTCAAGTACTTCAGCCTGCCCGACGTGGTGGCGGACAACGCCTCGTCGTCGCACTTCGCGCTCGGCCGCTGGACGGAGGCGGCCGGCCTCTCCCTCGGCGACCTCGAGCTGGTCATGTCCGTGGACGGGGAGCCGCGCCAGCGGGCACCGGCGACCGCCATCTCTGGCGACCCGGTGCTCTCGGTGGTGCAGCTGTGCGAGCTGCTCGACCGGCGCGGGCTCTCGCTCCCGCCGGAGAGCTTCGTCCTCGCCGGTGCGGCCACCGTGGCCGAGCCGCTCGGGGCCGGGCAGACGGTCGAGCTCCGGGCGGGGGAGCTGCCTCCGGTCACGGTGCGCGTCGAGTCGTGACCGTCGGTCCCCCGTTGCCGAGCCGTGCGAGGATGTGGCCGATGACGCGCCGCCGGCCGCTCCTGGTCGTCGTCCTGGGCCTCGCCGGCTGTGCCACGGTGGCGCCGCCTCCGCCTCCGGCTGCCGCCCCCGCGCCGGCGCCGGCCCCGGAGCAGCCCGCACCCCGGCCGCCCACCCCACCCTCGCCCGCCGCGCCGCGGCAGTCCGTGGCGCTGGCCCTGGTGGAGCAGGGGAGGACGGTCCAGAAGGAGAAGGGCGAGGGTGGCGCGGCCGAGGCCATCGCGCTCTACCGCCAGGCGCTGGCCGAGGACCCCTCCTGTGCCGCCGCGCTCTGGGAGCTCGGCTGGTCGGAACAGCTCCGGGGCCGCCACGAGGCGGCTCTCGAGGCGTGGGTCCAGGTCCAGGCGCTCGACCCCGGCTACCCGGAGCTCGCCGAGCACCTGCCCGAGCTGGTGGAGCGGGTGAAGCAGCTCCGGCTGCTCGAGGCCCTCCCCGACCCGGGCCCGCTCCCCCCGCGCGACGAGGTCCCGGCCGCCGGTCCGGCGCTCGCCGTCGCCGCCGTGGGCGACGTCCAGATGGGGATGGCCTGGCCGCCGGGGCACGTGGCGCTTCCGCCCGACGACGCCAGGGACCTGTTCGACGGCGTGAAGGCGTCGCTCGCGGCGGCCGACGTCCGCTTCGGGAATCTGGAGACGGTGCTCGCCGACCAGGGGGAGAGCAAGAAGTGCGGGAAGAAGTCGACCAAGTGCTACGCCTTCCGCGTCCCCACGTCATTCACCGCGAGTCTCAAGGCAGCCGCGTTCGACGTGATGAGCATCGCCAACAACCACGCCGGCGACTTCGGACCGGAAGGTCGGAGGTCGACCATGGCCGCGCTGGACGCGGCGGGCATCCGGCACAGCGGGCCGGTGGGGGACATCGCCTCCTGGGAGGTGGCCGGACGCCGGGTGGCGCTGGTGGGATTCTCCTTCGGCTCGGACGTCTACCGGATCCAGGACCTGGCCCTGGCCCGGAAGCTGGTGGCGGACCTCAGGAAGCGGCACGACCTGGTCATCGTCTCCTTCCACGGCGGGGCGGAGGGAACCTCCGCGGCGCACGTGCCGGGCGGCGTGGAGATGTTTCTCGGGGAGAACCGGGGGGACGTGCGTGCCTTCGCCCACACCGTCGTCGACGCGGGGGCGGATCTGGTCCTCGGACACAGTCCCCACCTGCTCCGCGGGATGGAGCTGTACCGCGGCAGGCTCATCGCCTACTCGCTGGGGAACTTCTCCACCTGGGACACCTTCAATCTCACCGGGCCGCTGGGAGTGACCGGGATCTTGAAGGTGACCCTGGCGGCGAACGGCGTGGCCACCCGGGTCGAGCTGGTGCCGGCGGTGATCGCCAAGCCGGGCCGGCCGGTGCTCGACCCGACCGGGCAGGGAGTGGCGCTGGTGCGGAAGCTGTCGGCCGAGGACTTCGGTGCGGCGCTCCTCGACGAGAAGGGCGTGTGGGTGATGCCCGCCGCGCCGGTGCAGGCGCTCGGGCCGAAGTAGGAGCAGGCGCAGGACCCTTCAGCAGCGCTGACTCGCGAAGTCCGCTCGATGTGCCAGACAGGTCCGGAGAGCACACCTCCGGAGACAGGGCCGGAGGCGTATGGTTCCGCGCATGCACACCCTCCGTCACGTCCGCGCGGCCCTCGTGGTGCTCCTGGCCCTTTCGATGCCGGCGGTGGCCGTGGCGCAGGCAGCGCCGCCCGTGCCCGCAGCGTCCCCGGGGACCCCTCAGCCGCTCAGCGGCCCCAGCCTCCTCCGGGCCCTGGCGCTCACGGACGAGGGGAGTCCGCTCGGCCGGCTCGGCGGAGATGGCCCTCCCCGGAGCACGCTGCCTCAGGCCTTCGCCGACTCCGTCCGCAAGGCGCTCACGCAGGCCGGATACCGGGACGAGGCGGCGCTCGAGAGCCTGCGCGCGACGTTCCCGGTCAGCGGCGCGGACATCTACCGCCTGAACTGCCGGTCCTGCCACGGTCCGGCCGGGAGCGGGAAGCCGCCCGCCATCGCTTCGATCGTGGGCCCAGCGCGAGCCCTCTCGCCGGCTCAGCAGGAGGCGGGGATGAAGGCGGCGGGATCCGAACCGAACCCCGGCCTGGCGGAGCTGCTGGCGATGCACGCCGGGGAGCTCCTGGGGGAGCGCCTGGCCAGGGGCGGGATGAAATCCAAGGGGCCGTATCGGGTGACCATGCCGCCCTTCGCCTACCTCTCGGAGCAAGAGGTGGTGGCGCTCGGGGACTACCTCAAGCAGCTGGGCGGTGGTGTCGGCAAGGGGACGGCCGTCCAGAAGGTCAACCAGTCGGCCCTGCGCATCGGCGAGCAGGTGCTCCGCGGCACCTGCCGCATCTGCCACGACGCCACCGGAATGAGCGGTGGGCACGCGATGATGTTGGCCGGAATGGTCCCCGCGCTCGGCAACCTTCCCGAGCAGATGTCGCTCGACGGGGTGATCCAGAAGGTGCGGCACGGCTGGACCTCGATCGCCGGGGTGCCCCGGCCCGCGTCGCGCATGCCGATCTTCGCCTACCTGAGCGACGAGGAGGTGGCGGCCGCCTACCTCTACTTGGTCTATCTGCCCCCCGAGCAGACCAGGTGACCGAACGTCACGCCACCCCGTCCGGCGGCTCGCGCCCGGCGAGCACCGCATCCAGGTTGTCCAGCGCCCGGAACCCCATCGCCTCGCGCGTCTCCAGCGTCGCCGTCCCGAGATGCGGGAGCAAGAACACGTTGGGCAGCGTCCGGTAGCCCGGGTGCACCGCCGGCTCCCCGTCGTAGACGTCGAGCCCGGCGGCGAACAGCCGTCCACTCCGCAGCGCGGCGATGAGCGCCTCGTCGTCCACCAGGTCGCCCCTCGCGCTGTTCACCAGGACGGCCCCGGGCGGAAGCAGCCCCAGCGTCCGCGCGTTCATCAGATGCCGCGTGGCCGGAGTCGCCGGCGTGTGCAGCGAGATGAAGTCGCTCACCCGGAGCAGGTCCTCGAGCGACTCGTGGTAGGTCGCTCGCTGCTCGAGCTCGACCGGCAACCGTGCCCGGTCGGTGTAGTGCACCTCGACGCCCAGCGGACGGGCCCGCTCGGCGAACGCCCGCCCGATGCGTCCCAGGCCCACGATGCCCAGCCGCTTCCCCTGGAAGCTGCGGCCGAGGAGCTGCGTCGGCGCCCAGCCGGTCCAGGTCCCTTCCCGGATGAGGCGCTCTCCCTCGCTCGCCCTCCGGGCCGCGCCGAGGAGCAGCAAGAGGGCGATGTCCGCCGTGGCATTGGTCACCACGTCCGGCGTGTTGCTCACGCGCAGGCCCCGGTCGCGCGCCGCGGCGAGGTCGATGTGGTCCGTCCCGACCGAGACCGACGCCAGGACGCGCACCCGCTTGCCCAGCCGCTCGATGACCGCCCGGGAGAACCGGTCCGTCACGCAGCAGAGGATGCCCTCCGCCTCCTGGCTCTCCACCGCCAGCTCGTCCGGCGAGAGCTGCCGGTCCTCGGGGTTGAACAGCCCCCGGTAGCTCCGCGCCACGCGCTCCTCGACCGCCTCGGGGAGCCGCCGGGTGACGAGCACCGTGGTCCGGGTGGTCATGCCAGGACGCTCCGTTCAGGCGTTGACGTCCACCACCACCCGCCCGCGCGTCTTCCCGGCCAGGATCTCCGGCGCCAGCTCGAGCAGCTTCGACATCGGGACCACGCTCGTGCTCGCCTCGAGCTTCTCGCGCGGCAAGAGCTCCACCAGCCGCTTCCAGGCCCGCTCGCGGCGGTCCATCGGCACCAGCACCGAGACCACCCCGAGCAGCTTCACCCCGCGGAGGATGAACGGGAAGACGGTCACCGGGAGGTCCGGGCCGCTGGCCAGCCCGCAGGCGGCGATGGCCCCCTCGGCGGCGGTCTGGCTGAGGACGGTGGCCAGGGTCTGCCCTCCCACCGAGTCCACCCCGGCTCCCCAGCGCTCGCTGGCCAGCGGGGGACCCTTCTCGGCCAGGACGGCCCGGTCGACGATGGCCGAGGCGCCGAGGGACTCGAGCCAGGGCCGGAGCTCGCTCCTCCCGGTGGAGGCCACCACCTTCTGTCCCAGGGCGGCCAGAAGGGACACCGCCACCGACCCCACGCCGCCGGCCGCCCCGGTGACCACCACCTCGCGGCCGCTCTTCAGGGAACCGGCATCCTCCAGCGCCTGGACGCAGAGCATGGCGGTGAAGCCCGCCGTCCCCACCGCCATCGCCTGCTTCAGGCTCAGCCCGGGCGGCAGGTGCTGGAGGATGTCGGCGGGGAGGCGGGTGCGCTGGGTGTAGCCGCCCCAGAGCGACTCGCCCATGTTCCAGCCGGTGGCGAACACCGCGTCCCCGGTCTTGAAGCGCGGCGACGTCGAGGCCCGCACCGTCCCGGCGACGTCGATGCCCGGGACCAGTGGAAATTTTCGGAGGATCTTCCCCTTGCCGGTCAGCGCCAGCCCGTCCTTGTAGTTGAGCGAGCTGAAGGCGACGTCGAGCGTCACCTCGCCCGGGGGAAGGGCCCGGTCCTCGAGCGTGGTGAGCGCCACCCGGGGCCGTCCTTCCACCTGCTCGGCGTACAGCGCTCGGAACGTGTCGGCCATGGCGCCACCCTCCCGGCGTCAATCGTAGCGAATCAGCGCATAGAGCGGCGTCGGCGCCAGCTTCTCCGCGCCCTTGAGAAAGCCCAGCTCGACCAGGAAGGCGAAGGCGGCCACCGTCGCTCCGGCGCGCTCGACCAGGGTGCGCGTGGCCAGCGCCGTCCCCCCGGTGGCCAGCACGTCGTCGACGATGAGCACCCGCTCACCCTTGGCGAAGGCGTCCACGTGCAGCTCGAGCGCATCCTGGCCGTACTCCAGGCCGTACGCTTCCCGGTGGGTGGCGCGCGGAAGCTTCGACGGCTTGCGGACCGGGATGAAGCCGCGCCGCAGCGTGTAGGCCAGGGCGCCGCCGAAGACGAAGCCGCGGGCCTCGATGCCGATGACCTTCTGCACCTCGAGCGTCGCCACCCGCGCGGCCAGGGCGGCGATGACGCCATGGAACAGGGCCGGGTCGGCCAGCACCGGAGTGATGTCCTTGAAGACGATGCCCGGCTTGGGGAAATCCGGGACGTCCCGGATGCGGGCGCGCACGGCGTCGAGCAGGGGGGGCACCATGGGTGAAGGGGACTGTAGCCCTCCGTCCGCGGCTTAGGGTGCGCCGCGTCGAATGAATTTCCTCGGAAGTCTGGTAGAGGAACCGACATGAGCGACCGCGGCTCCAGCCGACCCCGCCCCCAGCTCGTCCGCTCCGAGACCGGGGGGCTTCCCCTCGACCGGGAGCTGCTCGTGCGCATGCACGAGCTGATGGTCAAGGCGCGCATCCTCGAGGAGCGCCTCATCCAGATGTACAAGGCCGGCCACGGCTACTTCTGGATCGGCGGCCCGGGCGAGGAGGCGTTCAACGTCGCCCTCGGCCTGCTCATGCGCAAGGGCCAGGGCCTCGACTTCGACTACCTCCACGGACACTACCGCCAGTCGGCCACCCTGCTCGCGCTCGGCGAGGAGCCCATCGGGGCCCTCCGCCAGATGAAGAACACGGCCACCGACCCGTACTCCGGGGGCCGGAACTTCGCCGGTCACTTCAGCAAGCGCATCTGGAACATCGTCCCCATCACCTCCCCCATCGAGGTGCAGTACGCCATCGCCCCGGGCACGGCGCTGGCCCAGAAGCGGCACGGCGGGGAAGGCATCACCATCGTCACCGGGGGCGACGCCGGGACGGCCGAGGGAGACTTCGCCACCTGCCTGGTGTGGAGCAGCCGCCCGGGCAACGAGCTCCCCATCCTCATCGTCGTCACCAACAACCAGTGGGGCATCTCCACGCCGGCCTCCACCCAGCAGGGGTGCGCCCACATCGCCGACCGGGGCAAGGCCTTCGGGATGCGCACCGCCGTCGTCGACGGCAACGACCCGGTGGCCAGCTACCAGGTGCTCCGCGAGGCGATGGCCTACGTGCGCACCGAGCGCCGGCCGGTCCTGCTCGAGGCCGGGGTGAGCCGCCTCTACGGCCACTCCAGCGCCTCGGGAGCCAACCTCGTCCGGGACGAGGTGGACTGCATCGCCGACTACGAGGCCTTTCTCGAGAAGCGCGGCGTGCTCACCCGCGCGGCGATGAACGAGGTCCGCGAGCGCTGGACGAAGCAGATCGGCGACATGGCCCGCCAGGTCCGCGACGAGCCGATGCCCGCGCCGGAGAGCATCTGGCGGAACATCTACAAGGAGCCGAGCTGAGATGGCCAACATGGCCCAGGCCATCCGGCTCGCCCTTCACTATGCCGAGGAGCACCTCGGGGTCACCGACGTCTTCGGCGAGGACGTCGGGCCGCCGCTGGGCGGGGTCTTCACCGAGACCCAGGGGCTGAAGACCGCCTGGAACAGCCCGCTCGACGAGCGCGGCATCATCGGGGTGGCCATGGGGCTGGCCTTCGCCGGCCAGCGCCCGGTGGCCGAGATTCAGTTCTGCGACTACATCTACAACACCATCGACCTGCTCAAGATGGCGGGCAACACCTGCTGGAGCAGCAACGGTGACTGGAACCTGCCCATGGTGGTGAAGACCCCGGTGGGCAGCGGCATCCGCGGCAGCATCTACCACTCGCACAGCTTCGACGCGACGGCGACGCACCTCCCCGGCTGGAAGATCGTCATGCCCAGCACGCCGCTCGACGCCTACGGGCTGATGATCTCCGCCTGCCAGGACGAGAACCCGGTCATGGTCCTGGAGCCCAAGGCGCTCCTGCGCATCAAGGGCGAGGAGCTCATCCCCGGCGAGCCGGCCGACGACCGCGCGCTGTCGAGGATGATCGACGCCCCCCTGGGAGACCGCTCGAAGTGGCGGCCGGAGTGGCCGGCGCTCGAGCCCTATGCCGTGCCCATCGGGAAGGCCAGGCTGGTCCGCGAGGGGGATGCCCTCACCGTGGTCAGCTACGGGAGGACGCTCCCCCTGTGCGTCCGCGCCGCCGCCTCCCTGGCCGAGGAGGGAGTCCGCGCCGAGGTCATCGACCTCCGCTCCCTCTGGCCCTACGACTGGGAGGCCATCCGCGCCTCGGTGGACAAGACGGGCAAGGTCCTCTTCGTCAACGAGGACACCGAGGTCACCAACTTCGGCGAGCACCTGGTGCGGCGGACGACGGAGGAGCTCTTCTACCGGCTCGAGGCGCCGCCCAGGCTCCTGGCCGGCAGGTTCGTCCCGGGCATCGGCCTGGCCGATTCCCTGGAGATGGCGTCGGTGCCACAGCTCGCCGACGTCACCGAAGCGATGCGCCGGCTGGCCGCCGAGCGCCCCTAGGAAACAACCCCCGGACGGCGTTTTTCTTTGCCGGCCGCGCGTGCGGCTGACAGGATCTCCACCTGCCCTGCGGGGCGGAAGGAGGTGATGCCTTGAAACAGGACCATCAAGGCGCCACCTCTCCGGGCGCGGCGTAGCAAGCGGTTCCGCGATTTCGGAGGCGGCGCAAAGGCTGTGCACCCGCCGCCTGGTGACTGGAGGCGCAGTGTCTGGTCACCGGGCAGGCGGGTGTCTTTTGCCTAGAGAAAGCGGAGCTTCCACCGCCCGGCCCGGAAGACGAGCGTTCCGGCCACCGCCACCGTGCAGAACGCCACCAGGATGGCGAGAAACGCGCCGCGCGGGCCGAGCCCCGCCGGGTGGGCCAGCGTCCAGGCCAGCGGGAGCTCCAGGACCCAGAAGCAGCCGAAGTTGATCAGCGTCGGCGTGCGCGTGTCCCCTGCACCGTTGAGCGCCTGGGTCATCACCATTCCCAGGCCGTAGAAACAGAAGCCCACCGAGATGACCCGCAGGCAGCTCACCCCGTAGCCGGCCACCTCCGGCTCGGGGTCGAAGAGGTGAATCAAGCCGGGGGCGAAGGCGAGCAGGCCGAGGCCCACCACCCCGAGAAAGCCGGTGTTGAAGCCGGCCGCCAGCCAGGCGCTTCGCGCCGCCCGGTCCGGCTGCCTCGCCCCCAGGTTCTGCCCCACCAGCGTGGCCGCGGCGTTGGCCAGACCCACCGAGGGAAGCAGCGCGAAGAGCACGATGCGGATGCCGATGGTGTACCCGGCCACGGCGGCGCTCCCGAAGCCGGCGATGATGCGCACGATGCCGATCCAGCTGGCCATGCCCACCAGCACCTGGACGGTGGCCGAGCCGGACAGCTGGAGGACCTGGCGGATGGTGGCCCACTCGATGTGGAGGTGTCGGCGCTCCACGCGGATGCGCCCGCCGGGCCGGGAGAGGCGCCAGAGCTGGTAGAGGACCCCCGCGGTCCGGCCGAGGGTCGTCCCCAGGGCCGCCCCCACCACCCCGAGGCGGGGAAACGGCCCCAGTCCCAGCACCAGGCTCGGGGCGAGCACGATGTTGAGGCCGTTGGCCAGCCACAGGACGCGCATCGCCACCGCCGCGTCGCCGGCACCGCGGAAGATGGAGTTGATGAGGAAGAGCAGGGTGATGCTCACCGTGCTGGCCATCATCACCCGCGTGTACTGGACCCCGTGCGCGAGCACCCAGGGGCTCGCTCCCATGAACCGGAGCAGCCGGGGGGCAAGCCCGATGCCGGCCACCACCACCGGGACGGCGAGGAGGAGGGCGAGGACCACCGCCTGCACGGCCGTCCGGGCCGCGCGCTCGGGGTCCTTCTCTCCGATGCGGCGCGCCACCAGGGCCATGGCGCCGATGCCCACGCCCATGGCCACCGCGTAGACCAGGACCAGCATCGACTCGGTGAGCCCGACGGTGGCCACCGCATCCGGGCCGACGCGGTTCACGGCGAAGACGTCCACCACCGCGAACACCGACTCGAGCACCAGCTCCAGCACCATCGGGACGGCGAGCAGGAAGATGCTGCGCGGGATGGACTCGGTGGTGAAGTCGCGGTGCGAGCCGCGGAGCGCCTCTCCCAGCGCGCTCCACAGCCCCGCGCGAGGGGCCGATGTCGCCGTGGTCGCTTCCATGCCCTAGTTGTGAAGGCTCAATAGGTTGTTCCCACCCGGAGGGTTGTCCACCCGGGGGGTCTTTCGTGGATTCTGGGCTTGTCGA
>DASPUU010000235.1:0-12969 GCA_035622755.1 Myxococcaceae bacterium
CCTCGCCCGGCTTCGAGGGCCTCGAGGAGGCCACCGGCGTGGACATCGCCGGGGCCATCGTCGAGCACGCCCTGGCGCTGGCGCAGGCGGCGCCCGTCGGAGCGCGCCGGCGGCGTGTCATCTAGACGCCGGTCCCGACGACGTGGAGCGCGGCGCCTGGTTCTTGGCCTTCTTCGCCGGTGGCGTACCAGAGCACGAGACCGCGGTCGGCCTCCGGGAGAGCCAGGTACTGGCTGCAGCTCAGATGCCCGATGTCACCACCCGGGCCGGTGAGGCGACGGGGGTGTCTCCGGCTTGGTGGCCTGGGCAGCGGCAGCCGTGGCAAGGGCCGTGGCGACGAGCAGCGCAAGACGCATGGGAAGCTCCGTCGGAAGGGGGGGCGGCGCACGCAGCATCGCTGGTCCGGTCGGCCGAGCGGCTACAGTGGCCGCGCGATGCGCCTCTTCGCCCTCGGCGACCTGCACCTTCCATCGGCGCGAAACAGGGACATGGACCGCTTCGGCTGGGTCGGGCATCCGGCGCCGCTGGCCGCCGCCTGGGACGCCTCGGTGGCACCCGAGGACCTGGTCCTGCTCGTCGGCGACCTCTCCTGGGCGACCAAGCCGCACGAGGCCACCGAGGATCTGCGCTGGATCGACGCGCGCCCCGGCAAGAAGGTCCTCCTCAAGGGCAACCACGACTACTGGTGGGGCGACTCGGCGACCAAGCTCCGCCAGCTCCTCTCGCCCACCCCGAGCATCGTCGGCTTTCTCCACAACGGATCCGCGCTGGCCGTCGGGCCGTACCTGGTCGCCGGCTCCCGGCTGTGGACCACGCCCGAGGCGCCTCCCCTTCCCGGAGGAGAGATGGGCGACGAGCCGCCTTCCACCGATTACGTCCTGCGCGAAGTGGTCCGACTCGAGCGCTCGCTCGGCGAGGCCCGCTCCCTCTTGCGGCGCAGCCCGGGGCTGACCCCGGTGGTGGCCACCCACTTCCCGCCGCTCTACGCCGGAGCGCAGCCCACCGCCTTCTCGCCGCTCATCGAGGCGTTTCGACCGGCAGTGTGCGTCTACGGCCACCTGCACGGACCGGGAATCCCGGCTGGCTTCGTCGGCGAGCACGGCGGCGTGCGCTACGTCCTCGCCTCCTGCGACGCCGCCCGCTTCCGGCCGGTGCAACTGCTTCCCGAGCCCGCGCCGCCGCTCTAACCTCGCCCGCCGCCCATGAACCCCGGAGTCGCCACCCTCCTCGTCTTCTGCGGCCTGGCCGCCTTCGTGCACACCGTCTACGGGCGCACGGCGGTCCTGCTCGCCATGCGCCCCGCCTCGCGGCTCGACCACCCCCGGGCCCGCCTGGCGGCGCTCCTCCGGTTCGGCTTCGGGCAGCGCCGGATGGTCGACGAGGAGGAGCGCGGCCCGGGGGTGATGCACGTCTTCATCTTTGCCGCCTTCGTCGTCCTGGCGCTCCGGACGCTGATGCTCTTCGCCATGGGCTTCTCGGAGACGGCGCTGGAGGTCCTCACCCGGCCGGGCGAGCCATTCTGGGTCGACCACCGTGCGCTGGCCGGCGTCTACGACGCGTATCTGCTGGTCAAGGACCTGGTGGCGCTGCTGGCGCTGGTCGGGGTCGCCTACTTCACCTGGTTCCGGCTGGTGGTGAAGCCGGATCGCCTCACCCGCTCCTGGGAAGCCTTCCTCATCCTCGGCTTCATCGCCGGGCTGATGGTGAGCGAGTACGTCTTCGCCGCCTCACGGCTGGTCGCCGCCGGCGAGGGGTTCCGCGTCGAGGAGCCGGTGACCTCCCTGGTGGCCGCGGCGCTCGCGCCCCTTCCGCCCACCGCCACCTGGCTCCTGGGCGGCGCCATGTTCTGGACGCACCTCACCATCATCCTCGCCTTCCTGAACTTCCTCCCCCTGGGCAAGCACTTCCACGTCATCACCGCCCTGCCCAACGTCTACCTCCAGCGGCTCACCCCGAGCGGCAAGCTCCCCACCCCCAACCTCGAGGCGGAGGAGTTCGGGGCCAAGACCCTGCGCGACCTCTCCTGGAAGCAGGGGCTGGATGTCTACTCCTGCACCGAGTGCGGACGCTGCCAGACCCACTGCCCGACCTACCTCACCGGCAAGCCGCTCACCCACAAGGCCGTCAACCAGAGCCTCAAGCACTGGGCGTGGGACCACCAGGACCAGGTGGCGAACGGACGCTCCGCCGGGGGGGAGGCCGAGCTGCCCCCGCTGGTGGGCGGCATCCTGCAGCCGGAGACGGTCTGGGCCTGCACCTCGTGTGGCTGGTGCGAGACCGCCTGCCCGGTGTTCATCGAGAACGTGCCGCGGCTGATCGACATGCGGCGGTTCAAGGTCCAGGTGGAGGCAGACTTCCCGCCCGAGATCCAGCGCGTCTTCGAGGGCATGGAGCGCCAGGGTAACCCCTGGGGCGTCGCCCAGGAGAGCCGCGACGCCTGGGCCGAGGACCTTCACCTCCCGACCTGGGGTGACGGCGGCTCCTACGAGTACCTGTTCTTCGTCGGCTGCGCGGGAAGCTACGACGACCGGCAGAAGAAGGTTTCGCGGGCGATGGTGAAGATCCTCCGCGAGGCTGGCGTCTCCTTCGCCACGCTGGGCAAGGCGGAGATGTGCAACGGCGACAGCGCGCGCCGGCTGGGAAACGAGTACCTCTACCAGACGCTGGCCAGGGGAAACGTCGAGGCCTGGAACGCCGCCGGGGTGAAGGCGGTCATCACCCAGTGCCCTCACTGCTTCAACACGCTGAAGAACGAGTATCCCGACCTCGGCGGGCACTACCGGGTCATCAACCACACCCAGCTCATCAGCGAGCTCCTGCGCGAGAAGCGCATCAAGCTCTCCCGGGTGATGGACGAGACGCTCACCTACCACGACCCCTGCTACCTCGGCCGCCACAACGGGGTGTACCAGGCGCCCCGCCAGGCGCTGGCGGCCATCCCCGGGCTCCGGGTCGTCGAGATGCAGCGGAGCCGCCGCCAGTCCTTCTGCTGCGGGGCCGGCGGGGGCCGGATGTGGATGGAGGAGAAGCTCGGGACGCGCATCAACCACAACCGGCTGAACGAGGCGGCGCTGACCCTGGCGCACGCCTCCAATCCCTCGCTCCCCTTCCCCTCCGCCACCGACTGGCACCGGCCCGGACAGGTGGGTTCCTACCAGGGCCCGGCGAAGGGCACCCTGGCCGTGGCCTGTCCCTTCTGCGCCACCATGCTCCGCGACGCGGCCAATGACACCGCCCGCGAGGAGATCAAGGTGCGCGACGTGGCCGAGCTGGTGGCCGAGGCGATGGACGCCGGCGCCCCGGCGGCCTGAGCCTCACGTTCCTTCGTACTTGAAGGAGACCTTGAGCTTCGCCCGGTAGGCGGTCACCTTCCCCTTCTCCACCACCAGGTCGAGCTCCTTGACCTCCGCCACCCGCAGCTCGCGCAGGCTCTTCGCTGCGCGGGTGACCGCGGCATTGGCCGCCTTCTCCCAGGACTCGGTGCTGGTACCGATCAGCTCGATGACCTTGTACACGTTCTCCGGCATGGGCCTTCCCCTCCTTCCCGGCGGCCACCCTAGCAGCGTCAGGGCCGGGGAAGCGCGGACCGCTCCAGCGCGGAGAGCTTGCCCATCGCCTGCTCGTAGAGACGGTCGAGCTTGGTGTGCAGCTGGGTCACCTCCAGACCGGCCTTGATGTTGGCCGCGAACTCGACCTCGCTGCGAATGCGGTCCTTGGCCGCCTGGCGCTCCTGGCTGATGAGGACGAAGCAGCTCAGGAAGATGGCCTCCAGTGACGTCACCAGCGTGAGCAGCCCGAAGGGGAAGGGGTCGAACGGCCGAAGCAAGGGAATCGAGCCCAGGTTCCAGAGGACCCAGACGGCGAAGATGATGGCGTGCACGACGAGGAAGGAGATGGAGCCGCTGAACTCCGCCAGGGCATCGGCGGCGCGCTGCACGCGGGTGGTGCGCTCGTCGACCTCCTGGTTGGGGCTGGTCCCGGCGCTGGAGAGAAGGGCGCGGTTGGTTTCGCGCAGCCGCTTGCCGGTCACGGTGAGGACGTCGAGCGCTGCATCGGGATGGAGCCGGAAGAGCTCCGTCAGGTCCGCCCGGTCGATCTCCACCGCCCGGGTATCCTCGGCGGCGTGGGCATCGGCGCTGCGCGGCCCGCCGTCGAGAAGGCTCAGCTCACCGAAGAACTCGCCGGGACCGGCGATCCCGAGCAGCCGTCGCTCGCCGGTGGTGCTGTCCACGGACAGTTCCACCTTGCCCTGGCTCACCACGTAGAACGAGTCGCCGGGATCGCCCCGGTTGAAGATGCGGGTGCCGCCCGGCCAGGTGCGTTCGGTGGCCTGGGCGGCGAGCACGGCACGCTCGTCGGCGTCGAGCGTGCGCAGGAGTGGAACGTCGGTGAGCAGGTCGGGAGTGGCGGGCATCGGGCGGCGGCCTCCGGGGTCAACCCGAGAATCGACCAGCCACGGGGGCGGCGTCGAGATTCTCGCGAGGCCGGGAACCCGGGCTCAGGCGCGGCGCCGAGCCCGGAGGAGAGCGACCAGCCCGAGGAGACCGAGCAGCGCCGGGCCGCCCGCCGCCGAGGAGCAGGACCCGCTCACCCCTCCCGCCGAGCCGGTCGAGCCGCCGCCCCCTCCGCCATCGGGAGCACCGCCGCCTCCGGCATCCGGACCACCGCCGGCGTCCGGAGCTCCGCCGTCCGGTGGGCCGCTGCCACCGCCACCGGCGATGACCCAGAGAGTGATGGAGCTCGCCGGATAGGTGGCCGGAAGAGAGCCGGCCGAGACCGGAACGTCCACCAGCGCCTCGATCCCCAGGAGGTTCGCTCCGCTGTACTGGTAGCGTCGGGCCGCCGACGAAGGCGTGAAGCTGGCCACCGAGAGGGGGGTGGTCAGCGCCCCGGTGGTCTTGTTGATGACCACGATGGTCAGCGCCCCGTCGGACGCGCGCAGCGCGGCGTAGACGGCGAGCTGGCTCTGGTCGCTGCTCGTAGCGCTGACCGAGGTGTCCCCGTATCTCCCGCCGGCGCCGTCGTAGTTGCGGTAGATCCGGAAGGCGTACGCACCGGGTTGCGCGCTCGACGGCGGGCCCCACAGGGTGGCCAGGTCCAGCTGCTCGCGGCCGAAGACTCCCAGGATGTCCGCCTGGGCGACCGCGCCGTTGATCGAGTCCAGAGCGCCGAAGTTGTACTCGGAGATGGAGACCTTCGTGCCCGGATAGTCGTCGGCCACCCACTGGCGGAAGCGGGGGATGAGCTCGACCTGGGCCGGATAGGGCGGGCCCACGCTGGGGATCCAGCTCTCGTCGGTGTAGGTCGGGTCCCAGAGGGAGCGCACGGACCGCAGGGGAGCGCCTGGGTGGCCGGGTCCCCGTCATCGTCGTGCAGCGCGATCTGCGCGCCGTTGGCCCCGGTGGCCTGCGGGTAGTAGTGCTCGTCGAAGTAGTCGAGGATGCGCACGCCGTTGGCCTGCTCGTAGGCGCGCATCTGCTGGAGGTACCACTCGCCGAAGAAGACGTTGCCGTTGGCCTGGTACCCGCCCCCGTCGCCGTCCAGCGCCGAGGGTGAGTCGAAGTAGGCCATGTATCCCCAGTCCGAGGGCCCGAGCACCTCGGCGGTGGCATCGGCGTCCTTGACCGCGCGCGCGTACTGGTAGGTCAGGTCCCGGAGCGCGGCGTAGGTCAGCGCCCCGCGCGGGTAGACGTCCTGGTGCGTGCTCTCCCAGAGGCTCGGCTCGTTGTCCATCATGTAGAACCGGACCCCGCCGGCGGCGGACGAGCCGTACTTCGCGACCAGGTGGGCGATCCAGCCTGCCGCGTTGGCGGTGGTGTTGGCTACGTTGACCGCGTTCAGCTGCGCGTCCGGCACGGCGACCCAGGCGCTGCCGCTCCAGCCGTTGCCGCAGGTGCTCCCGCCGTAGGAGATGGTCGGGGCGACCCCGTTGTGGTCGGCGAACTGTCCTGCGGTGAAGGGCGGGACGGAGTAGGTGCAGACGGGAGAGCGCCCCCTGGCGATCCAGGGAATGAGCGGAATGGTGAGCAGGCTCCTCGTCCCGGTCCGCCGGTCCTGGTCGACGAAGCCGTCGGCATCGGCCCCGGGCGTGGTCGAGCTGCTCAGATTCTGGACGATGAAGTAGTAGTCGCTTCCCGCGTTCCCGACGTTGACCTGCCAGTTGTAGCGGCTGGTGGCGTTGCCTCCCCACCGGTCGACGCTCAGGTGGAGCTCCTGGGCCAGCGCCTCGTCGGAGAAGTTCATTCCGTAGATGTCGTCGCTGATCGGATGACGATCCGCGGCGCCGTCCACGGCCAGGGTCGGCGCAGCGTGTGCCAGCGTCGGGACGAGTGCGAGGAGGACGAGCGACGACCGCATCACCACGCGGGACTAGAGCAGCGGGCGCCGGCGACCAGAAGGTGGGACCGGCGCACACCTTGTGGCGGGATTTCAGGTGCCGCGCAAGGTTGCAGCCGGCAAAGCCTCCACCACGGACTGTCAGGTCACCCGGCGCCTCAGCGCCCGAGCTTCATCAGCTCGTTGCGGCAGATGTGACAGAGCGAGGTCTGCTTGCGATCGACGTCGGGCAGCGTGGTGGCCAGGAACATCGCGCAGCGCGCATCCTCGCAGTAAGAGAGCCCGACCAGGTGGCCGGCCTGGTGGACGCCCTCCACCTGGACGCGACGTCGGAGCAGCGCCTCGTCGGCGCCCTGCCGCAGGCGGGCGGTGGAGAGGACGGCCGCCCGGGATTCCCGGTCCGCCTCGCCGAACACGAAGCCACTGTCCGGAACGAAGAGGTCGACGTCCACCAGCCCGAGGACCGTCTGCCCCGGCTCGAGCAGCGGCACCAGCCGCCGCATGATGGCGTTGGAGTGATACTGGTTCCGGTCCTTGTTGAAGGCGTAGGTCGGCGCGGTGAGGGACGTCCGCGCGTAGAACGGCGTCACCCCCAGCTGCGTGGTGAGCGGGCCCTCGAGGTCACGGAGCAGCGACGGCGGCGCCGAACCGATGGCGACCAGCTGGAGAATGCGGGGGGACATCCCTCAGGGCGCGTCCTTCCGGGAGCGGACTGGCTGGGGCGCAAGGATTCGAACCTTGATGATCAGATCCAAAGTCTGACGTCCTGCCGTTAGACGACGCCCCAGGACAGTGACGGTCCCGCTCCTCCGTCACCGAACGACAAGCATAGGCCGTCGGGGGGGAGGGCGAAACGACGGAGTGGCGGCGGCCCGGTCCTGACCCGCCGGGGCGGTCAGATGTCCAGGTTCTGGACGTCCAGGGCGTTCTTCTCGATGAACTCCCGCCGCGGCTCCACCGCCTCGCCCATGAGCAGGGCGAAGATCTCGTCGGATTCGACCTTGTCCTCGACCCTGACCTGAAGCAGCGTCCGGGTGTCGGGGTTCATCGTCGTCTCCCAGAGCTGTTCGGGATTCATCTCCCCCAGGCCCTTGAAACGCTGGATGGACAGGCCGCGCGAGGCATCCGCCCGGACCGCGGCCAGGACCTCCTGCACGCTCTTGACCAGGGTCTCGCTCTCCTCGAAGCGCACCCGGTAGGGAGGCGGCCCGGCCTGGGCGAAGGCCTCGCGGAGCGAGACCAGCTCCGCGTACTCCGGGCTGGAGAGGAAGGCGTGGTCGACCACCGTCTCCCGGGGGCTCCCGTTCATCTCCGTCCGGAAGACCAGCTTCTTCGCCTGGTGCTCGGGGTCGTCCTTGCGGAAGGTCTTGAGGTGGGCAAGCACGTCCGGCGTTCGCTCGCGCATCCAGGCGTGCATGGCTTCCACCTGGTGCGCCAGCAGGTCCATGTCCAGGAGCGTCGAGCTGTCCACGCGAGCCGCCTGGACCAGGGCATCGAGCACGCGCGGGTCCCGCCGGCGGCTGAGCTTGGCCAGCCGCTCCTGGTACTGGGCCACCCGGTCGAGGAGCGCCCGCAGCGCCGGGCCCTTCAGCTCGCCGGCCGGCGTCTCCACGACGGTGTGCTCCATGGCGAGGCGCAGGAGGTACTCGTCCAGCGCGCGCTCGTCCTTGAGGAACAGCTCCTTCTTGCCGCGCGTCACCTTGTAGAGCGGCGGCTGGGCCACGTAGAGATAGCCGTTCTCGATGAGCTTCGGCATCTGGCGGTAGAAGAACGTCAGGAGCAGGGTCCGGATGTGGCTACCGTCCACGTCCGCGTCGGTCATGAGGATGATGCGGTGGTAGCGGGCCTTGGACGAGTCGAACTCCTCGTCCTCGCCCTCGCGCCCGATTCCGGTCCCGAGCGCGGTGATCAGGGCGACGATCTCCCCGCTGCTGAGCATCTTCTCGAAGCGCGCCTTCTCCACGTTGAGGATCTTCCCCTTCAACGGGAGGATGGCCTGGTTGCGACGGTCCCGGCCCTGCTTGGCCGACCCGCCGGCGGAATCCCCCTCGACGATGTAGAGCTCCGATTCGGCCGGGTCGCGGCTCTGGCAATCGGCGAGCTTGCCGGGCAGCGAGAGCCCGTCCAGGGCGCCCTTGCGCCGCACCGTCTCCCGGGCCTTGCGGGCGGCGATGCGGGCCCGCATCGCATCGCCGATCTTGGCCATGATCTTCTTCGCCGCCCCGGGATTCTCCACCAGGAAGTTGCCCAGGCTCTCGTTGACCATCTGCTCGACCAGGCCCTTGAGCTCGGAATTGCCGAGCTTGGTCTTGGTCTGACCCTCGAACTGGGGGTTGGGCAGCTTGACGCTGATCACCGCCGCCAGGCCCTCGCGGGCGTCCTCACCGGTGGGCGCCTCCTTGAGGTCCTTCCACACCTCGAACCGTTCCGCGTAGCCGTTGATGGAACGGGTGAGCGCGCTCTTGAAGCCCACCAGGTGGCTCCCACCCTCCTGGGTGTTGATGTTGTTGGCGAAGGTGTAGATGCGCTCGTCGTAGCCGTCGTTCCACTGCATGGCGATCTCGAGCGCCACGCCGTCTCGCTCCGCCTTGAAGAAGATGGGCGGATGGAGGATCTCCTTCGACTTGTTCAGGTACTCGACGAAGGAGACGATCCCGCCGTCGAACTGGAAGGTGTGGCTCTTGCTCGTCCGCTCGTCGGTGATGGAGATGGACAGGCCGGCGTTGAGGAAGGCCAGCTCCCGGAGCCGCTGGCTCAAGGTGTCGAAGTTGATGTCGGTCGTCTCGAAGACGGTCGGGTCGGGCTTGAACCACACCGTCGTCCCGCGCCCGTCGGTGACGCCGACCTCGGAGACCTGCCCCTGCGGGATGCCGCGCGCGTAGCGCTGCTCGTAGACCTTGCCGTTCCGCTGGATCTCCAGCCGGAGCCACTCGGAGAGCGCATTGACGCAGGAGACCCCCACACCGTGCAGTCCGCCCGAGACCTTGTAGGCGGTGTTCTCGAACTTGCCGCCGGCATGCAGCTTGGTCATCACCACGTCGACGGTGTCCATCCCCCGGACGGTGGGATGCGGGCCCACCGGGATTCCACGGCCGTTGTCCTTGACGCTCACGCTGCCGTCGACGTGGATGGTCACCGCCAGCGTGGTGCAGAAGCCGGCCAGCGCCTCATCCACCGAGTTGTCCACGACCTCGTAGACCAGGTGATGGAGCCCGTAGACGTTGGTGTCACCGATGTACATGCCCGGGCGCTTGCGGACCGCCTCCAGGCCTTCCAACACGGTGATGGACGCCGCGCTGTACTCCGCCTGACCGGGGGGCGTCGGGGCCCCGACGGCGGGTTTCGAGATGCCGTTCAAGGAACTCTTTTCCTAACACGGGGCAGGGGGGGTCACAAGCTCACGGGCAGGCAGTAAGCGTTGGGATTTGCTGAGGAATTAGCCCTCGGAACGGCGCGGATTTACGCGTCTCCGGGAGCGGCCGAGCTGCGTTCCCGGAGCGCCTGGACGAGGTCCTCGAAGGCGGCCCGGGAGCCCAGCAAGGGCTCGGCGATGAACAGTTGCCCCTCGGGCCGCAGGTCGATGACCAGGCGCATCCAGGGCCGGCGGTCCGTCCGGGCGCCGGCCACCCGCGTCCACGGGACGTGCAGGCTGCGCGAGCTCCAGACGCGCGAGACGACGATGCCGGCCACGTCGAGGCGGACACCGAAGTCCGGCCGCGGCCGGAGCCGCACCCAGCCCACGCCGAAGCCCACCGCCAGGAGCCCGAGCATCAGGGCCCGCGACCGGCCGAAGCGCTCCTCGCCCCGCTGACCGGCGGAGAACGCCCAGGCGGCGAGCACCACCGCCACCACCGCAGCGCCGACCAGAGCTCGCCGCAGGCCACGAGGTCGGAAGGCGAAGAAGCGGACGCTCAAGAGGCCGCTGACTCTACCCGCTCGAGGCCGCGGCCGGGGTGACCAGGCCATCCTCCACGCCGAGCCAGAGCGTGTCCGGTCCGCTCGCCGCCCGCACCAGCGAGGGCTCGGTGGTGGTGAGCAGGACCTGCGCGCCCGAGCCGGCAAGGTAGCGCATGAGGAACGCGTTTCGTTCCGGGTCGAGCTCGCTGGAGACGTCGTCGAGCAGCAGCAGCGGGAAGCGACCGAGGACGTCGCGCAGGTTCTCGATCTCGGCGATCTTCCAGGCGAGCACCAGCGCCCGGGCCTGCCCCTGCGAGGCGAAGGCGCGAGCTGGCCGGCCATCGATGGTGATCTCGAGGTCGTCGGCATGGGGGCCGACGGAGGTGAATCCCCGCTCCTGGTCTCGCGGGAGACGGTGGCGTAGCGCCTCGAGGAGCGCCCGCGACAGCGAGCTCTCGTCCGCCCCGGCGAGCGGGAGCTCGAGGTGGGCCGGGGCGTAGCGGTAGGCGACCCCGGGAAGCCGGGCGATGGAGGCCACCACGGCCACGGCCCGCGGGGCGAGCTCCTCGAGCAGGTCGCGCCGGAGGACGAGGATGCGGCCCCCGGCGGTGGCCAGCGCGTCCTCGTAGGCCCGGAGGTACTCCAGAGGCGCGCCCTCGCGGAGCAGGCGGTTCCTGCTCCGCAGGGCCCGCAGGTAGGTGCGTGAGGCGGCGAGAAAGCCTGGCAACCGGTTGAAGACGGCGCGATCGAGGAAGCTCCGACGCTCCTCCGGAGCTCCCTTGACGACGGCCAGGTCGTCGGGCGTGAAAGCCACCACCGAGACCCCGCCGAAGTACTCCTCCAGCGATGCCGCTCGCTTGCCGTCGACCGACGCCTGCCGGCTGCCGGCGCGGATCTCCACCGCGATGTCGCGGGCCGCTCCGCCGAGGGTGAAGCGGCCGCCGAGGAGCGCGACGTCGCACTCGAAGCGAACCAGCTCCGCCAGGCGGGCGCCCCGGAGGGGCCGCAGGGTGCAGAGGAAGTAGATCGCCTCGAGGAGGTTGGTCTTCCCCTGCCCGTTCCGGCCGACGACCACCGTCGCCCGGGGCGAGGGCGCCAGGTCGACGGCGCGGAGGTTGCGGAAGTCCCGGGCTCTGAAGCGCTGGAGGAGCATCCGGCCCTTCGCGGGTCAGACGCGCATCGGCATGACCACTGCGGTGTAGGTGCGGTCGTCCGGGCCGTGGAGGACACCGGGGCTGTGCTCGTCGCCAAGCTCGAAGACCACCTCGGTCTCCTCGAGGACCGCGAGCACGTCGGACAGGTACCGGGCGTTGAAACCGATGGTGATGTCCGTCCCGGTGAAGGCGACCTCCAGGTCGTCCTTGGCTTCTCCCAGGTCCGGATTCTGCGAGGTGAGCCGGAGCTGGTTCTCGGACAGGGCGAGCTTCACGGCGTTGGACTTGTCCACGGAGAGGAGTGCGGTGCGCCGCAATGCCTCGAGGAACCGCACCCGATTGAGCCGGACCTTGTGATCTCCCTCCTTGGGGATGACGCGCTGGTACTCCGGGAACTGGCCGTCGATGAGGCGCATGACCATGGTCAGGCCGGTCTTCCGGAAGAGGGCCGAGTTGAGCGCGAACCCGAGGTGCATCTCCGCCTCGGGAGCCTCCTCGAGGAGCCGCTTCAGCTCGAGCAGGCCTTTGCGGGGGACGATCACTCCGCCCTTGAGCTTGAAATCGCCGGGCATCTCGCGCTCGATCATCGCCAGCCGGTGTCCGTCGGTGGCCACCATCCGGACCCGGGAGTCGGGCCGCGGCTCGAAGTAGACGCCATTGAGGATGTACCGCGTCTCGTCACTGGAGATGGCGAAGGCGGTCTTGCGGATCATCTCGAGGAGTACCGTGCCGGGAACGGTGACCTGTGGAGCGTCATCCTCCTTGGGAAGCTTCGGGTACTCCTCGGGCGACATGCCGACGATCTTGAACTGCGAGGAACCGCTGACGATCTCGGCGTGGTGGTTGGGGAGCTTGCGGACGGTGAGATGCGCCTCGGGAAGGTTCTGGACGATGTCGAAGAGCGTCCGCGCGGACACGGCGATCGACCCTTGCTTGGTGACCTCGGCCGGGTGCTCGCTCACCAGGCCGACGTCGAGATCGAAAGCAGTCACCTGGACTCCGGTCTTCACCGCAGTGACGAGCACGTTGGAGAGGATGGGCATGGTCGTCTTGCGCTCGACGATGCCCTGCGCCCGGTAGAGCGCCCGCTTGAGCTCGTCCGCTGCGATGCGGAATTCCATGGACGTCCTCGTTCCTCGCCGGGCCGTCGTGTAGCCCTGGCCTCGGCGCACCGTCAATCAAGCACGGAATCTCGAAGCCGAGATCCCTCGACCATGCCGTGTGTCTCCGACAGTGCGCCGCGCCTCGTCCGGAGGCGGCGGAGGGAACGAGGCGGATCCAGATGCGCGGTCACCACCCGGATGTCGAGGAGCTTGACAGCCCGCTCAGATAATAACGATAATCAGTCTCAATATCGGAGGAGCCACCATGCTCCTGGTTCGGAAGCGGATGGCTGTGTCGGTCATCGCCGCCTCGATGGCGGCCTGCTCGTCCCTTCCCCAGCCGACCCCAGCCGACGTCACCCGGGCGCAGGTGAGGTATCCGCAGGTCACGCTCGAGAAGCTCACCCAGGGCCGGAAGACGTACGTCGGAACCTGCAGCGGGTGCCATGCGCTCCACCTGCCCACCGAGTTCCCCGCCC
>DASPUU010000236.1:0-5426 GCA_035622755.1 Myxococcaceae bacterium
GGGCCGGCGGCGGAAGTGCCCGTCGCCAGGCGCTGACGGCCGGCAGCCCCTGGTTCACCTCCGACCCCGGGGGCGATGAGAACCCGCTCGCTGTGTGGGTGCCGTCCGGCCTCGACTGTGCATGGCGGTGCGGCCCGGTCCTCGCCACAACGGACCTGACCCGGGGCCCGGGGCCCGCGGCTGGTGCCGGACGTCGGCACGATCGTATATGCCGTGGAGTCAGTCCGGGATGCCGCCGGGACACCGAGGAGCCGCTCATGCCTCTGGACATCTCCATCACCCGGACCCAGCATCCCCGACCGAAGCCGCCGGCGAGCGACCTCGGGTTCGGGCGCTTCTTCACCGACCACATGTTCGTCGCCGAGCACACCGGCTCGGGCTGGAAGGATGCCCGCGTCCAGCCCTACGGCCCGCTGGCGCTCGACCCGGCCGCGGCCGCGCTCCACTACGGTCAGGCGCTCTTCGAGGGGATGAAGGCCTACCGGGCGAAGAACGGGAAGGCCCTGGTCTTCCGGCCCGGCCTGCACGCCTCCCGCCTCAACACCAGCGCCGCGCGGCTGTGCATGCCCACCCTTCCCGAGCCGGACTTCCTGGCCGCGCTGCGCGCCTTCCTCGAGGCGGACCGGGGATGGATCCCCGGAGATCCGGGGACGGCGCTCTACATCCGCCCGGCGATGATCGCCACCGAGGCCTTCCTCGGCGTCCGCCCCGCGCGGCGGTATACCTTCTTCATCATCGGCTCGCCGGTGGGGAGCTACTGGGGGCCGAAGCCGTCCGCCCTCCGGCTGTGGGTGGAGACCAAGGCAGTGCGCGCCGCCCAGGGAGGCATCGGCGCGGCCAAGGCGGGCGCGAACTACGTGGCCAGCCTCCTCACCGCCGAGCAGGCCAAGGCGCAGGGCTACAGCCAGGTGCTCTGGCTCGACGCCACGCACACCCACGTCGAGGAGGTGGGGACGATGAACGTCTTCTTCCGCCTCGGCGACACGGTGGTCACGCCGCCGCTGGACGGCTCGATCCTGGCCGGCGTGACCCGCGACACGGTGATCACCCTGCTCCGCCGGTGGAAGGTCCCGGTGGAGGAGCGGCCGGTGTCGATGGCCGAGGTGGCCGAGGCGCACGAGAAGGGCCACCTCCGGGAGATCTTCGGGACGGGCACGGCGGCGGTCATCTCGCCGGTGGCCGAGCTGGTCTGGAACCGGCGATCGATCAAGCTCCCGGACAAGCGGGGCGAGGTGGCCGAGCGCGCCTTCCGCGCCCTCTCCGAGCTCACCACGCGCGGAGAACCGGACGCCGAGGGCTGGCTGGTCGAGATGTGACCCGCGCCGCTGCCGACGTGGCCCTCGAATCGCGTTGACCGCCGGCCGCGCGCGGTGCCACCGTCCGCACCGCGAGAGGCGCCCATGACGGCCGAGCAGCAACGACTCGAGGAGGCGCGGAGCGGCGTCCCCTGGCGAAGGTGGGGGCCCTACCTCTCCGAGCGCCAGTGGGGCACCGTCCGCGAGGACTACAGTGACGATGGCAACGCCTGGGCCTATTTCTCGCATGATCAGGCCCGCTCGCGAGCCTACCGCTGGGGCGAGGACGGGCTGGCCGGTCTCTCGGACGACAAGAGCCAGCTCTGCTTCGCGCTGGCGCTGTGGAACGGACGGGACCCGATCCTCAAGGAACGTCTCTTCGGCCTGACCAACGCCGAGGGGAACCACGGCGAGGACGTCAAGGAGTACTACTTCTACCTCGACAACCTCCCCAGCCACGCCTACATGAAATGGCTCTACAAATACCCGCAGCGCGCCTACCCCTACGACGAGCTGGTCCGCGTCAACCGCGAGCGGGGACGGGGGGCGATGGAGTACGAGCTCCTCGACACCGGCGTCTTCGAAGGGAGCCGGTACTTCGACGTCTTCGTCGAGTACGCCAAGGCCACGCCGGAGGACATCCTGATCCGCCTCACGGTGCACAACCGTGGCCCGGAGCCGGGCGAGCTGCACGTCCTACCCACCCTCTGGTTCCGGAACACCTGGTCGTGGGGGGACGCCGCCGGGCCGCGGCCGGTGCTGCGGGCCCGGCAGACGGGCACCGGACGGCTGGTGGTGGCCGACCATCCCGCCCTCGGACAGCGCTTCCTCCACGTGGAGGAGCGGGCCCCGCTGCTCTTCACCGAGAACGAGACCAACGCCGAGCGGCTGTTCCACACCCCCAATCCGGTGCAGTACGTCAAGGACGGCATCGACGCCGCCGTGGTCCGCGGCCGCCTCGAGGCGGTCAACCCGGCCCTGGTCGGGACGAAGATGTCCGCGCACCACGTCCTCCGGATTCCCGCCGGGGACGCGCGCGTGGTCCGCCTCCGGCTGACCGACGTCATCCCGTCCGGCGATCCGGCCTTCGGGCCGGGGTTCGACGGGACGTTCACCGCCCGGACTGGCGAGGCGGACGCCTTCTACGCCTCGCTGGCCGTCCCGGGGATGACCGAGGACGAGCTCCGCGTCCGGCGGCAGGCTCTGGCCGGGATGCTCTGGTCGAAGCAGCACTACTTCTTCGACCTCGACCGCTGGCTCGAGGAGCACGAGGCGCATCCGATGCGCGGGGACAACCCGCGCGCCCACCGGAACCGGGACTGGTTCCACATGGTCAACGACGACGTCATCTCCATGCCCGACAAGTGGGAGTACCCCTGGTACGCGGCCTGGGATCTCGCCTTCCACACGGTCACCCTGGCGGGCGTCGACGTGGACTTCGCCAAGCAGCAGATCGAGCTCATGCTGCGCGACGTCTACCTCCATCCGAGCGGTCAGCTTCCGGCCTACGAATGGAACTTCGGCGACGTCAATCCTCCGGTCCATGCCTGGGCGGCGCTCTTCCTGAACAGCATGGAGAAGCAGCTCGGGAGGCCGGGGGACGTGGCCTTTCTCAAGGACGCCTTCCAGAAGCTGCTGGTCAACTTCACCTGGTGGGTGAACCGGAAGGACCCCACCGGGCGAAACGTCTTCGAGGGGGGGTTCCTCGGTCTGGACAACATCGGCGTCTTCGACCGCAGCGCCCCCCTTCCCACCGGGGGAAGCCTGGAGCAGGCGGACGGGACCGGGTGGATGGCCTTCTACGCCCAGAACATGTTCGAGCTCGCCCTCGAGCTGGCGGCGGTGGACTCGAGCTACGAGGCGATGGCTCTCAAGTTCGCCCAGCACTTCATGTGGATCACCGCGGCCATGGACCGGCTGGGGGGCGGCGAGGGGATGTGGGACGCCGAGGACGGCTTCTTCTACGACGTGCTCCGGCTTCCGGACGGGAGGGCGCGCCGGCTCAAGGTGCGGTCGCTGGTCGGGCTCCTGCCGTTCTGTGCGGTGACGGTCATCGAGGGAGGGCTCGCCGAGCGCTTCCCGGCCCTGGCCGAGCGCTACCGCGCCTTCCGTGCCCGCCACCGCGACATCGAATCGCTGGCGCGGGATGTGGGGCGGCCCGGCGTCGGCGGGCGGCTCAAGCTCTCGGTGCTGGACGACGCCAAGCTCCGGCGGATCCTGGCGCGCCTCCTGGACGAGAGCGAATTCTTCGGTCCCTACGGAATCCGCTCGCTCTCCAGGTACCACCTCGAGCATCCGTACGTCCTGACCATCGGGCGGGACGTGTTCCGCGTCGACTACGAGCCGGCCGAGTCGTCGAGCGGCCTGTTCGGCGGAAACTCCAACTGGCGCGGCCCGGTGTGGCTCCCGATGAACGCGCTCATCTACCGCGCCCTGCTCCAGTACTACAGCTACTACGGCGACGACTTCACCGTGGAGTGCCCCACCGGCTCGGGCAACCGGATGACGCTCTACGACGTCAGCCGCGAGCTCCTGCGCCGGTTGGCCGCCATCTTCCTGCGCGATCCCACCGGCCGCCGGCCCGTCTACGGAGGGGCGCGGATGTTCCAGGAGGACCCGCACTGGCGGGACCTGATCCTCTTCTACGAGTACTTCCACGGGGACAACGGGGCCGGGCTGGGTGCGAGCCACCAGACGGGGTGGACCGGGCTGGCGGCCCTGCTGCTCGGGCTCCTCGCCCGGGACAACCGGAAGGAGATCCTCGCCCACGGGGTCCGCGGCGGCGTGCTCCGCACCGGGGCGTGAGGCGCCGGGGTCCTAGGGTTCCGGCGTGGCGTCCGGCGAGGGAGGGGCCTGCGCGTGGCGGCTCTCGCGCACGTCGACCGGCCGGACGGCGTGAATGGCCGAGCGCCGGGCCGTCCCGGTGAGGCTCCGGACCAGGTCCCACACCAGCGCCGTGCTCAGCGCGTCGAAGCAGAGCGCGAGCAGCAGCGCGGCGAGCGCCAGCCTGAGCAACGAACGCGGGGACCGTCCGTCAGGGCCCTGTAGAACCGAGTGTGCGTTCGCCATACGACCACCACCTGCTCGGGGTGACGCTCGTGCGCCACCCTGATTGCCCCTGAGTGACGCAAGCTCCGGGCCAGATCTTCCAACCGGAGAACACCCCGAAGACTGCAAAGGTTTCCCCGCCGGAAGCCCGCGTTCCGATTGAAGAACCTTTCGCCCCGAATCGCCGCGGCGTCAAAATCCTGTGCCGGCCGCGGTGGAGAGCGCACAGGTCAGCGTCGACCCGAGAGCGTGCAAAATTGGACCACCGCTCTGCGTCATGCGAGCCGCGGGCCACGTGTCGTCGCTCTGGCCACACCGGGGGCTCCGGCCAGGCGACGAGCCGGAGCTCAGCGGGCCGGCCGCGGCCGGTGTGCCGCCAGGAAGCGCTGGCAGTCCGATCCGCACTCCGGGAAGAGGCCGAGGAGGTCGAGCCGGCGGGCGCACTCCTCCTCGAAGACCGGCTCGGGACGGGCGCAGAGCGCTTCGGCCTCGGAGCGCGTCCGGGCGAAGAGGTCGGCCCGCTCGGCGGGCGGCAGCCGGAGCACGGCTCGCCGGGGCGCGGTCATCTGGAAGAGGACGGCTCCTGCGACCAGGAGCGCCCCCACGAGCAGGGCAGCGAGGCCGAGGGCCTGACGCCGCCGTGAGGAAGGCCCTTCGACGTCCATGCCCGACCGGCCTCAGATGCGGATGAGGAACGCCAGGTTCATCCGGTTCTCGAACGTGGCCAGGCTCGGCTGAAACCCGGCCACGACGCTGCCGGGCGCGCCCTGGTTCCCGCCGGGGGGAGTGATCCCCCCCGGCCCGGCGAAATAGGGGACGTTGGCCCCGCGATGGATGTACTCGAGCCGCACGGTGGTGAACTGGGTGGGCATGAAGTCGAAGGTGATGGACGAGTCCCACGCCTTGAAGGGATCGCCCGGGTTGGCGGTGAAGTAGGGCGTACCGGAAAAGGCCGTGGCGCCGTTGATCGACGGCAGCAGCACCAGGTAGCGGCCGGGATTGTTGATCGCGCCGACCCCCACCGTGAGCGCGAAGACGTCCCTCACGAACCAGAACCGGTTGTAGAACATGAAGCCGAGAAAG
>DASPUU010000237.1:0-2767 GCA_035622755.1 Myxococcaceae bacterium
CCCCAGGGCCACGGCGGTGGCCGTCACCCAGGGAGCCGTCCCGGCGTGGGTGATGACCTCGAGGAGCGGCATCTTCTCCACCGGGCTGAAGTAGTGCATCCCGACCACCTGCGCCGGGCGGCGGGCTCCCTCGGCGATCCGCGTGATGGGGAGCGAGGAGGTGTTCGAGGCGAAGATGCAGTGCTCGGGCGTGGCCCTCTCCACCTCGTCGCGGAGCCGCTTCTTGAGCTCGAGGTCCTCGAAGACCGCCTCGATCACCACGTCGGCGCGGGGGAAGCCGGCCAGGTCCGTCCCGGCGGTGACCTGGGCCATGCGCGCCTCGAGCTGCCGCGGGCTGAGCCGGCGCTTGTCCACCTGGCCCTGGAGCTCCCTCCGCACGTGGGCCAGCGCCCGGCCGGCGGCGGCGTCGTCCCGCTCCTTGATGCGCACCGGGGCGCCGGCCGTCACCGCGGTCACGTAGGCGATGCCCCCGCCCATCAGCCCCCCGCCGAGGATTGCGACCTTCTTGACGCTCCGGGGCTGTACCCCGGGGTCGGAGACGCCCGGATCCTTCTTGAGCTCGGTGGTGGCAAAGAAGATCTCCCGGAGCCGCTTCCCCACCTCTGAGGCGAGCAGCTCGCCGAAGGCCTCCGCCTCGGCCTCGAGACCCGGCACCCTGCCCTTCTCCACGCCGGTCCGGACGGCCTCCAGGGCCCGCTCCGGCGCCGGGTAGTGCCCGTGCGTCTTCTTGCGGAGCTGCTTCCTGGCCTGGTCGAAGAGGAACGCCCGTCCGAGCGGGTTGTCCTCCAGCGCCAGCTCGGTCCACGTCTGCTTGCTCCCGAGCGCGCCGAGGAGGCCGCCCAGCCCGCGCGGCGCCGGAGCGCTCTTGCGTGTCCGGTCCACCTTCAGGGACCCGTCCCCGAGCGCCCGGGCCCGCTGGAGGGCGACCTCGAGGAGGATGGGCCGGGGCACGACCTCGTCGACCAGGCCGATCTTCCGCGCCCTCGCCGGCCGCAGCGCTCTGCCGGTGAGGACCATGTCCAGCGCGGCGGCGATGCCCACCAGCGGGGGAAGCCTCTGCGTGCCGCCGGCGCCGGGGAGGAGGCCGATCTGCACCTCCGGCTGTCCGAGCTGGGTCCTCGGCGAGTCGCTGCACAGGCGGTAGGTGCAGGCCAGCGCCAGCTCCATCCCGCCGCCGAGACAGGCGCCGTGGATGGCGGCCACGGTGGGCTTCCGGAAGCTCTCGATCCGGTCCATCCAGTCCTGCCCCTCGCGCGAGGCCCGGATGCCGTCCTCCTTGGTGCGGAGCGCGTCGAGCCACTTCACGTCGGCGCCGGCGATGAACCCGTCCGGCTTCCCCGAGGTGAAGACCACCGCGCGCATGGCGTTGTCCTCGGCGATCTTCTGCATCGCCTCGTCGAGCTCGGCGAAGAGGGCCGGCGAGATGGTGTTCACCGCCGCGCCGGGGACGTCGAGGCTGAGGACGGCCACCCCGTCGCGGACCTCCAGGGTCAGGGCCCGGGCAGCCATCAGGCGACCTCGAGGACGACGGCGGCGCCGTTGCCGCCCTGGGCGCAGACGGTGCAGAGCGCGGTGTTCAGCTTCTTCCGCCTGAGCGCGTGGAGCGCCTGCATGACCACGCGCGCTCCGGTCGCGGCGAAGGGGTGCCCGAGGGCGATGGAGCCGCCGTCGACGTTGAGCCGGCTCCGGTCCACCTCGCCGAGAGGCCCCTTCCGGCCGAGCTTCCTGGCGAAGTCGGCCGAGGCGAAGGCCTGGAGGTTGCTCGCCAGCTGCGCGGCGAAGGCCTCGTGCATCTCGAAGAGGTCGATGTCGCCGAGGGTCATCTTCGCCCGGTCGAGGGCGATGGGCGCCGCGTAGGCCGGCCCCTGGAGCAGCTGCTCGGCCGGGTCGGTGGCGGCGTAGGCGAAGGAGCGGACGAAGCCGAGCGGCTCGAGGCCGAGCGAGCGGGCCCGCTCCTCGCTCATGACCAGGAGCGCCGCCGCGCCGTCGGTGAGGGGCGAGGAGTTGCCGGCGGTGACCGTTCCGTACTTCCGGTCGAACGCCGGCTTGAGCGCGGCCAGCGCCTCGGCGCTGGTGTCCTCGCGGACGATGTCGTCCCTCGGCACCACCGCCTCGTAGCGGGGCGGGACGGCGACGTGCATCACCTGGGCGTCGAAGTGGCCCTCCTTCCAGCCCTGGGCGGCGTTCCGGTGCGAGGAGAGGGCGATGGCGTCCTGCTCGGCGCGGGAGATGTGGTTCTCCTGGGCCATCTTCTCCGCGCTCTGACCCATGGTCAGCCCGGTGGAGTGCTCGGCGATGGCCGGGGGAACGGGCACCAGGTCGCGGGCGTGCACGCCCTCGAAGGCGCGGAGCTTCTCGGGGAGGCTCTTCGCCCGCGAGGCCCTGACCAGGGCGCGGGCCAGCGGCCGGCTGGTGAAGATGGGCGCGTCGGACATGCACTCGGTGCCGCCGGTGATGGCCACCTGCGAGAGCCCGAGCGCGATGGCCGAGGCGGCGTCGGTGAGGGACTGGATGCTGGTGGCGCAGGCGCGGGCCACGGTGTGCGCCTCGATCTTCCTCGGCAGCCCGGCGGCGATGACCACCTCGCGGGCGATGCCCGGGGCGAGCAGCGTGGGGATGACCTGGCCGAAGACGAGCTGGTCGACGTCGCCCGGGTCGATGCCCGAGCGCTCGACCAGCTCCTGGACGACCGTCCGGCCGAGGTCGAGCGCGGTGAGGGACTGGAAGGCGCCTCCCGCCTTGACGAAGGGCGTGCGGAGGCCCTGGA
>DASPUU010000238.1:0-16096 GCA_035622755.1 Myxococcaceae bacterium
CCGCACGGCCGCGGAACGGAGGTCCGAGCGTGAGCTGGTCTTCACGCGAACCGTCAACGGTCCGGCGCGCATCGTGTTCGAGGCCTGGACCAAGCCCGAGCTGTTCAAGCGGTGGTGGGTACCGAAGTCGTGTGGCGTGTCCCTGCTTTCCTGCGAGATGGATGTTCGTGTCGGGGGCAGGTACCGCTTGGTGTTCAGCCACGAAGGCTCGACCATGGAGTTCTTCGGCAGGTACCTCGAGGTGACACCGCCCTCGCGCCTCGTCTGGACCAACGACGAAGGTGATGACGGTGGGGCCGTCACCACGGTGACCTTCGAGGAGAAGGGCGGCAAGACGCTGTTGGTCGTGCACGATCTCTATCCCTCGAAGGAAGCTCTCGACGCTGCGATCGCCTCCGGGGCGACGTCCGGGATGCCCGAGACGCTCGAGCAGCTGGACGAGCTTCTCGTCACTCTGGGCGCGAGCGTGGGACGATCATGAAGTCGTCCAGGACGCGCCGCTCCGCGTCCTGGACCTTCGCGAGCACTTCGTCCCAGACCGGTCTCCCTTCGCGGGACGTCACTGCGTGCCGCCTTCGACTGGCGGCCGGACCCGCGCGTCGGCGGTCAGCTCGATCAGATCGATCTCCTCCTCCACCGCGTGAAGCGCATCGTCGCCGATGACCTGGCGGGCCCTGAGCGCGGTGAGCGCGTCCCGCTGGGCCGCCACCGCCCGCCGCTGAAGCACGGCGAGGCTGGCGTCACTCTCCGCCGCGCTACCCCCGGCGCCACTTCCCTCCTCGGTCGTCACCCGGGCCTGGTACTCGCTGCGCAGAATCCGGGCTGACCGCGACCGTTCGGTCTCCGGCTCGAGCGCCCGGAGAGCGGCCCGCGCCGTCTCGACACGTGCCACGGCGATCTCACGTTCCACCGTCCCGTCATCCTGAAGCCCGAGGCGCTGCATCAGCGGCCGCAGGGTCAGCCCCTGCAGGACCAGCGTGACCAGGACCACGGAGAAGGCCGAGACGACGATGAGATCGCGATGGGGGAAGGGCGAGGAGCCCGCCGGCAGGGCCAGCGCCGCGGCCAGCGTCACGATGCCACGCATGCCGCACCAGGAGGCGAGGAGGCCGCTCCCGGGCGCGGGCGGCGAGAGCCGGCTCTCGAACCGGCGCCGCTTCCAGCGCACCGCCGCCGTGTATGCCAGGAGCCACGCCACGCGGACGATGATCACCGTCGCGCACACGGCTCCCGCGCAGAGCGCGTAGGTCCGCCATTCCTCGCCTTGCGCACGTGCGAGCACCGAGCGGAGCTGGAGCCCGATGAGCACGAAGGCGAGGACATTGAGCACGAGCACCGCGACGTCCCACACCGCGTAGGAGGCGATGCGGTGCCGTGCGCTCATCCTGCCTCCGAGGCGCTGGGCCAGCGTCATGGCATAGGAAACGACGGTGATGATCGCCGAGAGCCCGAGTCGATCGGCAATCAGCCACACCGCGAAGGTGCTCACGAACTGGAGCAGAACGTTGATGGCGATGTCTTCCACTCGGGAAGCAAGCACGATGTAGAGGCGCGCCAGCCCCCAGCCGGCGACGAGCCCGCCTCCACAGGTCAGGAGAAGCGTCGCCGCCACGCCGGATTTCGAGAAAGCACCGGCCATCGCGGCGCCGACCGCCACCCGATAGACGAGCAGCGCGGTGGCGTCGTTGAACAGGCTCTCGCCCTCCAGGATGACCAGCATCCGGTGCGGTGGTCTGAGCTTGCGGAGGACGGCCGTGGCGGCCGACGCGTCAGGCGGCGCCACGATGGCCCCGAGCGCCACGGCGGCTGCCCACCTCATGTCCGGCACGATGGCCCGTGCGACCCAGGCGACGGCGGCAACGGTGAGCAGCACCAGGACGACCGCCAGGCTGACGACGGAGACGACGTTCCGGCGCAGGTCTCGCGGAGAGGCATCGTAGGCGGCATCGAGCAGGGTCGGCGCGACGAAGAGCGCCAGCGCGAGCTCGGGATCGAGCGCCACGCCGGGCGTTCCCGGCACCAGCGCGATGATGGCTCCCACCAGCGCCAGCAGCGCCGGGTACGGGACGCCGAGCCGCTCCGCCCAGAGCGCGAACACCGCCCCGGCGAAGAGCAGCGCGATGACCAGCTCGAAGAGGATCACCCGGGCCCCCGTCCTCGATTCCCGTCGGAGAATCTCCCGGGACGATATGCGAGCTGCTGGCCCGCCGGATCGCCAGGCTCCCGACGCCGCTCAGCGACCGGTCAGCCTTTCCAGGGCCTCGGGATAGCGTGCGCCCTGCACGACGATTTTCGACGCGGCGGACTCGATCTCGCGGAGGTCCGCGGCAGACAGCTCGACGTCGGCCGCCTGGATGTTCTCTTCGAGGCGGGTCTGCCTGGTCGTGCCCGGGATGGGAACGATCCATGGCTTCCTCGCCAGGAGCCAGGCCAGGGCGATCTGGGCAGGGGTCGCCTTCTTCCGTGCCGCGACCCCGGCGAGCAGATCGACCAGGCCCTGATTCGCCTTCCGGGCCTCGGGTGTGAAACGCGGAACGATGTTGCGGAAGTCGGTGCTATCGAACTTGGTCGTTGGGTCGATCTTGCCGGTGAGGAACCCCTTGCCCAGAGGGCTGAAGGGGACGAACCCGATGCCGAGCTCCTCCAGGGTGGGCAGGATCTCCTGCTCGGGGACCCGGTGCCAGAGCGAGTACTCGCTCTGGACGGCCGTCACCGGCTGGACCGCGTGCGCACGGCGAATCGTCTTCGCCCCCGCCTCGGAGAGCCCGAAGTGCTTGACCTTGCCCTGCCGGATCAGGTCCCTCACCGCGCCGGCGACGTCCTCGATGGGCACGTCCGGGTCGACCCGGTGCTGGTAGAGGAGGTCGATGGTATCGACCTTGAGCCGCCTGAGCGACGCCTCGGCAACCTCTTTGATGTGCTCCGGCCGGCTGTCCAGGAGCGCCCACCTCGATTCGCCGGGGGAGGAGGGCTTGAAGCCGAACTTCGTGGCGATGACCACCTTCCCGCGATAGGGGGCGAGCGCCTCGCCGACGAGCTCCTCGTTGGTGAACGGGCCATAGACCTCGGCGGTGTCGAAGAACGTGACACCGAGCTCGACCGCCTTGTGGATCAGCGCGACCATCTCTTGTCTGTCGGCCGGCGGGCCGTACCCGAAGCTCATCCCCATGCAGCCGAGGCCGATGGCCGAGACTTCGAGGTTGCTCTTCCCCAGCCTTCTCTTCTTCATCTCGCGGCTCCTTGCAGAGGCGAGGAATAACGCCGCGCCGGTGAGGAGCAAACCTGTACGAACTGCATGGGGCGTTTAGGAAAGCTTTGCGACCTCACGCGCCACATCGACCAGGGCCTTCAGCGCGGGTGAGACCTGAGCTCGGCTCGGGAAGTAGAGAAACAGGCCCGGGACGGCCGGAGCGCCCTGGGTCGCCTCGGCGCGCAAGCCGCGCTCGCGCCAGCTCCGCGCGACGCTGTCGCGATCCACGTGCATGCCTAGAACGTGTACGGATACGGCATCGGGGGCCGCCCGAGCGGGCGTCCACCCATCACCGTCAGCCAGGGGACGAGCTTCTTCGTGCCGCTCCGCTTGTTGTTCCGCGTGTCCACGAACTCCACCGGGCCCTCCGTCACCTCGAGGATGGAGAGGTCGGCCGGCGCGCCAACCTGGAGCGTCCCCAGGCCGGGGACCCGGCCGATGATCTTCGCCGGCTCCCAGGTCGCCCGGGCCACCACCTCCTCCAGGGGCAGCCCGAGGGCGAGGAACTTGGACATGACGTTGGGAAGGGTCGGATAGCCGGGCGTGTTGATGCTGGCGGCGTGGATGTCGCTCGAGATCGTGTCGGGCGGCGCTCCCTGCTTCATCGCCGCCTCGCACACGGTGAAGTCGAAGCTGAAGCCGCCGTGCCCGACGTCGAAGATGACGCCGCGCTGCTTGGCCGCCTTCGCCGCCGGCAGGAGCTGGCCGTTCTGGACGATGTTGTTCCCCGCGCCGCTGTAGGCGTGAGTGAGGATGTCGCCCGGCCGGAGAAGGTCGAGCAGCTCGGCGAGCGAGCCCGGGACCGCGCCGATGTGGCACATCACGCGAAACTGAGGTCCGGCGATGGTCGCGGCGCGGAGGGCCCGCCGGAGCGGCTCGAGGCCGTTCTGCCCGACGACGGAGTCGGTCATGCGGACCTTGACTCCGAGGACGACGTCCGCGTTTTCCGCCACGCACTTCGCGCAGGCGTCCACGTTGGCGTAGTCGATGTTGAGCATCTCCCCCGGCGCCAGACCGCCGGCGACCCCGATGGTGGCGATGTGGACGAAGGCGAACAGCCGGGTGTGGGTCTGCGGCTGCGCCCAGTGCCTGAAGACGCCGAAAGTGTAGGCGCCGACGTCGCCCGTCGACACCGCCGTCGTGGTCCCGGTGATCCCGACCAGCTCGTCGGCGGGCAGACCGACACCGACGTGAGGAACGAGGTGGGTGTGGAGATCCACCAGCCCGGGGATCACCAGCCGGCCGCCGGCATCGACGCGCTGGACCGCGCGCTCGGCGGGGATGCTGGCGGCGATGACCGCCACCTGGCCGTTCTTGATGCCGACGTCTCGCTTGCCCCGGAGCTTCTGGCTCGGGTCGAGCACGTCGCAATTGGCGATGAGGATGTCGAACTTGAGCGTCGGGTCGGCGGGGTTGAAGCCGACGGGAACGGGCCCGGGCACGGACGACGTCCGCGACGGCGATTCCGCGCTGGCCGTGAGCAGGCCACCGGCGGCGGCCGCCGTCGTGCCGGCCTTGAGGAGGTCACGTCGGGAGATGCCCACGGTGTCCTCCGATCGGGCGAGCCCTCGTTCGCCCGGGCGGGAGCGTTGGTCACTCGTCTGCGGGCCGTCAAGACGATTCGCCGGGACCGGCAGGCGGTCCCTCGAATCCGGCGCCGAGCTGGCGAAAGTACACCGTCGTCGAGCAGAGGCCGCCCCGTGGAAACAGCGCGTACCCGGGGATGTCCCCCACCCGCACCCAGCCCAGGCGCTCGTAGAGCCGGGCGGCGTCACCGCCGGTGACGGAATCGAGCACGAGCAAGGTCTTCCCGCACTCGCGCGCGGTGGCCTCCGCCGCGTGCATCAGCGCCGCCCCGAGGCCCTGCCGCCGGGCGCGGCGGTGCACCAGCATCTTCGCCACGTCGGCGCGGTGCGGCTGGTTGTCAGGCTGGCCGAGCAGGAGCTGCACGGTCCCACATAGCCCCCGGGCGTCCTCGGCCACGAGCAGGGCGCGCTCACCGGCCTCCACGTCCCGGGCCACGCGGCGCCAGAAGCCGACGGCGCGCTCGCGGGACAGCGGGTGCATGAAGCTCACCGATGCGCCGCCCTCGACACAGTCGATGAGCACGTCGGCGAGCTCGTCGATGTGGCCGTCGCCGACCGTCTGCAGGCGCCGCGGTGACCAGACGATGGGGCTCATCGACCGGCCGGCCTCTCGGATGCGAGGACCACCGCGTAGCGGGCAGCTCTCCGCGTCGGGTTGTGGAACATCGTCGGCCGGTCGAGCCGCATGGCCAGGCAGTCACCCCTTCTCAGGCGGTGCCGCTCCTCGCCCAGGGTGATGGCCATCTCGCCCTCCAGGACCCAGATCTGCTGATCCACCCGCCCGTCGCGGGCACCGGTCTCGAAGGCCACCCGCGCGCCGGCCGGGAAATGCACCTCGACGATCTGGACCGGCTGCGGAACTCCTGGAGGCGAGACATTGCGTCTCACGTACCCCGAGGCCGGGTCTCTCCATTCGGGTTGGTCCTGGTGACGAGCCACCGGACCGCTGTTCTCGCCGGGAGGTCCAGCCGGCCCGTCGAAGAGCGAGGCGAGCACCACGCCCAGGCCCGTGGCGAGCTTCTCCAGCAGCACCGCTGTCGGGCTGCTCTCGCCACGCTCGACGAGCGAGATCATCGAGCGGCTCACCCCGCTCTTGCCCGCCAGGGCGTCGAGGGAGAGGCCCCGGGCGAGCCGGAGCTCCCGCACCCGTTCGGCGATGCGCTCGGCGAGACCGGTGTCCGGCTCCTTCATGCTGGATGTAGCATCCACTATAGTGGACGAACCGGCAAGCTCTCCGTCGGCGCGAGCGATTCCTCGACCCGCGAAGCCATTGCAGGTTGCACGAGGCCCGGGTGGGCGAAGCCCGACTCCCGGTGCTCGTGCAACCCGCAATCCCTCGGGGTTGGCCACCAGCCCCGGAGGTGGCACGCCCCTTGCTCGACACGACGATGCGATCGACGTCCGTCATGAGCGCATGGGGCCTGCTCCAGTACCTGATCTTCCTGCTCGCCCTGACGGCGCTGGTGAAGCCGGCCGGCATCTACCTGGAACGTGTCTTCGGTGACCGGCCGCCGCTCCACCGCTTCCTCGCACCCGTGGAGCGCATCCTCCTCCGGCTGATGGGAGTGCGGCCCGAGGAGGAGATGACCTGGTCGCACTACGCCTCTTGCTTCGTCGTCGTCGGCGTGGTGGGCACGCTGCTGCTCTACCTTCTGCTTCGGTTGCAGCAGCACCTCGTCCCGGGCGGTCCTGACGCCCGCTACCTGACGACGGCGATGACGCCGGGCCTGGCGATGAACACGGCCGTCAGCTTCTCCACCACCACCACCTGGCAGGCATACGCCGGCGAGACGACGCTGCGGTACTGGACGCAGCTCGTCGGGCTCGTCGGACAGAACTTCCTGGGAGGAGCCTGTGGACTGGCGGTGGGGCTGGCCTTCATCCGCGGGTTCGCACGGGCGCGCACCAGCGGTGTTGGAAACTTCTGGGTGGACGTGACGCGGGCTCTCCTCTGGGTGTTCCTCCCCCTGTCCATCGTCGGCAGTCTCCTCCTCGTGTGGCAGGGCGTACCGATGAGCTTCGCGCCCTACGCGGTGATCACCACGCTCGAAGGCGGCCGGCAGGTCATCCCTCGCGGGCCGGTGGCGGCGCTGGAGCTGATCAAGAATCTCGGCACGAACGGCGGTGGCTTCTTCAATGCCAACGGGGCGCACCCTTTCGAGAACCCGAGCGCGCTCACCAATTTCCTCGAGTTGCTGGCCATCGCCGCGCTCCCCGCGGGGTTCACCCACACCTTCGGAAGGATGACCGGACGTCCACGCCAGGGCTGGGTGCTCTTCGGTGTCATGACGGCGCTGTTCAGCGCCGGGCTCCTGGTGGCCGGCGCCGCCGAGGAGTCGGGGAATCCACGGCTGGCGGCGGCGGGCATCGTCGGGCCCAATCTCGAGGGCAAGGAAGCGCGGTTCGGGGTGGCGCACTCGGTTCTCGCGGCCGTCGCCACGTCCAACGGCGCGACTGGCTCCTACGCCGCCATGCACGACAGCTTCACGCCGGTGGGTGTCTCGGTGCCGCTGGTCAACATGCTCCTCGGCGAGGTCGCGTTCGGCGGCCTGGGGACCGGTCTCCAGAGCATGCTCATGGTGGCGCTCATCGCCATGTTCATCGGCAGCCTGATGATCGGGCGGACGCCTCAGTACCTGGGCAAGAGCGTGGGACCACCGGAGATGAAGCTGGTCATGCTCCACACGCTGATTTCCCCGCTCACCATCCTCGTCCTCACGGCGGCGGCAGTGGCGACCGAGGCGGGGCGCGCCGGTCTGACCACCAACGGCGGGCCGCACGGGCTGACGGAAATTCTCTTCGCCTACGCCTCGTGCGTGGGAAACAACGGGCAGGCGATGGCAGGGCTTTCCGCAAACAACGCGTTCTACGAGGTGACCACCGCGGCGGCGATGATCGTCGGCCGCTTCGGCCTGGTCGTTCCGGCTCTCGCGCTGGCGGGGCGGCTCGGGCAGCAGGGGCGCCGTCCGGACGCACCCGCCGCACTCCCCCCGGACACGCTCCAGTTCGGCATCCTGCTCATCGCGAGCGCCCTGCTGATCGGAGCGTTGAACTTCCTCCCGTCGCTGGCGCTCGGTCCAATCGTCGAGCATTTCCAGCTCTTCAGCCGCTAGGTCGAGCGACACCGGACCGGTCGGGCCGTGACACGAGGTCTCCGGCCATGCGGGCCCGGGCACCAGGGTGTTGCAAGGCCCTGACCGATGGGCGGCAGTTCGGCGACTGCGGGCCTTCGCCGAGAGGGGCCGAGCGGTAGAATCGGGCCCGATGCCGGGGCGGCTCCAAGACTTCCTGGCGCAGGACCACCGTCGGCTGGACGGCCTGCTGCGGCGCGCGCTCGACTCCAGGGGCCGGCTGGACGGCGGCGCCTACGAGGAGCTCCGTCGCGGGCTCCTGCGGCACATCGCCATGGAGGAGAAGGTGCTGCTCCCGGCGCTCCGCCGCGCCCGGGGAGACGCATCGGCCGTGGAGAAACAGCTCCACCGGGACCACGAGGCACTGGCCGTCCTGCTCGTGCCGCCTCCGGAGGCCGAGTCGGTGAGCGCTCTCCGCAATCTCCTCGAGCTGCACAACCCGCTCGAGGAAGGCCCGGGTGGCTTCTACGAGGCGGCGGAGCAGCTGGGCGCCCAGGCCGAGGAGCTGCTCGAGCGCGTGCAGGCCATCCCTCCGGTGCGGGTGGCTCCCCACTCGGGCGCGCCCGTCGTCCGCCGCCGCATCGCCGAGGCGCTCCGCGCGGCGCTCTCCGACCGGGTCGCCCCGCCCGGCCGGTGAGGCTCGGCCTTCCCGGCACTCTCGGGAGTCCCTATCCGGCCGCAGCCGCCTGCTCGAGGCGCCGGATGTCGATCCGGTCCATCTCCAGCATCGCCCGCATCGCCCGCGCCGCCTTCCCTGGGTCCGGGCTCTGGAGCAGCTCGCCCAGGACAGTAGGGATGATCTGCCAGGAGACGCCGTAGCGGTCGCTCAACCAGCCGCACCGCTGCTTCTGGCCCCCGGCGGAGAGCTTCTCCCACAGGGTGTCGACCTCCTCCTGCGTCTTGCAATCGACCAGGAAGGAGATGGCTGGCGAGAAGGTGTACTGCGGCCCGCCGTTGAGGGCGACGAACTCGTGTCCCTCGAGGCGGAAGGCCACCGACAGCACCGAGCCACCGGGGCCGGGCCCCCCTTCATTGAACCGGGAGATCCTCCCGATCTCCGAGTTCCTGAAGATGGAGACGTAGAACCGCGCCGCCTCCTCGGCCTGACCGTTGAACCAGAGGAACGGGGTGATCTTCTGCATGCCGCACTCTCCCGTGTCGTGCTCCGGGATTCACATCGCGAGAACTTCCGAAGCTTACCGTCCGGGCAGCCATCGAGGCCCTCCGGGGGCGCATTTTTGCTCGGACCGCTGGGGCGACCTCCGCACGTCTTTCGGGCTCTGGATTCCCCGGCCGGCCCGGTGCAGCGTCCGGACTTCGGCCAGGCGAGGGTAGTGCCGGAAGGCTGAGGCCGGCACGTAGCATGCAGCACTCGCGAGCGTGAGCCCCGAGGAACGGCCAGGAAGGGCGCAGGACGACCCCCGGGTGCGGGAGGCGGTGCAGCTCATGCTGCAGTTTGCCGACCGCACTGGGCTGAGCTCGGGCCGCCCGCCCCAGCGCTACCTCTGGACGGACGCCTTTGCCGTCTGCAACCTCGTCGGGCTGGCCCGGGCGACGGGCGACAGGAAGCACGGCCAGCTTGCCCTACAGCTCGTGGACGCGGTCCACACCACGCTCGGACGGCATCGTCCGGACGACGCGCGCAAGGGGTGGATCAGCGGTCTCGGGGAGCTCGCCGGCGCGGCGCATCCCACCCGCCGCGGGCTCCGCATCGGCAAGAAGCTGCCCGAGCGGCTGCCCGGGGATCCCCTCGACGAGCGCTTGGAGTGGGACCGCGACGGCCAGTACCTCCACTACCTGACGAAGTGGATGCACGCGCTCGACCAGGTCGCCCGCTGGACGGGAGAGCCCCGCTACAACCTCTGGGCGCGCGAGCTGGCGGCGGCCGCCTATGCCGGGTTCAGCTACCGCCCGCCAGGCTCGGAGCGGCTGCGGCTCTTCTGGAAGATGAGCATCGATCTCTCCCGCCCGCTGGTCGCCTCGATGGGCCAGCACGATGCGGTGGACGGCCTCATCACCTGTGCCCAGCTGCGCGCCACCGCCACGGCGCTCAAGGGAGGGGAGACGGGTCCGAGTCTCGAGGCAGAGCTGGCCGGCTTCGCCGCCATGTCCGAACCGGACCACTGGGCGACGGCCGATCCGCTCGGGCTGGGGGGCCTGCTCATGGACGCCGGTCGGGTGGCCCAGATTCGAACGCCGGATGGAGCCGTGAACGACGAGCTGCTGCGGAGCCTGCTCGCCGCCGCCGCCGAGGGGCTCCACCATCCGGCGGTCGAGGAAGAGCTCCGGGGCCCGGCGTCACACCGGCTGGCCTTCCGCGAGCTCGGGCTGTCCATCGGGCTGCACGCGCTCCCGCTGCTCGAGGGGACCGGATCGCCCGGGACACGGGCGCTGGTCGCCGCCCTGGGGCCGACCCGGAGGCTGGGCCCGGCGATCGAGTCGTTCTGGCTCGACCCGGAGCACCGCCGGGCCGCGACCTGGGCCGAGCACCGGAACATCAACGAGGTGATGCTGGCCACCAGCCTCTCACCGGACGGGTGCCTGAGGCTGGTCGACGTCGGCGCCGCGCGGTGAGTTGACAGCCCCGCGTTCGGGTCAGCGCCGGGCGGCGCGCCTCCGCCTGGGGGAGGCGCGGCGCCGCGGTCGAGGGGATCTCCCGGTCGCACCAGGACGCTTCGTCCGCCGCGAGCCCTTGGTGTAGCGCGGCTCGTACAGCTGCACGGTGATTCCGCCGGGAGCGGTGAAGTAGGTCACCAGCCCATAGCCATGGTCGGCGATCTCCTGCGTGAAAGGGACGCCGCGCGATTTCAGCTCCGCCACCGTGCCCCGGATGTCGTCACAGTAGAAGGAGACGTTGTGGTGTCCCTCGTCCCCTGGGTCGTCCACGGGATGGACGCCCAGGTCCCCTTCGGGGAAGTCGAAGATCCACCACCCCTCCCCGATGTCGCTTCCCGGCAGCCTGACCTTGTCGCGGAAGAAGGCGCGGGTGGCCTCCGGTGCGGACGAGTAGAAGAGCCCGTGGATTCCGCGGATCATCGGTGCCTCGGCGCGGGAGGGTGGCAGGTTCGGTTGCGCGGCGCCAGCTCGCTTGGCATCAAGGGCGGGGAGGTGTCCGGTGTACGACCATCTGGGGCTCAAGGTCAGGGACCTGTCGGCGAGCATTCGCTTCTACCGCGCCGCGCTCGGAGCGCTGGGGCACGTCCTCTGCTCCCAGGACGAGGGGAGCGCCAGCTTCGGCCCGCCAGGGCAACCGGCGCTCTGGCTCTACCGGAGCGGCTCGCCGGCCACCGGCATCCACGTGGCCTTCCGGGCGCCGGAGCGGCTCAACGTGGACCGCTTCCACCGGCTGGGCCTGGAGGCAGGCGGACAGGACCATGGAGGGCCGGGGATCCGCAGCGCCTACGGGCCGCACTACTATGCGGCCTTCCTCATCGACCCGGACGGGAACAACGTCGAGGCGGTGTGCATGCGGTAGGGCGGTCCGAGGAACTGCCCGGGAGGCACCAGGTGGCGGGAGGAACGGGGATCCACGTCGCGCTGCTGCGCGGAATCAACCTCGGCCCGAACAACCGGCTGTCGATGAAGGACCTGGCCGCGCTCTTCACCACCGCCGGCTGTGAGCGCGTGGCCATCTACATCCAGAGCGGCAACGTCGTCTTCCAGGCCGGCGAGCGGCTCGCCGGTCAGATTGCCGGCCGCATCTCCGGGGCCATCGCCGTGCGCTTCGGGTTCGACATCCGGGTGGTCACCCGCACCGCCGCCGAGCTCCACAGGGCCGCCCGCTCCAACCCCTTCCTCAGGGCCGGAGCGGATCCGGACACCCTCCACGTCTCCTTCCTCGCCGACCGGCCCTCGGCGGCACAGGTCGCCGCTCTCGACCGGAACCGGTCACTCCCCGACGAGTTCGCGGTGGTCGGGCGGGAGATCTATCTCCGGCTCCCCAAGGGCATGGGCCGGAGCAAGCTGACCAACGCTTACTTCGAGGCCAGGCTCGGGACGACGAGCACCGTGCGGAACTGGAGGACGGTGCTGGCACTGGTCGACATGGCCCACCTCCCCACCCTTCGGGACCGCAGATGACCGAGCCCTTCGTCCAGGAGTTCCGGGCCCGCTGGGCGGACATGGACTTCAACCAGCACATGCGCAACGCGGCCTTTCTCGGCTGCAGCGAGGAGATCCGCATGCGCTACCTCGACGCGCAGGGCTGGACGATGGACGAGTTCACCCGCCGTCGGCTCGGGCCGGTGGTGGTGGAGGACCGGCTGACCTACAAGAAGGAGCTCAAGCTCCTCGAGCCCTTCACCGTCGATCTCGCCCTCTCCGGCATCTCCGCCGACGGGCGGAAGATGAGGCTGCGCAACCGGTTCACCCGGTCCTCGGACGGGGCGCTGTGCGCGGTGGTGGACAGCGTGGTGCTCTGGTTCGATCTCGCCGCGCGCCGGCCCGTCGCCCCGCCGCCCGAGCTCCGCAACCTGTGGCTGAGCCTCCCCCGCACCGACGACTTCGTCGCCCTCGACTGACGTGGCCTCGAGAGCGGACGGGAGCCATTCCCCGGGGGACAGGGACCGGAGCCGGTGGATCCGCTGCATGACGCCGCGCGATCCGCGCGAGGCGCACCGGGCGTCGACACCCCTGGAGCTGCTCTTCGACCTCTGCTTCGCGGTGGCCGTCGCCCAGGCCTCGTCCCGGCTCCACCACGGTCTGGCGGAGGGCATCTGCGGCCACGCCGTCCTCGCCTACGCGCTCGTCTTCTTCGCCATCTGGTGGGCGTGGATGAACTTTACCTGGTTCGCCTCGGCCTACGATGCGGACGACGTCCCCTACCGGCTGGCGGTGCTGGTCCAGATCGCCGGCGTCCTGGTCATCGCCGCCGGGATTCCACGGGCCTTCGACCGACGCGACTTCGCCGTGGTCACGCTCGGCTACGCCATCATGCGCGTGGGGCTGGTGTCTCTCTGGCTTCGAGCCGCCCATGCCGATGGCGCTCGCCGGCGGACCGCTCTCCGGTACGCCGCCGGGGTGACGCTCTGCCAGCTGGGTTGGATCGGCCTCCTCCTGCTTCCGCCGGGCCAGTGGCTGCGCGGCTGGATGCTCCTCGCTCCGGCCGAGCTGCTCGTGCCCCTCTGGGCCGAGCGCGTCGACCCGACCCCGTGGCATCCGCACCACATCGCCGAGCGCTACGGCCTGCTGACGCTCATCGTCCTCGGCGAGTCGGTGCTCTCGGCGACGGTGGCCATCCAGTCGGCGCTCGACGCCGGACACCTCTCGGGCGAGCTGGCGGCGCTCGTCGTCGGGGGCCTGCTCGTCCTCTTCTGCCTGTGGTGGATCTACTTCGACCGCCCGGTGCACCACCTGCTGGTGTCCAACCGGGTCGCCTTCCTCTGGGGATACGGCCACCTGGTCGTCTTCGCCGCCACCGCCGCCGTCGGGGCCGGCCTCGGGGTGGCGGCCGACGCGCTCACCGGGCATGCCGGCATCCCGGCGCTCCGGGCGGGCCTGGCCGTGACGCTGCCGGTCACGCTCTACGTCCTCGCCGTCTGGCTCCTCCAGGTTCGACCGGCGCGGCGCGGGGTGCTCGTCACCGCCGCATTCTTCCTCGCGCCTCTGCTCGTCCTCGCCGCGTCGCCGTCCCGGGACGCCGTGCTCATCTCCGGGATCGTCCTCGTCGGACTGGTCACTCTCTCGGAGGTCGCCGGATGACTCGCGCGCGCTCCTCCGGCCCGACCGCACCGGGGGAGTCACCGCGGACCCGGCCGGAGAACGAGTCACGACACCATGCGTCGGACGGCGCTCGGAGGAGACCGCGAGAAATCCACTTGTGGCCGACCCGGGAGGGGCGGATCCTCCGCCGCCCGAGCGGCCGAGCGAGGGCCGCACCCGACGAGGAGCCGATCATGCGACGTGCATCCTGGACCGCGCTGGCGCTGTCACTGACCCTGTTCACCGGCTCAGCCTTCGCCGGGTCTCGCTGCGACGCTCTGGTGGCTCGATTCGGCCCCGCGCTGGCCGACGTCACCTGCTTCGAGAGCCCGGACCTGACCACGAACAACGTCTCCGCGCCGCCGACCGGGCCGACGACGCCCGCCAACGACTCCATCACCACCCTGCCCCCCTTCGCCTTCACGCCCATCACCGACCGCGCCGTCATCTCGCCCAATCCGCCCAACCGCACGCCCATCACCAAGGCAGTGCCCGGCGTGCAGCTCGAGGCGCGCATCGCCGACGACCCGACCGGCGAGGCGCGGTTCCTCCTCCGTCTCCCCGACGACTGGAACGGGCGCCTGGTGGTGGCCGGTGCGTCCGGGACGCGGAGCGAGTTCAACGGGGACTTCGCCTGGAGCGACTACGTCGTCCAGAAGGGTTACGCCTACGCCTCGCAGAACAAGGGGGTCCTCAACCTGACCCTGGTCGCCGTCTCGGCCACGCCGCCGGCCGATCCGCTCGCCTGCCGTCTCAATCCGACGAGCACGGTGTGGGTCCACTTCTACGACAACGACCCCGGCCAGCCGTTCACCCGCTGGCGGGAATTCATCATCGAGGGCGCCCAGCTCGCCCGGCACGGGGTGAAGGCGCACTACGGTCGCCACCCGCGGTACACCTACGCGGTCGGGACGTCGAACGGCGGGTACCAGGTTCGCCGGGCCATCGAGACCGCGCCCGACCTGTTCGACGGCGGCATCGACTGGGAGGGCACGTTCGTCGACTCGGTGGCGCAGAACCTGCTCACCGACCTGCCTCCCGGCATCCTCAACTACCCCGATTACGTCGCCTCCGGATTCGACCCGAACAGCACCGCGGCCAAGAACATCCGGGCCGCCGGCTACCCGCCAGATCTGGTGACCGGCACCACCTCGCTCTGGGGCCTGTACTACGGCCAGTTCTGGGAGGTCACCCAGTGCCAGTGGCAGAAGCGGCTCGACCCGAGCTACGACACCTACGGGTCGGGGACCGGCACCTACAACTACGTGGACCGGCTCTCCTTCTCGGACGTCGGCGCCAACATGGCGGCCTTCGCCACCAGCGGACGCATCCAGCGGCCCCTGATCACTGTGGCCGGGACCATGGACGCGCTCCTGCCCATCGACCACCACGCCCGCGCCTACGCCCGCAAGGTGGCCCACGCGAGCAAGCATGAAGGTCATGACGGGTGGCGCGACGGCTGCGACTACCGCCTCTACGAGGTCCAGAACGGAAACCACATCGAGACCTACAAGGACACCTTCCCCCAGCTCGAGTTCATCCAGCCGCACGCGCAACAGGCGTTCGACCTCCTCGTCGCCCACGTGGAGCAGGGACGGGCCCTTCCGCCCGACCAGTGCATTCCCAAGGGCGGGACGGTCACCGACCCGCCCGCGCAACCCGGCCACTGCTCATCGCTCTACGCTCCGTAGCGGGCCGACCGCCAGACGCTGGATGGCGGCGGCCAGGGCGTAGGCCGCCGCTGCCGCGGCGAGAAGCACGCGCGAGCCGGCCTCGAGCCCGAGCAGCGCGCCCACCGGAGCGGCCACCACCGAGGCGAAGCCATTGGCCGCCCAGGCCCAGGCCACCGCTCCGCTCCCGCGGGCGAGCGCCCGCAGGCCGAGGGCGAAGGGCAGGCCCATCAGGAACGCCGCCGGCGCCACGGCGGCCAGGGCCGCGGCGGCCCGCACGGGAAGCGGCGCGCCCTGGAGCCGGTGAACGACGGCCAGGAGCAGCCAGGCGCCGAGGCCGAGGCACCCGGCGACCAGGGCGCAGGCGACCGGCCCGCGCGAGGGAGCGAGGCGGTCCGACCAGGCACTGCCCAGCCCCGAGCAGGCGAGGAAGACGGTGAGCACCGCGGCCACGGCATAGACCGGGTGTCCGAGGAGGAGGCTCAGCTCCTGGATGGCGGCCACCTCGGCGGCGACGTAGGCGAATCCCAGGGCGGCGAAGAAGGCGATCAGCCCGGAGACGGGCGCCGGAGCGAAGCCACGGCGGGCCCAGAGCGCGGCGGGGAGGAGGAGCAGGAGCGCGGACACGAGCATGGCCTGGACGGCCGTGGCCGCCAGCGCGATCGGCCCCCACTCGGCGAACGGCAGCCAGGTGCCCCGCGGGCTGTGCAGGAAGGCGCGGACGGCGGAGGGCCGCAGGAAGTGGTGCGGGTAGGGCCG
>DASPUU010000239.1:0-19225 GCA_035622755.1 Myxococcaceae bacterium
CGCCAGCCTGGCCACGGTGGCGGCGCCCATCGGGAACGCCCTCTTCGCCACCGCCGCCGGCCTGTTCGCGGCCATCCCGGCGGTGGTGGCCTACAACGCCTTCGTCAGCCGGATCCGCGTCTTCGACGTGGAGATGGCCAACTTCTCCTCCGACTTCCTGAACATCGTGAAGCGCCACTTCTTCAAGTGAGGGGAGGCACCGGAAGATCATGGCCATGAGCGGAGGCCGCGGCGCTCCCGGCCGCACCACGATGAGCGAGATCAACGTCACCCCGATGGTGGACGTGATGCTGGTCCTGCTCATCATCTTCATGGTCACCGCTCCGCTCATCCAGCAAGGGGTGAAGGTCAACCTTCCCAACACCCGCGCCCAGCCGGTGGAGGCCACCGAAAAGCGGCTGGTGCTGAGCGTGGACCGCCAGGGGAAGATCTACTTCGGGGACGTCGAGGTCCCGCCCGACCAGCTGGAGGAGAAGCTGCGCACCAACGCCAAGGCGCAGGCGGACAAGGAGATCTACCTCCATGCCGACCGGGACGTGAGCTACGGCGCGGTGGTGGAGGTGATGGCCGCCGCCCAGCGGGCGGGCATCCCGGCGGTGGGGATGATCACCGACCCGGCCGGACCGGCCCGGAAGAGGGACCGGCCCTGAGCGGTTCGACCTGCCACGACCCGTGAGCTCGACCTCCTCCAGCCTCCTCGCCGCACCACCCAGGCCGCTCGCGCCGTTCCTCGTTCCCTCGGCGCTGGTCCACGCGGCGGTCTTCGCCCTGGTGCTCGGCTACAGCGCGCTCAACTCCCCGGCGGTGCTCGACCTCAACCAGAAGCCGATCCGCGCCACCCTCGTCCGCCAGGGGACGCCCCGAGACGAGAAGCTGCTCCCCCGCATCGAGGAGGCGCCGCCCCCGCCCGTACCGGTGCCCGTACCCGTGCCGGCCGCCGTTCCCGAGCCGGTGCGGCCGAAGCCGCCGCCGACCAAGCCGGTGGACGAGCGGCAGAAGCTGCTCGGCGCCTTCGACAAGGTGAGCAAGTCGGCCAAGCGGCCGGAGGCGACCGGGGCCGTCGATGGCGAGGGTGACAGCGCCCAGGCCGAGGGCGATCGCTACTACGGCCAGCTCACCACCCAGGTGCACCGCATCTACGACGTGTCCGAGACCATCCCCGACCAGGAGCGGATCCGCCTGGTCGCGCAGGTCGCCCTGTTCATCGACGCCAGCGGCCAGCTGACCCGCTTCCGGCTGGTCAAATCCAGCGGCAACGACCTCTTCGACGGAGCGGTGCTGGCCGCGGTGAAGCGGGCCGCGCCGTTCGCGCCGCCGCCGGTCCATCTCCGCTCCGCCCTGCAGAGGTACGGAATCGTGCTTCAGTTCCGGCCCTGAGAGAGACTCGAGACGCCCGCGATGACGATTCCGCCACCTGCTCGCGCCCTCCTCCTCGCCGCCCTGCTGTGCGCCGCGGGCGCCGGCGCCCAGGCGCCGATCCTGGAAATCTCGGGCGCCAACTTCCGGCCGCTGCCCATCGCCATCCCCCCTCCCCAGGCCCTCTCCGACGATGCCCGGCCGGCGGCGGCCGCCTTCGACGACGCCTTCCTCTTCGACGCCGCCGCCGCCGGGCTGTTCCAGGTCCTGGACCGGAAGAGCTTCCTGGCCGACGCCCGGGACGGGTTCAGCGCCGCCAGCATCACCTTCTCCCGCTGGGCCGACGTGGGAGCGGAGGCGCTGGTCAAGGTCCAGCTGGCGGTGGACGGCACCAGCCTGCGGGGCGAGATGCGCCTCTTCAGCGTCGCCTCGGGCAAGGAGGAGCTGCGGCTGGTCCACCTGGTGCCGCTCGAGCAACCGCGGCAGCTCGCCCACTTCTTCGCCGATGCGCTGTGGCGGCAGTTCACCCGGGAGCCAGGGCCCTTCCAGACCCACCTCGCCTTCGTCAAGCGGGCGGGCAAGAACCGCGAGGTCTGGCTCTCCGAGTGGGACGGACGCGGAGCGGTGGCCATCGCCCGGGACGGTCTCAACGTGCTCCCCGCGGTCGCTCCCGACGGCAAGGGCGCGGCCTTCACCAGCTACCGGAGCGGCAAGCCGGACATCTACCTCGAGCGGCCGGGGTCGCCGCCGGTGGTACTCGTCTCGGCCGGTCGGATGGCCACCGGCGTGGCCTTCTCCCCCGACGGGAAGCGGATCGCCTACAGCCTGGCCCAGGGGGACGCCACCAACATCTGGGTGGCCAACGCCGACGGCTCCGGAGCCCGGGCTCTCACCGACAGCACCTACTTCATCAACAGCAGCCCGAGCTGGAGCCCGGACGGCAAGCGCCTGGCCATCGTCAGCAACCGGGCGGGGAGCCCTCAGCTCTACGTGCTCGGCGTGGACGACCCCAAGGATGCCCGCCGCATCACCTTCCAGGGCACCTACAACCAGACCCCCAGCTGGTCTCCGCGGGGAGACCTCATCGCCTTCACCGCGCGGGACGAGCGCTACGCCTTCGACCTCTTCACCATCAACGTCGACACAGGGAAGGTCAGCCGGCTCACCCAGGACCAGGGGAACAACTCGGAGCCCTCGTTCGCGCCCAACGGTCGGCTGATCGTCTTCAGCAGCACCCGCACCGGGACGCCCCACCTGTTCGTGATGACCGCCGACGGACAGAACCAGCGCGCCCTTCCCATGGAGCGCGGGGACTACGACACCCCGGACTGGGGCCACTGAGCCGGGAGGAGGAGGCCGCACGGTGCCAGCTCTGCACCCGATCCACGAGGTTGCCGCCCGCCTCGGTCTGCAGCCGGAGCACGTCGTGCCCTGGGGCCGGCACCGCGCCAAGGTGGAGCTGACCGCGCTCGAGGGCCGTCCGGCCCGGGGGCGACTGGTGCTGGTCTCGGCCATCACCCCCACCCCGCCCGGCGAGGGGAAGACCACCACCTCGGTGGCCCTGGCCATGGGACTCTGCCGGCGCGGGCGAAACGCGGTGGCGGCTCTCCGCGAGCCGTCGCTCGGTCCGGTGTTCGGCGTGAAGGGCGGCGGCACCGGCGGCGGGCTGGCCACCCTCGAGCCGGCCCAGGACATCAACCTGCACTTCACCGGCGACCTGCATGCCGTGGCGGCGGCCAACAACCTCCTCGCCGCCCTGGTGGACAACGTCCTGCACTTCCGCCACCCGGTCGAGCTCGATCCGCGCGGCGTGCGCTGGCGCCGCTGCCTGGACATGAACGACCGCTCGCTGCGGGAGATCGTCATCGGGCTGGGCGGCCGGGGCAACGGCGTGGTCCGCGAGACCGGCTTCGACATCACCGCCGCCAGCGAGATGATGGCCATCCTCGCCCTGGCCGAGGGGCCGAAGGATCTCGAGGCCCGCTGCGCCCGCATCGTCGTCGGCCAGACCCTGGGCGGCGAGCCGGTCACCGCCGGCCAGCTCAAGGCCCCGAGCGCCATGGCCGCGCTCCTCCAGGAGGCGCTCCTCCCCAACCTGGTCCAGACCCGCGAGGGCGGACCGGCCATCGTCCACGCCGGACCGTTCGGCAACATCGCCCACGGCTGCTCGAGCGTGCTCGGCACCCGGCTCGGTCTGGCCTATGCCGACGAGGTGGTGACCGAGGCCGGCTTCGGCTTCGAGCTCGGGGCGGAGAAGTTCCTGGACATCAAGTGCCGCTCGGCCGGGATCTGGCCCCGGGGGGTGACGCTGGTCGCGACCCTGCGGGCGCTCAAGTTCCACGGCGGGGCCCCGCTTCCCAAGGTCGCCGAGCCCGACCCGGAGGCCCTGGAGCGGGGGCTGGAGCACCTCTGGAAGCACCTGGAGACGGTGTCCGCCTTCGGACTGCCGGCGGTGGTGGCGGTCAATCGCTTCCCCCAGGACACCGAGGCCGAGCTGCACAAGCTCCGGGCGTGGGGGAAGGCGGCCAACGTGCCGGTGGCGGTGTGCGACGCATTCGCCCGCGGAAGCGAGGGAGCGCTCGAGCTGGCCGATGCCGTGCTCGGCATGCTCGACCGGACGGAGAGCAACCCCTCCCGGCAGAAGTTCCTCTACCCGCTCGAGGCGCCGCTTCAGGAGAAGATCCGGGCCGTCGCCCGGACCGCCTACGGAGCACGCGACGTGAGCTTCACCGCGGCCGCCGAGCGCGACCTGGCCACGGTGGAGAAGCTCGGAGGCGGGCGGCTCCCGGTGTGCATGGCCAAGACCCACCTCTCGCTCTCCGACGACCCCTCGCGCCACGGCCGCCCCCGCGACTTCGAGATCACCGTGCGCGAGCTCCGGCTCTCGGCCGGCGCCGGCTTCGTCGTCGCCCTGACCGGTGAGATCCTCACCCTCCCCGGGCTCCCCAGGGAGCCGGCGGCGGCCCGAGTCGTCGTCCACCCGGACGGCCGTGTCACCGGGCTGATGCAGGGCGAGTAGGGGCCGACCCGGGGCTCGACTGTTCCGGTCGGCGTGTGGCATGCGGGGAGGTGCCCATGGCCCGCCCCGAGAACGTCACCGTTCGCCCGGCGTGTCCCGGGGACGCCGAGGCGCTCGCCGGGCTGTTCGCGCGGCTCGGGTTTGCGACCACCGCGGCCGTGGTCGCCGCCCAGTTCGCGTCCTACGGCGCCGAGTCGGCGTTCCATGCCCTGGCCGCGGAACATCAGCCGGTCGGGGGGCCCCTGCGCCTGGTGGGGGCGGCCACGGTGAGCATCCAGCAACGCCTCTACGCCCAGCGGCCGGTGGCCCAGCTCACCGCCCTGGTCACCGACGCGGAGGCCCGGCAGCTCGGGGTGGGTCGGGCCCTGGTCAGGGCCGCCGCCGAGCTGGCCCGCACCGCCCGGTGCGAGCGGCTCTTCGTGCGCAGCGATCGGCGGCGCACCGAGTCGCACGACTTCTACCGGATGCTCGGATTCGACGAGCTTCACCTCACCTTCGACCTGCCCCTGGACCCATGAGCGGCCCTATCCCACCGGCTTCCTCGCCGCTGGCGGCCGCCTGGTCGCTGGATCCGGCGGTGACCTACCTGAACCACGGGAGCTTCGGCGCCGCTCCCCGCGCCGTGCTCGCCCGCCAGGCCGAGCTCGCCGCCCGCCTGGAGCGGGAGCCGGAGCGGTTCTTCGGGCGGGATCTCGAGGGGCTCCTGGACGGGGTGCGGGGCGCGCTGGGGGCATTCGCCGGCGCCGATCCGGACGACCTGGCCCCGGTGTCCAACGCCACCGGCGGGGTGAACACCGTGCTCCGGTCGCTGGACTTCCGGCCCGGGGACGAGCTGCTCACCACCAACCACGCCTACAACGCGTGCGCCAACGCGCTCGATTTCACCGCCCGGCGAACCGGGGCGCGGGTGGTCCGGGCGGACGTGCCCTTCCCGCTCGCCGGCCCGGAGCAGGCGGTGGAGGCCGTGCTCGCGCGGCTGAGCGAGCGGACGCGCCTGGTGCTCCTGGACCATGTCACCAGCCCGACCGGCTTCGTCCTTCCCGTCGAGCGGCTCGTCCCGGCCATCCAGGCGAGGGGCGTCGACGTGCTCGTCGACGGGGCGCACGCACCGGGCATGCTCCCCCTCGACCTGCGGGCCCTCGGCGCCGCGTACTACACCGGCAACTGCCACAAGTGGCTCTGCGCCCCCAAGGGTGCCGGGTTCCTCCACGTGCGGCGCGATCGCCAGGAGGGCATCCATCCACTGACCATCAGCCACGGGGCGAGCTCGACGCGCGGCGACCGATCGCGGTTCAGGCTCGAATTCGACTGGGGGGGCACCGTCGACCCGACCGCCTGGCTCTGCGTCCCGACCGCCCTCGAGGTGGTGGGCTCGCTGGTCCCGGGCGGGTGGCCGGAGGTCATGGCCCGGAACCACGCGCTCGCCGTGGAGGCGCGGCGAATGCTCGCCGCAGCGCTGGACGTCCCCCCGCCCTGCCCGGAGTCGATGCTCGGCTCGCTCGCCGCGGTGAGGCTTCCCGATGGAGATGGGCGTCCCCGCCCGCCGCCGGGCTTCGACACGCTCCAGGATGCCCTCCTCTTCCGCTTCGGCATCGAGGTGCCGATCAACGCCTGGCCCCGGCCGCCCCACCGGTGGGTGCGGGTCTCGGCGCAGCTCTACAACGCGCCGGAACAGTACGCGTTCCTGGGGGAGTGCCTGAGGGTGCTGCTCGGGGAGGAGGCAGTGGCCGGCGCCTGAGAGCCAGCGGGCGGAGGCGCCGTGGTTCGTTGGCTCGTGGGCGAGCGCCCAGCTTGCCCCGGCATTGACGGCCGACGCGCCGACTTGCTGTGGCCTCGTTGGCTCGTGGGGGCCGCGTCTTGGTCGCGGGCGGGCGCTCGGGCGAACGCCGCACTTGCCGCGGCGACCGACGGCGACCGGAGCGCGAGGTCCGGCGAGCCGATCGCCCCCATCCGCGGCGAGCAGGTGTCGGGTACCGATCGGGTGAGCCCGACGTCCCCCTGGCCGGCATTGACCTTGCGAGACTGCCCCCGGGTGGGCCGCCATCGAGCGAAGGCAACTCAGTTGCACGCCATCTCCGTCTTCAAGTAGTTGCATTTACAGATGATTTCTTGAAAGTGGAGGTGCAACTCAGTCCTCTGGTCCACGTGAGACGACGGGGGGAGGTCCGGTGGCTGGCACGGTGATCGACCGGGTCGAGGCCTTGCACGGGCTGGTTCGTGGGCATCGAGAACCAGTCGTGCGCGCGTGCGGTCTCAACGCCGCTCAGTACGCCGCACTCGCGCAGCTCATCGATGGGCCCGCAAGAACGTGCGGCGAGATGGCGGGGAGCGCCGGCGTCCACCACCAGGGAATGCAGAGGACGCTCGACCGCTTGGAGAGAAAGGGACTCATCGAGCGACCGGGGCAGGTCGGCCCAGGCTTCGCCCGCCGAGTCTCGATCACTCGCCGTGGCCGGGAGCTGGTCGAGCGAAGCCGGGCAGCCCTCGTCGACACGGAGCACTGGATGCTGGCGCGCTTCACGGCCGAGCTCGCCGACACCTTCGAGCAGTGCCTGGAGGAATGCGCCGACCGGCTCCGGAAGCTGTCCCGACCCGCGGCGACCCGCGTCGATGCGGCGGGGAGCCCCCGACTGCGTTCGGCAACCACCATCGCGGCCCACGCCGCGACGTGCCCCATCTGCAGTCTGGTGAACGAGGAACCCTGAGACCGGTCCCGGCCCTGCTGCTAGGCTCGCCGCGCTCGCATGGCCCGCTACGCCGCCATCGACGTCGGGACCAATACCGTGCTCCTGGTCGTCGCCGAGCGGACGCCGGCGGGCTTCGCCCCGGTTGCCGAGCGAGCCGAGATCACCCGTCTCGGCAAGGGCGTCGATGCCAGCCGCCGGCTCGCCCCCGAGGCCATGGAGCGCACCCTCGACGCCATGACCCGCTTCGCCAGCGAGGCGCGGGGGCTCGGAGCGCAGCACATCGCCATCACCGCCACCTCGGCCGCACGCGACGCCACCAACGGGGCGGAGTTCCTCGCCGCGGCCCGCACGCGCACCGGCGTCGAGGTGGAGATCCTCTCCGGCGACGAGGAAGCGCGCCGGTCCTACCTGGCCGTCGCCGCCGACTTCGCGGCCGAGGCCGGCACCCGGCCCCTGGTGGCCATCGACATCGGCGGCGGCTCCACCGAGCTCATCTTCGGGCACGGCCAGGCCGTCGACTTCCACACCAGCCTCGACGTCGGGTCGGTTCGACTCACCGAGCGCTGCATCCGTTCCGACCCACCCACCGCCGAGGACCTCGCCCGCGTCGACGCCGAGGTGGCACGCGCGCTCGCGCCCGTCCCCCGCCCCGGACCGGAGGCGCTGGTGGTGGGGGTCGCCGGGACGCTGACCACCCTCTACGCCGTCGCCCACGCCATCGAGCCGTACGACCGAGCCCGCGTCCAGGGAGGATGGATGTCCCGGCAGGACGTCGCCCGCACCCGGGCGCGCCTGGCCTCGCTCCCACTCGCCGAGCGGAAGCGGGTCACCGGGCTCCAGCCCGAGCGCGCCGACGTCATCGTCGCCGGCGCAGTCCTCCTCGAGCGCGCCCTCGACCACCTTGGCGCGGCCGGCACCCGGGTCAGCGACCGGGGGCTGCGCTGGGGAACGCTCGCCGTACGCTTCGGAGGAGGGGCCGCATGACCGTCGCCGCCGATCGCGCCGTCACCCGGGGCCAGGCCCGCTACGGCCTGGCCATCCTCACCATCATCAACCTTCTCAACTACCTCGACCGCTACATCGTCGCCGCGCTCTTCCCCAGCATCGAGCGCGACCTGAATGTCGATCACGCCCAGGCCGGGCTCCTGGGCTCCGTCTTCATCGTCGTCTACATGCTCTTCGCGCCGCTGGCCGGGGTGCTCGGGGACCGCTACGCGCGGCGGCTGGTCCTCGCCGGCGGCGTCTTTCTCTGGAGCCTGGCCACCAGCGGCGGCGGCTTCGCTCCCACCTTCGTCGCCCTGCTCGCCGCACGAGCCATCGTCGGCATCGGCGAGGCTGGCTATGGCACGGTCGCCCCGGGGCTCATCGCCGACCTGTTCAAGCGGACCGAGCGCTCGCGGATGCTCGCCTACTTCTACGTCGCCATCCCCGTCGGGTCGGCCATGGGCTACACGCTCGGCGGCTGGTTCGTCCAGCATCACACCTGGCGTCACGCCTTCTGGATCGCCGGCCTCCCCGGCCTGGTGGTGGCGCTCCTCGCCCTGGTCGTACCCGAGCCGCCCCGCGGAGCCACGGACGAGGGGCCCCCTCCCGAGAAGGTTCCCTTTGCCGTCGGGCTGCGCCGCCTGGGGCACAACGCCGTCTACTGGACCGCCGTCGCCGGGCTCACGCTGATGACCTTCTCCATCGGCGGCCTTGCCAATTGGATGCCCAGCTTCCTCGAGCTCGAGCGTGGCATGAAGCCGGCCGACGCCGGGCTCTACTTCGGCGCCATCACCGCTGCGGCCGGCCTCACCGGGACGCTGGTGGGAGGCTGGCTCGGCGACGTCGCCGACCGACGATCGACCACCGGCGGAATGAGCGTCTCCGGGTGGGGGCTCCTGCTCGCCGTCCCGTTCATGGCCATCGTCGCCCGTGTTCCGAATCAGCTGGTCATCTTCGCCGCCATCGCCGTGGCTCAGTTCCTCATCTTCCTCAACAACGGCCCACTCAACGCCGCCATCGTCAGCGCCGTCCCCGCCGACGTGCGCAGCTTCGCCGTCGGGCTGAGCGTCCTCGCCTACCACGCGCTCGGGGACGCCATCTCCCCGCCGATCATCGGCTGGATCGCCGACCGTTCGAGCCTGGGGACCGCCATCCTCCTCAACGCCCTCCCGGTGGCCGTGGGCGGCCTGATCCTCGTCGTCGGGGCCCGCCTCCTCCATCGCCCCTCCGACCCCGCGGCGGTTGCTCGGGCCGCGCCGCTCGGCTAGCGAGGGCCCATGGCGAGCGTCCCCGGCCCTTTCGTGCGCAGCGTGGGCACCGCCCTGCCGCCCCACTACGCCGACCAGGAGACGCTCATCGCCGCCTTCCGGACCCACTGGGCGAAGGAGCACTTCCACCTCGAGCGCATCGAGGAGCTCCACCGCTCGGTCCAGGTCGGCGGGCGCCACCTCGCCGTCCCCATCGACGAGTACCCCGGCCTGGCCGACCTGCGCGCCCGCAACGACGCCTGGCTGCGGGTGTCCACCGACGTCGGTGAACGGGCCGTGCGCCAGGCGCTCGACCGTGCGGGCCTGGACCCTTCGGACGTCGATCACCTTTTCTTCGTCACCGTGACCGGCATCGCCACACCGTCCATCGACGCACGTCTCATGAACCGGCTCGGTCTCCGCCCGAACGTCAAGCGCACCCCCATCTTCGGGCTCGGCTGCGTCGCCGGCGCCGCCGGCACCGCCCGGGCCAGCGACGTCCTCCGCGCCTTCCCCGACCAGGTGGCCGTCCTCCTCTCGGTCGAGCTCTGCTCGCTCACCCTGCAGCGCGAGGACCTCTCCATCGCCAACATCATCGCCTCCGGGCTCTTCGGGGACGGAGCCGCGGCGCTGGTCCTCTCCGGCGGCGAGCGGCCGGCCCCGGGAGCGCCGCGCATCGTCGCCACCCGCAGCGTCTTCTACCCGGACTCCGAGCGCGTCATGGGCTGGGACGTGGTCAACGGCGGCTTCAAGGTCGTCCTCAGCGCCAAGGTCCCGGAGGTGGTGCGCACCCACGTGCGAGGCGACGTCGACGACTTCCTCGCCGCCCACGGTCTCTCCACCCGGGACATCCGCCACTGGGTGGCCCACACCGGAGGGCCGAAGGTCCTCGAGGCCTTCGAGGACACCCTTCAGCTCCCCCCCGGAGCGCTGGCCCGCTCGTGGAGGTCGCTCCGGGAGGTGGGCAACCTCTCGTCGGCCTCCGTTCTCTTCGTGCTCGAGTCCCTCCTCGCCTCGGGCGAGGCCAGGGCCGGGGACCTCGGCCTGCTCATGGCCATGGGCCCGGGCTTCTGCTCCGAGCTGGTGCTCCTCCGATGGTGACCTCGGAGCGCCTCTACCTCGGCTTCCTCCTGCTCCTCGGCCTGGAGCGCGTCGGCGAGCTGTTCCTCTCGCTGCGCCACGCCCGCGCCGCCCGGGCGGCCGGGGCCATCGAGGCCGGGAGAGGCCATTACCCGGTGATGGTCGCCTTCCACTCGCTCTTCCTCGTCTCCTGCGCGCTGGAGGTGGTGCTCGGGCACCGGCCGTTCCCCGGCCTCCTCGGGTGGACGGCGCTCGGTGTCGCGCTCGCCGCCCAGGCGCTCCGCTACTGGGCAGTGGCCACGCTCGGCGTTCGCTGGAACACCCGGGTCCTCGTCTGGCCGGGACTGGCGCCGGTCACCGCGGGGCCCTACCGCTTCGTCCGGCATCCCAACTACCTGGCCGTGGTCGTGGAAATGGTGGCCGTCCCGCTCGTGCACGGCGCCTGGGTCACGGCGGCCGTCTTCTCCGCCGGCAATGCCCTCTTGCTCCGCACCCGCATCCGCAGCGAGGAGCAGGCTCTCGGGCGCCCGTGGGCCGAGGCATTCGCCCACCGTCCTCGCCTGGTTCCGGAGCTTCCCCGTGGCAAGTGAGGCCGAGGTGCTGGAGACCATCCGCTCCATCGCACGGTCCGAGCTGGAGATGGCGCGAATCGTCCAGCCCTCCGATGACCTGCTCGCCGACCTCGGTCTGGACAGCCTGGGGCTCACCGTCCTGGCGGTCGGCCTGGAGAATCGCTTCCGGGTGAGGCTGTCGCAGGAGGACGCCGGCGGAATCCGCACCGTGGCCGACCTCGCCGCGCTGGTCGCCCGCCGCACCGAGGCCACGGCATGAGGGCTCCGTCGCGCCTGGTGGGGCCGGTCCAGCCGCGGCCCCGGCATGCCTCCATCCCCGAGGCGCTCCAGCGCGCCGCCGAGCACCCCTCCGGCCTGACCTTCGTCGACGCCTCCGAATCCGAGGAGACCCTGAGCTGGGCCGAGGTGTGGACCCGGGCGCGGGCCACCGCCGGGGCCCTGTCCCGGCTCGGCGTCCGGCCCGGGGACCGGGTGGCCCTGGTGCTTCCGACCTCGCCGGACTTCATGGACGCCTTCTTCGGAACGCTGCTCGCGGGAGCGGTTCCGGTGCCGCTCTATCCCCCGGTCAGGCTGGGCCGATTGGACGAGTACCACCGCGCCACGGCGCGCATGGTCCAGCTCTCCGGGGCGGTCGTCGTCCTCACCGACGCCGTCATCGGCCGGCTCCTGGGCGAGGCGGTCGCCGCGGCGCGGCCGCGGCTGGGCTGCCGCCGGGTGTCCGCCCTCCGCGAGTCCGGGGAGAGTCCGCTCGCGCGCGACGCTGATTCCGGCGCGCTGGCCCTGGTGCAGTTCTCCTCGGGGAGCACCGTCGACCCCAAGCCGGTGGCGCTCAGCCACGCCAACGTGATGGGCCAGGTGGACATCCTCCGCGCCCTGATGCCGGTGCGCGAGGGCGAGCGCCCCCTCGGCGTCAGCTGGCTGCCGCTCTACCACGACATGGGGCTCATCGGCTGTCTGGTCAACGCCGTCGCCTACCCCGGACCCCTGGTGCTCATCCGTCCGGAACAGTTCCTGGCCCGTCCGGCCCTCTGGCTCCGGGCCATCTCGCGACACCGGGGGACCCTCTCCGCCGCTCCCAGCTTCGCCTACGCGCTCTGCGTGCGGCGGATCCGCGAGGCAGAGCTGGACGGCGTCGATCTCCGCTCCTGGGCGCTGGCCCTGAACGGGGCGGAATCCATCTCCGCCGAGGTGGCACGGCGTTTCGTGGACCGCTTCGCTCCCTTCGGCTTCGACCCCCGCGCGCTGGTGCCGGCCTACGGGCTGGCCGAGGCCTCGCTGGCGGTCACCTTCGCCCCGAGCCGGCCGGCCCTGCGCACGGTGCCGGTCGACGCCCGTGCGCTGGCCGCCGAGGGGCTGGCTCGCCCCGGGCCCCGCACGCTGGTGTCGGTGGGCGGGCCGGTGCCGGGCGCCGAGGTCGAGGTCCGGGACGACGCCGGCCGCGTCGTGCCCGCCGGCACGGTGGGACGCATCCACGTCCGCGGCCCGTCGGTCATGGTCGGCTACCTCGCCGAGCCCGAGGCCACCCGTGCGGCGATCGTCGACGGATGGCTCGACACCGGCGACCTCGGCTTCGTCGACGAGGACGAGCTGGTGGTGTGCGGCCGGGCCAAGGACGTGATCATCCTCCGCGGCGCCAACCACGTCCCGCAGGAGTTCGAGGAGGCCCTCGACGCTCTGGAGGGCGTCCGGGCCGGGTGCGCGGTGGCCCTGGGCGCGGTTCCCCCCGGGGCCGAGGGCGAGGAGCTCATCCTCCTGGTCGAGCTGGGAACCGGTGCCCCTCCCGACCTGGCGGACCGGGTGCGCACCCGGGTGCTCGAGCGCACCGGCATCCGTCCCCATCGCGTCGAGCTGCTCACCCCGGGCACCCTGCCGCGGACCTCGAGCGGGAAGCTCCGCCGCCGCGAGGCCCTGCGCCGCTGGCAGACCGGAATGCTCACCCCGCCCCGCAAGGTGCACTGGCTCGGCCTGGCCACGGCCCTGGTGCGAAGCGCGGTGGCCTTCGCCCGCGCCGACCAGGACGCATGAAGGTCGAGGTGGTCATCGCCGGTGCGGGGCCGGCCGGGCTGGCGGCGGCCACGCACGCCGCCCGGGCCGGCCTGTCGGTGGCGGTCTTCGACCGCGAGGAGCTCCCACATGACAAGGCCTGCGGCGAGGGCCTGATGCCTCCCGGGGTGCGCGCGCTGGAGCGGCTCGGCGCGCGCTCGGCGCTCACCGACCGGGACTGCGCTCCCATCCGCGGCGTCCGCTACGTGCAGGAGGACGGCTCCAGCCTCGAAGGACGGCTCCCGGACGGTGGCGGCCTCGGGGTCCGGCGGACCGCCCTCGCCGGGGCCCTCCTCGCGCGGGCCCGCCAGGCCGGGGTGTCGGTGCACCCGCGGACCGGGGTGCGCCGCCACCGGCGGACCGGGACGGCCATCCAGGTCGACACCGACGCCGGGGTGTGGGAGGCCTCGGTCCTGGTCGCCGCCGATGGGCTCGCCTCGCCCCTCCGCGCGGCCGAGGGCCTCGACCTTCCCGGCCGCGGGCCGCGGCGCTTCGGGATGCGCCAGCACCTCCGGCTCCGCCCCTGGACCGACTGCGTGGAGGTGCACCTCTCCGAGCGGCTCGAGGCCTACGTCACGCCGGCCGGGGCCGACCGGGTGGGCGTGGCCTTTCTCTGGGAGGATGGGCGCGTCCCGCCGCAGATCTCCTGGCCAGCCCTGGTCGAGCGCGTCCCGCTGCTCGCCGAGCACGTGCACGGTGCCGACGCCGACTCCGTGGCGCGGGGAGCCGGCCCGCTCTACCGCCGGGCGCGCGCCCGCGTGCGCCCGCGCTTCGTGCTCCTCGGAGATGCCGCCGGCTACGTGGACGCCATCACCGGAGAAGGTCTCTCGCTGGCGCTGGTCTGCGCCGAGGCGCTCGCCCGCTGCCTCCCCGAGGCGGTGGCGCATGGCGGGGCCCCGTCCGCGTTCGGGCCGTACCTGGCCACGTGTCGCCGCGAGTACCGTCGTTACGCGCTCGTCGCCGGCGGCATGCTCGCCCTCGCCCGTCGCCCCTGGCTCCGCCGGGGAGCCCTCGGCGCCCTCGCCGGCCGCCCGGCGGCCTTCTCCTGGCTCCTCGCCCAGGCCATCGGCTGAGCTCTCCCGTGGGGCACTCCATTCGAGCTTGACCGCGGCGTCCTGGGTGAAGGGGTGCTCGCGCCCCAGCACCCGGGCGGTCGGCCTCCAGCGTCTGACGAACCAGCTCCTCGCCCTCCGTCACCCGCCCCTGCTGGGTGAGCGCGGCGCACCGGCCGATCAGGCCCCGGCGGGGGCCTCGCGGTAGATGAATGCCCCGAGCACCGTCGCCAGCGCCATGTAGACGAGCTCGAGCAGGGCGAAGAGAAGAGTGAGGTGCATCGGGAAGAGGCCGATGAATCCCTCGTGCAGGTGCGGCAGCAGCGCATGGAGGATCCACAGCGCGAAGGCCACCGTCACCGCCGTCCGTGGGCCCGGCCCGAGGCGCGGACGGACCGCGGCGTAGACCCACACCGAGACCCACCCCACCAGCAGACCCCAGCCGACGAAGAAGGCCAGCGTCCCGACCCACGGCTCCTGCTTCACCCCCAGCGCCTGGAGCCGGGCGGCGTAGCCCGGCCCGACGAGAGCGCCGGAGATGGTCAGCTCCAGGGCGTCGAAGAGAATTCCGGCGGCCAGGCCGCCCACCGCGATGCGCTTCCAGTTCATCGTGCTGCCTCCTTCCCGAGGCGTCAGAAGCCCGGCGGGCGCTCGGCCGCCACGCCCAGTGCCCTTTCCAGGGCCATTCCCACCCGGACCAGAGTGCCCTCGTCGAAGAGCCGGCCGATGAGCGTCACCCCCTGGGGAACACGGCGCTTCGCCGGGAGCGCCGGCCACTGCTGCCCCGGGGGCGGGAGCCAGTCGCTCCGGATGCGATCCACCTCGATGAAGCCGGCCCGCAGCGTGAGCGAGGGGTGGCCGGTGAGGTTGGTGCCGATGAGCGTGTCGTCCCGGAGGTAGGGAACGAGGAGCACGTCGACGGTCGACAAGAGCGCGTTCATGGCCAGCGCCGCCTGTCGCCGGAGCCGGTCCGCCTGGACCAGGTCCACCGCCGAGAGGAAGCGCGCCTGGCGGAAGAGGTTGGGCCAGGCGTCGAAGACCTGCATCTTCAGCTGGTCGACGCCGTGGGAGAGCGTCAGCTCCTCGAACGACGCTGCCGCCTCGGCGAAGAGCACGGTGTACAGGGCGGCGTAGGGCAACTGCGGGAAGTCGACCGGGACCACGGTCATCCCCGCCCTCCGGGCCGCCTCGACCACCGCCCGGTCCACCGGCAGCGACTGGCGGTCCCAGTCGTTGGCTGGCTTCTCCAGCCACGCCGGGACGTAGCCCACCCGGAGGCCCTTCACCGGCTGACCGGCGTCGAAGGCGAGGTGGCTCGGGACGCACCCCAGGTCCTTTCCATCCGGGCCGGACAGGACCTGGAGGACGAGCAGCGTGTCCTCCACGCTCCGCGCCATCGGCCCCAGCTTGTCCAGCGACCAGCAGAGGGTCATCGCCCCGGTGCGCGGAACGCGCCCGAAGGTCGGCCGGAGGCCCGCCACCCCGCACCGCGAGGAGGGGGAGACGATGCTTCCCCCCGTCTCGCTGGCCAGGGCGAAGCCCACCAGCCCGGCTGCGGTGGCCGCCGCCGAGCCGGCGCTGGAGCCGCTCGAGCCCTCGGCCGGAAGCCACGGATTCTTCGTCTCCCCTCCGAACCAGATGTCGTTCAGGGCCAGGGCCCCGAGCGAGAGCTTGGCCACCAGGACCGCCCCGGCCGCGTGGAGGCGCGACACCACCGTGGCATCGGTGGCCGGGATCCGGTTCCGGAACGGCTCCGCTCCCCAGGTGGTGCGGATCCCGGCGGTGTCGAGCAGGTCCTTGGCCCCCCAGGGGACGCCGTGGAGGGGCCCGCGCCACCTGCCCTGGGCGATCTCCCGATCCGCCGTCCGCGCCTGCTCGAGGGCGAGCGTGTCGGTGAGGGTGATGACGCACTCCAGCCGCGGCCCGAGCGTCTTCAGGCGGTCGAGGTAGAGCTCGGTCAGACGGACCGAGGAGATCTTCCGGCTCCGGAGCCAGGTCGAGAGCGCCGTCAGCGGGGCATAGGCGATGTCCTCGTCCCGGGTGGGGAGCGCCGGTAGGGCGCGCGAGAACACGAGCCGGGTCCGTTCCGGGCCCCGAGGGGCCCCCGGGATGCGCGGGTCCCAGAGCTGCGCCGGGACCATGTGCTCGAGTGGGTGGTACCGCCGCCGGTCGGCGATCGTCGGTCCGAAGTTGATTGACCAGCTCGATGCGGCCTGGGCCCGCTCCGGCGCCGAGTACTGGACCTCGGGCAGCTTCTCCGCCTCGGCGATGGTGGTCGCCGTGACGCCCTCCCCCGCCGCCGAACCGGATCCCGGGGGCGGCGCCGCTCCGGCATCATCGGGGGCCGCCACCGCCTCCTCCGCCCTGGCCACCACGGCGGCGCCGGCCAGGAGCGCGGAACGGGTCAGGAACCTGCGTCGCGAGGTGGGGGCCATCGGTGGTCGTCCCTCCGCCCAGGATGCCCGGGGCCGCCGGGACTCTAGCCGTCAGAAGAGGCCGACGCTGAACTGGAGGGCGAAGATCTGCTCGTTGAGCGGGCTGTACGGGGCGAGGTTGAAGCCCACGTCCAGGGCCAGAGGCCCGATGGGGGTCGCGTACCGGAGGCCGATGCCGGCCACCGGGCGCAGGGTGAGCGGCTGGAACTGGCTCGGATCCGCCCACAGATTGCCCGCCTCGAAGAAGATCCCGAGATCGAATCCGAGGATGGCCGGGAAGCGGAGCTCGGCCTTGCCCAGCGTGAACAGCTCGCCGCCCTGGCTCGGGATCTGGTTGCCCTCGCTGAGGACGATCCCCGCCGGCGTGCAACCCCCCGACCAGACCAGCGCCGCGCAGGCGTTGCGCTGGTCGCGGTAGAAGCCGTGCAGGTCCTGGGCGATGACCCCGTCCTCGGGAAATCCGCGCAGGGTGTTCACCCCACCGAGGTAGAAGCGCTCGGGCGGGATGATCTGGCCCCCGGCCACGAGATTGAAGATCCGGCCGGCGCGGACGGAGAGCGCGAGGACGACCCGCTCCGCCAGCGGGATGTACCCGGTCACGCCCCCGGAGATCTTCCAGGTGAAGATGGAGGTGGGGATGGCGTTGTTGCCGAAGGCATCGGTGACCTCGGCGCTGAAGTCCTTGGTCAGCTCGCCCACGGCGCGGATCACCACCCCGCGGGTGGGGTTGATGGGATTGTCCCGGAAGTCGAGCGTGAACGCCGGGCTGAGCGTCTGCAGCGCGTAGTTGCCGGTGGGGAAGCGGAGCCGGGTCAGGTCCAGGCTCGAGGTGGCCAGCAGCGCGGAGAGCGCGTTGTAGTTCCGCACCAGGACGCCCTCCACCGTGTACTGCCCGGTGAAGCTCACCCAACTGGCGATCTGCCAGTCCATCCCGGCGATGCCCGCCACCCGGCCGAAGAAGTAGGAGGGGCGGTGGACGCGCTCGGCCACGAAGGTGATGCGCGCCCCGATGTCCTGGGGAAGGAGCCAGGGAATGCGAGCCTGGGAGATGGTGACGTTGAAGTTGAAGTCGATGCCGGACAGCCCCTGCAGCTCGGAGCCGGGGATGAAGTCCTGGAGGGGGAGCAGGCTCAGCCCGACGTAGTTCACCTTCCCGCGGGCGGTGATGTTGATGGCCTCGCCGAAGAGATTCGGGTAGACGACGTCGCCGACCAGGCGTGGTCCATCCACCGTCGAGTAGCCGACTCCCCCCGAGCCGGAGAGCAGGGGGCGCTCGCGGGCCTCCACCAGGACGTCCTTGACCGGCTCCTCGTTGTCCGGGGCGAAGAGGGTCACCGACACCTGCCGGAAGATCCCCAGCGCCAGGAGATTTCGCTGGCTCTGGTAGAGCTCCTCCGGGTCGAGCAGGTGGCCCGGCTTGACCACCAGGTTGTCCCGGACCAGGCGCTGGCTGGTGCGCTGCAGACCGCGGATCACCACCTGTCCGACCCGGACCGCCGGCCCCGGTTCGACCCGGACCACCACCCGTGCCAGCCCGGGCGACTCGATCTCCGGCTTCACCTCCACCCGGGCGAAGAGATGGCTGGCGCGCCCCAGCTGGCCGAGCAGCTCGGCCCGCAGCGACTCCAGGGCCCGCTGCGAGAGGGGGGCCCCGGGCCCGAGCAGCGGTCGCGGGGGAGGCAGGAATCCCGCCGGCAGGCCGGTGAAGGTCACCGAGGAGACCCGGGTCTGCACTCCCTCCTCGACGCGGAAGCGGACCCGGGCCCGGTGCGTGCCCACGTCCTCCTCCAGCGACCAGAGCTGGACCCTGGCCGAGAGATGGCCCTCGACGCGATAGTCGGTCTGCATCGACTCGGCCGCCTCCCGGTAGGCCTCCTCGACGAAGACCTCCAGCGGGTGGAGGTCCGGCGGCGGCAGCACCGGCGGACCGGGCGACCCGCGGCTCGCCGGATCCTCGAGGAGGCGCGCGTCCCCCGGCGCCGCCGGCGTCCGGGCGGCGATGACGCCGGAGAGGATGCGGCGCAGGCGCGGTTCGGCCTCGGGGCTGGCCCCCTCGAAGAGGACCTCGGTCACCCGCCGCAACGGCCCCTCGTCGACGGCGAACACCACCACCGTCCTGCCCTCCACCGGGTCGGGGACCTCGCGCGCGGCGACCTGGACGTCGGCGAACCCGCGGTACTGGTAGAAGGTCTCGAGTCGCCGGGCGAGCCGGGTCTCGGTGGACCGGTCGAGCGGCTCGGAGGGATCGTAGTCGACGACGGCCAGGAGGAGCCGCTCCGGGAACCGGCGGGCGCCGCGCACCGCGAAGGTCAGCACCGGCCCGGCCTCGATGGGAACGGTGACCAGCGCCCCGCCGGGGCGCGGCGTCACCACCGGCGTTCCCAGCCGGGCCCGGTAGTGACCCGTCTCCCGGTAGAGCGTGCGCAGGCGCTCGGCGCCGCGCTCCAGGACGCCGCGGTCGAGGATGGTTCCCGGCGGCAGCCCGAAGACCTGGCGGAGCCGTTGCTCGGTCAGGTCGGGGGCTCCGGAGAAGCGGACCTCCGAGACCCGCGTCGGCTGGCCCTCGGTGATGGCCAGGCCGACGTCGACCGAGGTCCCGTCCCGGCTGACGGTGACCACCACCCGGGCTTCGTTCCAGCCCCGCCGCGCATAGGCCTGGAGGATGCCCGCCCTGGCCTCCTCCAGCTTCTCGGCGAAGAAGTCGCTCCCTTCGGCCAGGTGGGCGGCGGTGAGGATCTCGCTCCGGGTGA
>DASPUU010000240.1:0-14205 GCA_035622755.1 Myxococcaceae bacterium
GAGACCTTCAGCGAGATGGAGGGGGTCTCGCTCTACCGCTACCAGACCCGGCTGCGGCTGGCCCGCGCGCTGGCCGCGCTCCCCGACGCCCCGGACCTGTCCCAGCTCGCGCTCGACCAGGGCTTCTCCAGCCACAGCCACTTCACCCACGCCTTCCGCCGCGCCTACGGCATGACGCCCTCTGCCTTGCGCCGAAGATTGCGATAGCGGTCCGGCGTTCCGCTCGTACAGATTCCAGCCCGGCACGGGAGGAGCCATGGGTCACGGAGCTCAGACGTCGGGGTTGCTCGAGGTCCTGCCGTCGGCAGGACCCTCGCCGGAGCTGGGGGAGGCGGCCGGAGTCTACGGCTGGTTGGTGGGGAGCTGGATCACCCGCGCCATCGACTACCTCCCGGACGGGCAGACGCGTGAGGCCGAGGGGGAGTGGCACTTCGGCTGGGTGCTCGAGGGGCGTGCGGTCCAGGACGTGTGGATCTGCCCCCGGCGCTCGCTCCGGGGCCCGGGTCTGTCGAAGGCAGGCAATCGCTACGGGACGACGCTGCGCGTCTACGACCAGGGGCTGAAGGCCTGGCGCGTCACCTGGATCAACCCGGTCACCGGGATGCGAAACGACCTCGTCGGCCTCCGCCGGGGCGCGGACATCGTCCAGGAGGGCGCCGACCCGGAGGGCCACCCGATCCGCTGGGTCTTCACCGACATCCGACCGGGAGCCTTCCGCTGGTACGGTGAGCGCTCGATCGACGGCGGCAAGACGTGGCGGCTGGAGGTCGAGTTCTTCGCGCGCCGGTCCGAGCCGACCGCTTCGGGAAGGGAACGCTGAGCGCATGCACCAGGTGGCCACGGTTGCAGAGGTGAGCGCGGAAGGCGCGGCCCGGCCCGGCGCCCTCGAGCGGCCGCGCCTGCAGTCGGTGGACCTCCTCCGCGGGGCGGTGATGGTGGTCATGGCGCTCGACCACGTCCGGGACTTCGTCAGCGTCACCGGGTTCAACCCCACCGACCTCTCGCGCGTCACTCCGGCGCTGTTCCTCACCCGCTGGGTGACCCACTTTTGTGCTCCGACGTTCGTCTTCCTCGCCGGCTGCGGTGCCTACCTCGGCCGCACCGGCGGCAAGTCCAGGCCGGAGCTCTCGCGCTTTCTGGTGAGCCGCGGGCTGTGGCTGGTGTTCCTCGAGCTGACCGTGGTCCGGTTCACCTGGTCCTTCGACTTCAGCGACAACTGGGTCGGCGTCATCTGGGTCATCGGTTGGTCGATGGTGGCGCTGGCGGCGCTGATCTGGCTTCCCACCTGGGTGGTGGGTGCGTTCGGCGTGATGATGATCGCCGGCCACGACGCGTTCGACGGGGTGCACGGTGGCGCCCTGTGGACCGTCCTCCACGATCAGCGCCCGGCGCATCTCCTCCTCTGGGACATCTTCGTCGCCTACCCGCTCATCCCCTGGGTCGGCGTCATGGCCGCGGGCTACGCACTCGGGCCGGTGCTCCGGATGGCGCCGGAGCGGCGCCGGCGGGCGCTGGTCGCTCTCGGTTTGGCGTCCATCGCCCTCTTCGTCGGTCTCCGGGCGCTCAACGTCTACGGGGACCCCTCGCCCTGGGCCCACCAGCGGAACGGGTTCTACACCCTGCTGTCGTTCATCAACGTGAGCAAGTACCCGCCCTCGCTGCTCTTCCTGCTCGTGACGCTCGGCCCGGCCCTGCTCGCGCTGGCGGCGCTGGACCGGGTCCGGGCCGGCGCCGCCAATCCACTTCTCGTGTTCGGCCGCGTGCCCTTCTTCTACTACCTGGCCCACCTGTTCCTGATTCACCTGGTGGCCGTGGCCATTCTTCTTCCGGAACACGGGCTGAAGGCGTTCACCGTGTCTCCGGACGTCCACCCGCCGGGGAGTGGCCTCTCGCTCCCTTGGGTGTACGCCGTCTGGGTCGCGGTAGTGGCTGCGCTCTACTGGCCCTGCCGGTGGTACGCGGGCGTCAAGGCGCGGACGAAGAACCCGCTCCTCAGCTACCTCTGAGCCCTACGCCGCGGCGCGCTGGGGCTCCTCGGCCGGAACCGACAGCCGGCGCATCACCGGGAGCAGGGCCACCGCCAGGAGCGTGCCGAGCACGGCGACGATCCCCAGCCCGGCGAACAGCCGTGTGTAGAGGGGCAGCGTGTGGACCGGGTCGGTGACGTTCTCCGGGACGCTGGCGAAGGTGGCCACCAGGCTCCCCAGGTACTGGGAGATGCCCGTGGCCAGGAACCAGACGCCCATGATGAACCCGCGCAGCGCCGGGCCGACGTAGCGCGCGACCATGGCCAGGCCGAGGCCGCTGATGAGCAGCTCGCCGAGCGAGATGAGCGCGTACCCGCCGACCATCCACCACATCGACACCCTTCCGTCCGGCCCGGCGAAGAGGCCGCTGGCGGCGAAGACGAAGAAACCGACGCTGAGGACGACGAACCCCATGGCGTACTTGGCGGCCACGGACAGGTCCCCTCCGCGGCGCTTCCCGAGGGCGGTGTAAAGCCAGGCCAGCGGCGGGCTGAGGATGAAGATCCAGAGGGGATTGAGCGCTTGCACCTGTCCGGCGGGGACCTTGTAGCCGAAGAGGAAATCGAGCTGGACATTGCGCAGGGAGAAGAGTGTCAGCGAAGTCGACATCTGCTGGTAGAAGACGAAGAAGATGATCGTCTGGACGGTGAGCAGGGCGACGGCGATGAGCCCCTTGCGCTCCGTCGGGTTGGCCCGGGCGATGAGCAGGCCGAAGATGGCGACCAGGACGATGGTGGCGATGGCCGCCACCCAGCGGGCGACGGTGAGGCTCTGAACGACGAGCATCACCGCCACGACGGCCAGCGCCGCGCCGCCGAGGACGAGGGCCAGGTTCTTCCAGCTCAGGGGGGCGAAGTCCGGGGGTGAGCCGACGTGGCGGAGGTGCCGCCCCATGACGAAGTAGTTGAGCACGCCCAGGGCCATGCCGCCGGCGCACACCAGGAAGGCCGTCTCCCAGCCCCACTTCCGGGCGATGAGGGGCGTTGCCAGCTGGGAGAACGTCGCCCCGACGTTGACCGCCATGTAGTAGAGCGTGAAGGCGGAGTCGATCTTCGACGCGTCACCCTCGTAGACCTTGGAGACGAGGTTGGCCGGGTTGGCCTTGAAGAGCCCGTTGCCCACGGCGACGATGCCGAGCGAGAGGAACAGCGGCGAGCCCTTGGTGCCCAACATCAGATACCCGAGCGTGAGCACCGACGCCCCGATGACCGTCATCCGTCGGCTGCCGAGGAGCTTGTCCCCGATGAACCCCCCGAGGGAGGGGAAGGCGTAGACCATGGCCGTGAACGCGCCGAAGGTCAGGTTCGCCCGGTCGTCGGTGTAGCCCAGCCTCTGCACCATGTAGAGGACGACGACGGCGGTCATCCCGTAGTAGCCGAAGCGCTCCCACATCTCGACCAGGAAGAGCGCGGAGAAGGCCACCGACTTCTTGGGCTGTCGTGCGGCGACGGAGTCCGGCGTGCTCATGGATGCCTCTTGGCCCGTGCGTCAGTAGCGGGGCAGGCTGGGGTCCACCTCGACGGCGTAGCGGTCGATGCCTCCGGCGAGAGACGCGGCATCCACACCGCGCGAGGCGAGGAAGGCGGCGGCATGGAAGCTGCGCACGCCGGTGTGGCAGTACACCACCACCTCGCGCCCGCGGAGGGCCTCGAGCTCGGCCACCCTGAGCCCGAACTCCTGGATGGGCACGAGCAGCGAATCGGGGAGCGCCACCAGGGCGTGCTCGCCGGGCGTCCGCACGTCGAGGAGCACCGGCCGGTCGCCGGGCCTGCCCAGCTTCTGCGCCAGGGCGACCGGTCCGATCTCACGCACGGGCATGGGGTGGCGTCGCGCAGACCTCTGGGGCGTCGGAGAGCACGGGGCGGACCCCGTCGGCGCAGGCCAGGCAGGCCGGGTCCCGGCGGAGCTGGAGCTCGCGGAACCGGCCGCCGAGCGCATCGTAGGTGAGCAGCCGCCCCACCAGCGGGGCTCCGGTGCCGAGGAGGAGCTTGATCGCCTCGGTGGCCTGGAGAAGCCCGATGACGCCGGGAAGGACGCCGAGGACGCCCGCCTCGGCGCAGGAGGGAGCCAGCTCGGGCGGCGGCGGCTCGGGGTAGAGGCACCGGTAGCACGGCCCCTGGCGGGGAAGGACCGTGGTCACCTGTCCCTCGAATCGAAAGACGCTCCCGTGGATGAGTGGCTTTCCGAGCAGCACGCAGGCGTCGTTGAGCAAGTAGCGGGTCGGGAAGTTGTCCCCTCCGTCGAGCACCACGTCGAATCCCTCGAGGATGCGCTCGACGTTGGAGGCCTCGAGCCGCTCCTGGAAGGCCACCACCTGGACGTCCGGGTTGAGCGCGTTGAGCGCCTCGCGCGCGCTCTCCGTCTTGGGCTGCCCGGTGCGGTCCACGGTGTGCAGCACCTGGCGCTGCAGGTTGCTGGGGTCGACGACGTCCGAGTCGACGATGCCCAGCGTGCCCACCCCGGCCGCGGCCAGGTAGAGCGCGGCCGGCGAGCCGAGGCCACCGGCTCCGAGGAGGAGCACCCGCCCGGCGAGCAGCTTGGCCTGACCCTCCTCGCCCACCTCGCTCAGGGTCAGGTGGCGCCGGTAACGGGCCCGCTGGTCGGGGCGGAGGAGCGAGGGCGGCCGGTGGGTGGGGAAGCCGGCGTCGCTCCATCGCCCGAATCCGCCGGCCAGCGAGCGCACGTTGCGGTAGCCCATGCTGGCCAGGGTGCGGGCGGCGAACGCGGAGCGAATGCCGCTGGCGCAGTAGACCACCACCGCCGCGTCGCGGGGGATGAGCGACTCGACGCGCAGCTCGAGGTTGCCGCGCGGCACGAGGATGGACCCGGGGATGCGCCCCTCCGAGGCCTCGTCCTCCTCCCGGACGTCGAGGAGGGTGACCGGCGTGCCCTGGTCGAGCTGGGCCCGCAGCGCCTCCACGGTGATCTCGGAGGTCTCGGCAAGGGCCTGCGCCAGCAGCTCGCGGTAGGAGGGCATGCCTCGGTGGCTCCGGTATAACCCTGGGCCGTGGCCCCAGGCGAGCGGCGACTGGACGGACGGGTGGCAATGGTGACCGGGGCGGCCGTCCGGCTGGGCCGGGCCATCGCCGAGGCGGTGGCCGATGCCGGGGCGGCGGTGGCCGTCCACCACCACGGCTCGGCCGAGCAGGCGGCATCGCTGGTCGACGGGCTCCGCGCCGCCGGCCACCGGGCGGAGTCCTTCCGGGCCGACCTGACGGACGACCGGGCGCTGGAGCGGCTCGTGCCCGCCGTCGAGCGGAGCCTGGGTCCGGTCTCGGTGCTGGTGAACAGCGCCGCCCGCTTCGACCAGGTGGCCTTCCTCGAGACGGAGAACGCGACGCTGGACGCGGTGTGGCGCCTCAATGCCCGGGCGCCCTTCCTGCTCGCCCGCGCCGCGGCCAGGGGAATGGTGGCCCGGGGTGGAGGGGACATCGTCAACGTCATCGACCTCGGAGGGGGCTTCGTCCCCTGGCCGGGGTACGCCGCCTACTGCATGTCCAAGGCGGCCCTGGCCATGCTCACCCAGGTCCTGGCGGTGGAGCTCGCCCCGACGGTCCGCGTCAACGGGGTCGCCCCGGGAACGGTGCTCCCCCCGGAAGCGATGAGCGCCGCGGACCGAGAGGCCCTGCGCCACCGGATCCCACTCCGGCGCTTCGGCCGGCCCGAGGACGTGGCGGACACGGTGCGCTTCCTGCTCACCGGCCCGGACTTCATCACCGGACAGGTGGTGGCCGTCGACGGAGGGCGGCTCCGGGGCGCCCGGACCCCGTGACGTGGACTCCGGCCGTCCCGGCCGCTATATCCTCCGGGACATGGAGACCCAAGTCGCCCCCAGCCCTGCCCCGAAGACCGCCGAGAGCAACCCCTTCCCGCTCCGGCTCACCGCCCGCGCCATCGAGCAGGTGAAGACCGTCCAGAAGCAGCAGGGGTTCGACGGCTACTTTCTCTCCGTCCGCGTCGTCCCGGCTGGCTGCAGCGGGTTCGGCTACGACCTCAATCTGGTGGCGGACATCCAGGCGGGCGACGTCACCGGCGAGCAGGACGGGGTGAAGCTGGTCACCGACGCGCTGAGCAGCACCTACCTGGCCGGGACGGTGGTCGACTACGTGGTCGGCGCCACCGCGGCCGGGTTCAAGTTCGAGAACCCGAACGCCAAGTCGACCTGCGGCTGCGGCACGTCGTTCTCCACCTGACCTCCGAGGCGGTCGCTCAGGTCCGGGTCATCGCCGCCTGCCAGGTGGCGGCGGACTTCTTCCGCTCCAGGCGTGCCTTGCGCCGTTCGTGCGCCTCGGCGAAGGCCCGGCGCTCCTCGTCGGTCTCGAGCTTGAGCGGCGGCACCGGGGCCTTGGTGCCGTCCCGGTTGAGCGCCACGAAGGTGAGCAGCGCGCTGGTGGTGAGGTGCTCGGCGCCGGTGAACATGTTCTCGGCGTGAACGGTGACCCCCACCTCCATCGAGGTCCGAAAGGCGGCCAGCACCCGGGCCCGGAGCGTGACCACCCAGCCGACCCCGATGGGCGTGTGGAAGTGCAGGTCGTCCATCGAGGCGGTGACCACCTGGTGGCGGCAGTGGCGGCCGGCGGCGACGCCTCCGCAGATGTCGATCCACTCCATCACCCGCCCGCCGAAGGCGGTGTGGAGCGAGTTGGCGTCCGAGGGAAGGATGACCTGGGTCATCACCGCTTCGCTGGCCGAGGCTGGTTTCGGTTCGAGCATTGGGCTTCCTTGGGGTGTCAGCCGAGGACCCGCCGGAGGAGGTCCGGCCGGTCGGTCATGATGCCGCCCACGCCGAGGGCGACCAGGGTGCGCATGTCGTCCTCGGCGTCGACGGTCCAGACGTTGACCCACTTCCCGGACCGGGCGGCGCCGGCGAGGAGCTCGGCATCGACGATGGGCAGGTCGCCGAAGCGGTAGGGCATGTCCAGGACGGCGTAGGGGGTCTCCGGGAAGGGCTGGCCGGACTTGAGCGCCACCACCGCCTCGGTGAGCGCGTCGCGCGGGTAGAAGTGGCAGCCCTCCGGGTCCAGCTCGAGCAGCCGCTGCGCGACCGGGTCGAGCTCGCTGCCCAGGCAGACCCGGTCGCCGGCGCGCTCGGAGCGGAGAAGAGCAACGAAGGCCTCGGCGGCACCCGGGGTGCCCTGCTTCAGCTCCACGTTCAGCGGGAGCGCCGGGTAGGCGCGGAGCACCTCGCGCAGCGACGGCATCCGGACGCCCCGGCCCCGGAAGGGGAAGGTGCAGCCGCCGTCGGGCGTGAAGCGGTGACCGGCGTCGAGCGACTGCACTGCGGCCAGGGTCATCTCGACGATGACCCCCTGGCCTTCGGTGCAGCGGTCGACGGTCGGGTCATGCGACACCACCACCTCTCCGTCGCGGGTGAGGTGCACGTCCAGCTCGAGCATGTCGGTGTGCCACCGCTCGACGGCCAGGTCGAAGGCCGCCCGCGTGTTCTCCGGGGCCAGGGCGGCGCCACCCCGGTGCGCGATGTGCAGCGTGGGCTTCAGGTGCCGGAGGAAGGGGTGCAGTGGAGCCACGGGGCTCCCAACCCTATCCTCGTCTCCCGGTCGCGGTCCCACCCGCCTGGGGCGGCTTCGGGTCTGGGCCTCTCGCTCGCGCTTCATCCCGCCGGTGGCCTTCACCGGCCTGGCTCACGGGAGGATGAGCCCGCCCGGCGTCCGGCGTTCGGCCGGAGCCTTCACCGCCCCGGCCGGGGCCACGGGTGGGGTCGCCGCCGTGCCCGCGGCTGCCGGTGCCGGGGCGAGCTGCACCAGCTTCCCGTAGAGCGCCTCGGCGAACCGTGAGAAGACGCCCGACCTGCCGTGGGAGAGACGCCGCGCCTCGGCGCGCGCGACCTGGGCGGCGTGCGTCCGGCCGGAGCGCTGGAAGAAGTCCGCGGTCACCCAGAGGCGGCGCGCATAGAGGCGGGAGCGCTCCTCGGTGAAGAAGGCCTCGGCCATGGCGCGTACCCGCTCGGTGAGCTGCTCCGCCCGCTGCTGCTCCGAGAGCGCCAGCACGCCGGCCTGGACCTCGTTCACCCGGGCGGCGAGCACCCTGAGCTCGGGCTCCGGCGGGAGCCAGCTCCTGAGCTCCGGCTCGTGGTGAAGGTCGGCCGCCTCCAGCGCCAGCGCGGCATCTCCGTCCTCGGGCGGCGGGAGCGGCGGTGGGAGCGATGCGGCTGGCTCGACGGCCAGGCGGCGCAGCATCGCCTCCGCGCCCTGCGGGAGGGGCGTGCGGGTGGCCAGGTTGCAGCGAACCCCCTCGGCGAGCAGGGCGCGCGCATCCTCGAGCGAGATCTCCTCCACCGGCTTGCCCCGCGCCTCGCGCAGCGAGCGACGCCAGGCGCCGCGGCTGGTCTCCAGCTCGACGTGAGCGAGCAGCCCCAGCTCGTCCGAGACCACCACCTCGTGCACCGCCAGCCCGCCCTTCACCGGGCGGGCGACCATGAGGAGAAACTCGCCGGTGCCGTCGGGAGGTGAGCGAAGCGAGGGCAGGGACAGGGGCGCGTCGGGCTCGGGAGCCGGCGGGGGCGGCTCGGGGACGGGGGCCCGCGCCGCCACGCCGGCGGAGCGGAGCTGGTAGAGCGCCCGCCGGGCGGCCTTGGCCACCGCCCGGTCCGGGCTCGCGGCGAGCGCCTCGACCCGCGCCACGTCGCGCGAGGCGACCGCGGCGTCGAGGACGGCGAGGATCTCGGCGAGCGACTGGGTGCTCATGGCTGTCCGCTCATAACAGAGGGCGGGCCGGCCGCGCCGCGCTCCAGCCACCACATCCCGTCCGCCCGTGCGACGACGTGGAGGTCGCTCCCCAGTCGAGGCCCGAAGACACGTTCCGGCGGCGGTCCGCGGAGCAGGAAATGGGAGTAGGCCGGCCCCATCGTCTCCCAGCGGAAGCCGTCCGGACGCCACTCGGAGGGAAAGGTAGGCGGGGGCTGCTCGCGGTACCGGAGTGGCGAATGGGGCGTGAGGGCGAAGCTGAAGTTGGTGATTCCGCCCCGGAGACGCGCCGGGACGGCGGCGGCGTGAAGGAAGACCGGGTGGTTCACCACCCGCGAGGCCGAGGTCCAGACGAGCCCCATCACCCGGGGACGGGGCGGCGTGACCTCGGCGAAGCGCAGGAGCGGCGCCGCCTCGGCGTCGAAGGAGCGGAAGCCTTGCACCAGCGGAAGAGCGAGGAGAAGGGCGGCGGCGGCGCCCAGGGCGAGGAAGGCGGGACGGAGCCTGGACGCCAGCGGCGGCACCGAGGCGACGACCAGCGCGGCGGCCAGGTGAGCGTAGCGCGTGTTCAGGTAGTAGACCGCCCCCCGGATGTCGAAGGGAAGGAACAGGTAGAGGAGGAGGGCGATGAGCGCCAGCCCGGGGAGCCGGAGCCGGGCGGGCCCGCTCTCGCGCGAGGTGGCCGCCGCCCCGACCAGCGAGAGGGCCGTCGCCGCCGCCGCCAGAAGCACCACCGCGCCCAGCGCCCAGCGGTCCGACCCATCCCGGAGCTGGTTGGCGAGCACCTGCGGGAGCTCGGACACGTTCTGGGTGAGGGGCTTGAAGACGACGTTGCGGGCCGAGAGCAGCGGCCCCCAGGCCTTCCACGGAGCGCCCTCCACCACCTCCGCCGGCGCCAGGAGCCGGCCCGCGCCCCAGCCCACGAACACCAGAGCCGCCGGGAGCGTGGAGAGGAGAGCCGGAGCGCGCCCGCGCCATCCGCCCTGGACCGGCGTGGTGAGGAGCAACCAGGGGAGGCCGAGCGCGAGGAAGAGGAAGCCCTGGACGTGCATGAGGAGGACGGCGAGGAGGACGGCGGCGTGGGCCGCCGCCCAGCGACGGCGCCGGGGCTCGTCCTCCAGCGCGCGCAGGAAGCAGGCGCAGGAGAGCAGCGCCAGCGGGAGCGAGGCCAGGTAGTTCACGAATCCCCAGCCGAAGCTGTCCCCGTAGGCGAAGGGGAGGGCGAGCAGGCTCGGCCAGCGCGGCCGGCCGAGCGAGCGCAGGAGGAAGGCCAGGGACAGGGGCAGCCCGGCCACGACGGCGGTCAGGAAGACGCGGTTGGCGAGCTCCAGGGGGAGGAGCCAGTTCAGCAGCGAGACGAGGTGGTAGTAGCCGACGTAGGGGGTGAGCTCGCCGCGGAGGGCAAAGACGCTCGGGTAGAGCGTGGTCGGGTCGGCGAGGCGGTGCAGCGCCGAGATGAGCAGCAGGTGCTGCGGCAAGTCCACCATCGGAAGCTGCCGGGCGGACCAGAGGGGGGCCACGCCGAGAACGAGGCCCAGGCCATAGGCGACCCGGCCGCCGCGGGCGGAGAGGGCCACGGGCGTCAGCGGTTGCGGCTGGCGAGCACCGGCCAGCCGCGGGCCATCGACTCGCGGAAGAAGGCGGCCAGCGCCCGACGAGCGGTGTTCACCGCGCTGTGGTGCGCGTCGATGAGGGACTGCTCGCCGAGCGACCGGGTGCGGATGAGCTGCACCGGCTTGCCGCAGCGCTCGCAACGGATGCTCACGTCCCGGGCCAGCGCCAGGGGCACGGCATAGCGCGTTCCGCACTCGTCGCACTTCCAGACCACCGCCCGCTCGCGCTCGGTCTCCGTGGCCAGGGCCTCGAGCTGGTCCGCGGTGCGCAGGAGCGCCGGGAGATCGGCCGGCGGCCGCGCCACCACCACCGAGGGCCCGGCGTCCGGGGCCGGGGCGCCCATCCGTGGGGCCTCGGCGAGGAGGAGCTCGAGCCGGTCCAGCAGGCGCTGGTCGCGAAACTCGGCGCCGGTGATGGCCCGGTCCACCGCGCCGACCACTGCCGGGAGCTCCGGCTGGAAGATGCGATCGGCGGGGAGAAGCTGGGGCGGCGGAACGAGCAGGTGCGCCGGCAGGGAGAAGAAGCGGGTGGCCACGACCGGGAAGGGATTACCCGCACTTGCCCCGGGAGGCAAAAGGAAGCATCACGACCAGGCCAGCATCCGCTCCAGCGGGGCCCGGGCGGCCTCGAGCAGGGCCGGGGGCATGGTCAGGTCCGGTGTCCGGTCACGCATGCACCGGTAGAGCTTCTCCAGCGTGTTGAGCTTCATGTGCGGACACTCGTTGCAGGCGCATCCGTTGTCCGGCGGGGCCGGGATGTAGGTCTTCCCCGGCGCGTGCTTCTGCATCTGGTGGAGGATGCCCACCTCGGTGGCGACGATGAACGTCTTGCGGTCGCTGTTGAGCACGTGCTCGAGGATGCCGCGGGTACTTCCGACGTAGTCGGCGTGGCGTAGCACGGCCGCCTCGCACTCCGGGTGGGCGACCACCAGCGCGTCCGGGTGCTGTGTCTTGAGCTGGACCAGGCGCTTCTCGCTGAAGATCTCGTGGACCATGCAGGTGCCCGGCCAGAGCACCATCTCCCGGCCGGTGCGCTGCATCACCCAGCGGCCGAGGTGCTGGTCGGGGGCGAAGAGGACGGGACGGTCCGCGGGAGCGCGGGCCACGATGCGCTCGGCGTTGGACGAGGTGCAGATCACGTCGCTCATCGCCTTCACTGCCGCCGAGCTGTTGACGTAGGTGACGACGAAGGCGCCCGGATGCCGCTCGACGAAGGCGCGGAAGGCCGGTGGCGGGCACCGGTCGGAGAGGCTGCAGCCGGCCTTGAGGTCGGGAAGAAGGACGAGCTTGCCGGGGCTGAGGATCTTGGCCGTCTCGGCCATGAAGTGGACGCCGCAGAAGACGATGGTGTCGGCGTCGGTCTTGGCCGCCCTCTGGGCGAGGGCCAGGCTGTCCCCCACGAAATCGGCCACGTCCTGGATCTCGCTCTCCTGGTAGTAGTGGGAGAGGATGACCGCGTTCAGCTCTTTCCTGAGCCGGCGGATCTCCTGCTCCAGATCGAGGGTGGCAAGCGCGACGGCCATCGGTGGGCGGAATCCTGTCCTCGTTTGAATAACGCTCGTCGGGGCCTCACGCCAGGCGCCCGGCCACCCTCCCGGGCCGCCCACCGACGTTTGCCTGCTCCGCCGGCGGCGCTTCTGCTACGACTGGCCGCTTCGAATGGCCACAGCCGCCGCCGCGCCGGTCGAGCAGGGGCATCCCCGCGGGCTCTACCTCCTCTTCTTCACCGAGATGTGGGAGCGCCTCCAGTACTACGGGATGCGGGCCTTCCTCGTCCTCTACCTGGTGGACCGGACGCGGGGGCTGGGGTGGTCGCGTTCCGAGGCGCTCAGCCTCTACGGAACGTACACCGGCCTGGTCTTCCTGACCCCGGTGCTGGGCGGGTACGTGGCCGACCGCTTCCTCGGCCAGCGCCTGTCGGTCGCCCTGGGCGGCACGGTGATGATGCTCGGTCAGTTCATCTGCGCGCTGAAGGGCGTTCCCGCGCTCTATGCCGGGCTCTCGCTGTGTGTCATCGGCAACGGCTTCTTCAAGGCCAACATCTCGACCATGGTCGGGCAGCTCTACGCCCCGGGGGACGCGCGCCGGGACAACGCCTTCACCATCTTCTACATGGGCATCAACCTCGGCGGGCTGCTCGGGCCGGCGGTGTGCGGCACCATCGCCGAGAAGGTGGACTGGTCCTTGGGCTTCGCCTCGGCCGGGCTGGGGATGGCGCTCGGAGTGCTGACCTTCCTCGGTTTCAAGGGCCGTCTGCTCGGGCCGACGGTGGGCCGGCTGGCGCATGCCCCCTCGCGCGCCGAGGTGGTGACCTTTCTCCGCGGAGCAGGGCTGGTCGTCGTCGCCGGCGCGGCCGTCGCCGCGCTGGCCATCTGGGGCCCGCTCGCCGGCCGCGTGGACTGGAGCTACGTGATGGTGGCCGCCATCCTCGGCACGATGCTCGGGTTCTTCGTCTACCTGGTCTTCTTCGGACGGCTCGGCGCCGAGGAGCGCGACCGGGTGATCGTCATCTTCGTCCTGGTCACCTTCGTCATCTTCTTCTGGATGGCCTACGAGCAGGCGGGGGGGCTGATGAACCTCTACACCGACACCAAGGTGAACCGCCGGGTGCTCGGCTTCGAGATTCCCACCACCTGGTTCCAGTTCGTGAACTCGGCGTTCATCGTCACCTTCGCGCCCCCCTTCGCCGTGCTCTGGACGCGGCTGCGCGGCGCCGGACACGAGCCCCGCACGCCCACCAAGATGGCCTATGGCCTGTTCCTCGTCTCCGCCGGCTTCGTGTGCATGGTGGGTGCGGCCCGCGAGAGCGGCGGCGGCGGGAAGGCCTCGCTCCTCTGGGTGGTCAGCGCCTACCTGCTCCACACCTGGGGTGAGCTGGCCGTCTCCCCGGTCGGCCTGTCGATGATCACCAAGCTCGCCCCCACGCGCTTCGCCTCCGCCCTGATGGGCGTCTGGTTCCTGTCCAACTCCGCGGCCAGCAAGCTGGCCGGCATGCTCGGTGGCGCTGCCGAGCGGCTGGGCGATGCGGAGACCTTCGGCCTGATCGTCGTGCTCACCGCCGCCGCCGGCCTGCTCCTGCTCGCGCTCTCGCGGCGGCTCGACCGGATGATGCACGGAGCCGAGGGGCGGGCCCCGCCGGGTACGCCGGCGCCGGCGGCCTAGCCGTCCGAAGGCGGCCCGGACACCCGCTGCCAGACGCCGTCGTCCAGCTCGGAGAGAGAGCCGAGCACCGCGTCGGCCAGGCTGAAGCGGGGGTCGCTCCGCTGGGCGGCGTCGGGGACGGCGATGACCCTCATCCGCGCGGCTCGGGCGGCGACCAGCCCGTTCACCGAGTCCTCGAGGGCCAGGCAGGCCATGGGCGGGAGGTCGAGCCGGGTGGCGCAGGTCAGGTAGACGGCCGGGTGGGGCTTTCCGAAGGGCTCGCCCTCCGCGGAGACGGTGAGCTCGAACGCCCCCCGGAGGCCCAGCTTCGCCACCACCGCGTCGATGAGGACCAGGGGCGAGGAGGAGGCGAGGGCCCGGCGGACCCCGCGGCGCTCGAAGAAGGCGAGCGAGGTCCGGACACCCGGCTTGGCCACGGCATGGGCGAGGATGAGCTCGTGCGCTGTCCGGGTGAGGCGGGCCAGCACCTCAGCCTGGCTCGGCGCCTTCCAGGGATGGCGCCGGTGCCAGTGGCCCACCGCCTCGTCGAGGCGCATCCCGGTGGTCTCGCGCGCCAGGGCCGGCGTGAGGGGCACCCCGACGCCTCCCAGGACCTCCATCTCCGCCTGGACCCAGTACGGCTCCGAGTCGATGAGGAGCCCGTCCATGTCGTACACGGCGGCGCGGAGCATGGGTCCCTCAGGCGGTGGCCGCGCTCGA
>DASPUU010000241.1:0-2419 GCA_035622755.1 Myxococcaceae bacterium
TCGGCAAGCTGCGCGACACGGGCTGCACCCTGTCCGTCACCGAGGCCGGCATCCGCTGCCGCGGCCCGGCCGTGCCTCGCCCGGTCGACATCCAGACCACCGAGCACCCCGGGTTTCCCACCGACATGCAGGCCCAGATGATGGCCCTGCTTACCGTGGCCGACGGGACAAGTGTTCTGTCGGAGAACATCTTCGAGAACCGCTTCATGCACGTCGCGGAGCTGAAGCGGATGGGGGCGGACATCCGCGTGGAGGGGCACACCGCGGTGGTGAAGGGGGTGAGCGCCCTCTCCGCCGCGCCGGTGATGGCCACCGACCTCCGCGCGTCGGCGTCGCTCATCCTCGCCGGCCTTCGCGCGCAGGGGACCACACAGGTGTCGCGCGTCTACCACCTCGACCGGGGTTACGAGCGGTTGGAGGTGAAGCTCTCGCGCCTGGGAGCCCAGGTGACCCGGGTCAGGTGAGCCCTGGCATCGAAGGAGGGTTGCGCGCCAATTTTTCCCGGTCCTAGTATCGGTCCTGGCTCGAACGGGGCATCGCCCCCGCCACAGGAGTGGACCAGAAGGCCGTCATGGATTGCCCTGGCTGCAGCGTCGAGATGGGTGAGCTGGATGGGGAGGCGGCGTTGCGGCGGTGCGAACAGTGCTTCGGCCTGTGGATCGACGTCACCGACCTGAACCGCCTCCTCCTGCACAACAACCTCCCCGGGCTGGAGAGCCTGGGTGGGAAGGTGGATGCCGAGGCGCTCACCGGCCAGTGTCCGGAGTGCCAGGTGGATCTGGTGCGGGTGGACGGCGGCGAGCGCCAGCACCCGCTGCACTACGACACCTGCGAAGCGTGCGGCGGCATCTTCCTGGAATCCGAGTTCAAGGACGCGAGCGACGGCAAGGTCGCCTTCCAGGAGATCATCGAGTTCTTCCAGCGCTTCTCGCCGAAGCGCAAGCGCGCGGCGCTCTAGTCAGCGCCGGTCCCGGAAGGGCTGCTTCAGCTCCCCCACCGCGCCGTCGAAGCTCAGGGTGGCGGCCGACTTGCCGCCGTCCGCGCGCCGGGTCACCCGCGGGCGGGCGTCGACCTTGCCCAGCCCGGGAATGACGAGCCATACCCTTCCCGACCGGAGCGACCACTTCCCGGACAGGGGCTTCACCGCTGAGCCACCCTCCGCCGTGGAGCGCCAGGTGCCGTCGAGGAAGAAGGTCAGGCTCCGGTCCGGGGTCCCCTCGGGGCCGGCGTACCACGGGCCGATCAGCTCGGCGCGCTCGGGCTGGAGTCCCAGCGACTTGCGCAGGGCCGGCCCGGCGAGCGCGGTGGATCCGGCGTAGGGCAGGACGTCGCCCAGGCACACCGACGCCAGCGGGTCCTCGGCCGTGAAGCTGTCCAGCACCTCGAGGCTGAAGAGCTTCCCGCTGAGCGGCTTCTCCAGAGCGACGGACTGGGGCTCGCGGCGATCCTCGACGGAGAAGGTGACGCTCGCCGACCCGCTCCGGAGGAGGAGCTTCCGGGCGCGGCTGAAGGCGTGGAAGCTCTCCTCGCTCGACTCGTTCCCGGTGGTGACCAGCAGGCGGGTGAGCTTCACCGGCTCGGCGAAGCCGAAGGTCACCGCCTCGCTCAGCGCGTCGCCCCCGCGGGTGCACCAGGCGGTGGCGGCGATGCCGTCGAGCAGGTGCAGCGGCGTGTAGCGGGCCGGGTTCTCGGATTCGAGCTGCCCCGTCGCGCGGATCCACCCCACCGCCGGAGCGGAGTCGGCGCCGGCGGCGGTGAGGACGAGGGCCCAGGCGAGGAAGGTGCGCATCCGGACCATGCTGCCCCGTCTCCGGCACGGGCTCCAGTTCCTCCCTGGCGGCGGTCCGGGCGGCTGGGCAAGGGGCGCGTTGTGGTAGTTCCGTGCCCGGTGAAGCCCCGCCCCCTCCTCCTCCTCGCTCTCCTCCTCGCCGGCTGCCCGCGCCGCGCCACCGAGCCGGCCGCCGCCGCGCCCGACGCCGGTCCGGTGCACCGGGCCGAGGTGGAGCCCAACGACCGCCCCGACCAGTCGATGCCCATCGGCGTGTCCACGGTGGTCGAGGGCAGCCTCGGCGCCGACCCCGCCCGGCCCGACGAGGATTGGTACCTGCTCTTCAGCGACCATCCCCGGACGGTCGATGTCCGGCTGAGCGGCATCCCGGGCACGGACACCGTCCTCGAGGTCTACGACATCGCGCGCAACCGCCTGGCGGTGGTCAACGGGGAGGGAGAGGGTGGCCCGGAGCGCATCCCCGACCTCGGGCTGCGGGACAAGCTCCTGCTCAAGGTCTCCTCCGTCCGGCGCGGCTCGGGGGGCGCCTACACGCTGACCTTGCTCTTCGGCGAGCCCGCGCCCGGCTTCGAGGTCGAGCCCAACGACCGGGCGGCCGACGCGACCGAGGTCTCCTCCGCCGCCGGCGAG
>DASPUU010000242.1:0-14599 GCA_035622755.1 Myxococcaceae bacterium
GCCGGTGGCCGACGGCGTGCGCTCGCCCTCGACGTTCGTGCTCAATCTGGAAGCCAGCCTCCGGTGGCGGATGATCGAGCTCGGCATCCGGGCCGAGAACGTGACCAATCTCGAGTACGCGCTCACGCCCTTCTACGACGCGGCCAACTTCCATCCACCCCAGAAGCCGCTCGTCGCCTACACCTTCACCGCGGCGCCGCCCCGGGCCTTCTACTTCACCTTCGCGCTCATCTTCGCAGGGCCCTGACCAGCAGGGCGGCCAGCAGGCCGAGCGCCACCCCGAGCAGGCTCCCGACCAGGACGTCCGTGGGCCAGTGCACGCCGCCCACCACGCGCGACAGGCCGACCACCGCCGCCAGAGCGACCAGCGCCGGCGCGGCGGGCGGGATGGCGATGGCCAGCGGGGTCACCGCCGCGAACCAGTTCGCCGCGTGCAGGCTGGGCATGGCGCCGGAGTTCGCCACCGGGACGACCTGGCGGAAGCTGCCCGGGGGGAGCGCGTAGCAGGGCCTGGTCCGCGCCACCGCCGGCTTGAGGACGCGGGCGCCGACCAGGTCGGTGGCCACCGTGGCCAGCACCGCGGCGAGGAGGACCGGGGCGGCCCGCGCCCGGAGCCGCCAGATGGTGAAGGCGACGAGCACCAGGGTGCAGGCCACCGCCGAGCGCGGCGCGTTGAAGAAGCGGATGGCCGCATCCACCGCGCCTCCGAAGTCGCGGTTGAGCGCGTGGTAGACGGCCACGTCCCAGCCCAGGAGCGAGGCCGGGAGCATCACCGGTCGGTCCTGCCCCAGGGTCGGCCCTGCGTCAGTGTGGAGGACAGTCGTCCTCGAGATGCGGTCTGGCCGCTCATCTGGATGCCTGCTCCGAGGAGTGCTCCGGGGCGAAGCGATTCTCGTCCCGAGCGGCACGATTCCTGAAGCGATTCCACGTCGACGTGAACGACGGTTTCACATCCGACCCGCCGGTGCATCCAGGCCTCGTGCCGGGAGGTCCCGCCGCGGCAGATTCGGTTCCAGCCTCGCTGGAGCGGCTACCCGGAGCGGCGAGACGGATTTCAGGGCTCGGAGCAAACAGAGGGGACGAGGACGGATGCCACACGCCAACGAACTGACCATTCCTCCGCGCGCCGCCGCCGACGACGAGGCCCGGGAAGTCCTCCGCTTCTGGTCGGCGCGGGGGCGGCTCCACGTCACCGTCCGGGCCGACGCCTACCGGGACCCGGCGGCCTGGGGCATCGTGCTCGCCGACCTCGCGCGTCACGTGGCCAACGCCTACGCCCTGGAGGGCCATGCGCGTGCCGACGCGCTGGCCCGCTTCCGGGCCGGCTTCGACGCCGAGTGGGGGTTCTCCACCGCCGACCCGTTCGCCGATTCGACCCCCACGCTCCGCGGCATCCGTGCCGTGGACGGACTCCTCGACAACTGACCCCAGGGCCGGCGCGCCCGGCGTTCACGGGGGTGCGGCGTCGCCTGGTAGCCTCGGCACGCCCGTGCCGACCTCCGCCGTTTCCGCCTTCCAGTCCGCGCTCCCCGCCGGCGCCGGCCCGGTCGATGCGGCAGGGCTCGCGCCGGTGCTGGCCGCTGCCCGGGAGCGGGCAGCCCAGAGCTACCCGGGCGTCTCCCTGGGCGCGGTGGCCTTCGCCCGGGCGCTGGGTGCGCATGCCGGCGGCGCGAATCCCGTGGAGGCCCTGGGGGCGCTTCACACCGACGACCTCTTCCTGACCGCCGCCTGCCTGGCCGGGGACGCGGCTGCGCTCGAGGCGCTGGAGAGGCTGGTGCGCCGCACCGTCCCGCCGGCCGTGTCCAGGCTTCGCCTCGATTCCGCGGCGGTCCGCGAGGTGGAGCAGCTCGTCCGGCAGCGTCTGCTCGTCCCCCACCCGGGCAGCCCCCCGAAGCTGGCCGAGTACGGGGGGCGGGGAGCGCTCAAGCAATGGCTGCGCGCGGTGGCCCTCCGGGTGGCCCTCAACCAGCTGGAGGCCCAGCGGCCCGAGGCATCGCTCGACGCCGAGGGTGCGCCGGCGGTCGCCGCGGCCGGCCCCGACCCGGAGCTCGCGCTCCTCAAGCAGCACGCGCGCGACGAGTTCAAGTCGGCGCTCCAGGAGACCCTCTCCGGTCTGTCGCCGCACGAGCGGAGTCTGCTCCGGCTGTACTTCCTCGAGGGGCTGACCGTGGAGCAGATTGGCCGGATGGAAGGCACGCACAAGTCCACCGTCTCGCGCTGGCTCACGCGGACGCGGGCCACCGTCCTGCTCGGCGTCCAGCGGCGGCTGGGGGAGCGGCTCCGGCTGGAGCCCGGGGAATACGACAGCCTGCTCGGCCTGTTGCGGAGCCAGCTCTCCCTGAGCCTTCATCGCGTCCTGAAGACGCAATAGTCATGGCCTGTCCGGCCGAAACGGAGCTGCAGCACCTGGTCGAGGGGGTCCTTCCGCCCGAGGCGACCGAGCCGCTGCACCGGCACCTGGACGCCTGTTCGGCGTGCTGCGCCGTGGTGGGGACGCTGGCCCGCCCCGCCGACGAGCCCCCGGCCCTCCTCGAGCGGGGAACGCCGGTGGACCGCTTCCTGGTGCTCGAGCCCATCGGCACCGGCGCCATGGGCGTCGTCTACGCGGCCTTCGACCCCCGGCTCGACCGCCGCGTGGCGCTGAAGCTGGTCCGGCCGGACGTCGGCAAGCTCTCCGGCGCCGCGGCCCGGGACCGCCTCCTCGTCGAGGCCCGGGCGCTGGCCCGCCTCAGCCACCGCAACGTGGTCACCGTCTTCGAGGCCGGTACCTGGAGGGACCAGCTCTTCCTGGCCATGGAGTACGTGGAGGGCACCACCCTGAGCGCCTGGCTCCGGGCCCGTCCGCGCACCTGGCGGGAGGTGCTGGGCGTCTTCCTCGCCGCCGGCGAGGGGCTGTGGGCCGCTCACCGCGCCGGCCTGGTCCACCGCGACTTCAAGCCGGACAACGTGCTGCTCGGCAGCGACGGGCGCACCCTGGTCACCGACTTCGGGCTGGTGCAGCTGTCCGGGAGCGGCCGCGAGGACGAGGACGAGACGGAGGGAACGCCGGCCTACATGGCCCCCGAGCAGTGGGCGCACCATGCCGTCGATGCCCGGGCCGACCAGTTCGCCTTCTGCGTGGCACTGTGGGAGGCCCTGGACGGGGCGCGGCCCTTCGCCGGGACGGACGAGCAGAGCCTGGCCGCGGCCGTCTCCCGGGGCGAGGTGCAGCCGGCCCGCTCGCGCGTTCCGCAGTTCCTCCGCCGCGCCCTCCTCCGCGGCCTGGCCGCCCGGCCGGACGACCGCTGGCCGGACCTCGGCTCCCTCCTGCAGGCGCTGCGCAGGACGCCGCCCCGGCCGGCCTGGCTGGCGGCGGGCGCCGCCTCCGCGCTGCTCCTGGTGGCGCTCGGGACGTGGGTCGGCCGCTCCATCCTCGGGGCGGAGCGGCCCTGTCACGGCGGGCCGCGGCTCCTGGCCACGACGTGGGACGACGCCCGGCGCGAGTCGGTCCGGACGGCGCTGGCCTCGGCGGGCACTCCCTACGCCGGGGCGACGGCCGACGGCGCGGTGCGCGCGCTGGACGGGTACGCGGCCGGCTGGCTCGGGCAGTACGCCGAGGCATGCGAGGCGACGCGCGTGCGCGGGGAGCAGTCCGAGGCGGCGCTCGACCTCCGGAGCGGCTGCCTGCAGCGGCGGCTCCGGGACATGGGGGCGCTGGCCGACCTCTTCCAGCGCGCGCCGGGCCTGGTCTCCGAGCGGGCGGTGCAGGCGGCCTACGCGCTCCCGCCGCTCCGCGAGTGCGCCGAGCTGGACACCCTGAGCGCCCGGGCACGGCTCCCGGCGGACCCCCGGGCCCGGGCCCGCGTGGAGGCGGTGCAGGGAGAGCTGAGCGCCGTGCGCGCCCTGGTCTCCGCCGGGGACTGGGGCCGCGCCACCCGGGCGCGGGCCGAGGCGGCAGCCGTGCAGGCGCGGCTGGCCGGGCACCTGCCGACGCAAGGAGAGGCCAGCCACCAGCTCGGGGTGTTCCTGGCCAAGGCCCAGGAGGCGCGGGCGGCCGAGGCCGCTCTCTCCGAGGCGGCCTGGTCCGCGCAGGCGGGCCACGACGACCGGCTGGCCACGCGGGCGCGCATCGACGTGGTGGCGGTGATGGCCGAGCAGGAGCTCCGGGACACGGCCACCGACCGCCCGGTGCGCGAGGCACAGGCGGCGCTCGCCCGGCTGGGCAGCGACTCCGAGCTCGAGGCCCGTCTGGAGATGGCCACCGGGGCGCTGCTCGTCGCCCAGGAGCGCTACGAGCAGGCCCTGCCGCACCTCCGTCGGGCGCAGGTGCTCTCCGAGGTGGCCTGGCGCGACGACGACCCGACCCGGGCCGAGGTGCTCGACGTGCTCGGCAATGCCCTCCGCGGCACGGGGAACTTCGCCGCTGCCCGGGCGCAGCACGAGGCCGCGCTCGCCCTCCGCGAGCGGACCCTGGGGCCGGACCACCCGGACGTGGCGGTGTCGCTGAACAACCTGGGCAACGTCCTCTTCTCCCAGGAGGAGATTCCCCACGCCCTGCCGCTCCACCGGCGGGCGCTGGACATCCGGCTCCGGGCCCTCGGGGCGGAGACGCTGCCCACCGCCCAGGCCCGCTACAACCTGGGCATCGACCTGATGCTCCTCGGCCAGCGCGCCGAGGGACGGGCCGAGGTCCTCGAGGCGCTCCGGGTGCAGGAGGGCATCCTCGGGCGGGACAGCCCGCGGCTGGCCAGCGCCCTGGCCGCGCTCGGCCACGTGGACGTGGAGATGGGCGAGCCGGCGCGGGCGGTGGGGGAGCTGGAGCGCGCGCTCTCGCTCCTCCCCGGCCGCAACGACGAGCTGGCGGCCACGGCGCGCTTCAACCTGGCCTGGGCGCTGGGCGAGCTGCGGCGGGAGCGGGCGCGGGCCCAGGCCCTGGCCCGGGAGGCGCGCAGCTACTTCGCCGGACGGCACGAGGCCGGCGCGTCGCAGCTCCGGACCATCGACACCTGGCTCGGGCACCACCGCCCGGACTAGCGCTCACCGCGCCGCCCTGGGCGGGATGCCGGTCACCGTCTCGCAGGTTGCGCCCACCCGGGCGAGCAGCTCCCAGGCCCACCCCTCCGCCTCGTCGAGCCGGTCCCCCACCGCGGCGCTCCCCCAGAGCAGGGTCAGCGTCTCGGTGGTGCTGGCGTCGGTCTTGGTGCGCTGGGCGTCCTTGACCGCGTTGGCGCAGGGCCCCTGGCCGTCCTCGAGGCCGATGAGGGCCTCGACGTCGATCTCCTGGCCGGAGGAGTTGAACACGAACCGGCTTCCCGGAGGCGCGACGCGGACCACCAGCGGCGGCTGGAGCCGGGCCACGTCGACGACGCTGACCGGGATGCCCGAGTGCAGCGACACCGCGTTCCCCACGTCGACGGCGGGGTTGATGGGACGGAGCTGGCGCTCGGCGGCGGCGCGCGCCAGGTACTCGGGCGCCGGCTTGCTCCGGCCGGTGGGCTTGAAGCCGCCCTGGCGGAGGAGGTCGCGGACGGCGGCCCGGATGGCCTCGGTGGGGGCGAAGGGGGCCTCGGCCCCGGCCACGAGCAGGCCGACGAAGGCGTCGACGGGCAGCGTCCCCAGGGGACCCGGGAACTGGGTGAGGAAGGCCCGGAGGGCGAGCTGCGGGTGGGGATGGACGGTGAGCGAGGGCACGGGCTCTGGCCGGGGAGCCTAGCAGCGGAGGACCGGTTTTCTGACCGGCGGGGAAGCCCGTGCTACCTCCCGGAGCCGCATGCGCTCCCTGAAGGCAGAGCTGCTCACCGGGGAGGCGCTCCACCGTGCGGTGGTGCGCGAGCGGCTCGCCCAGGCCCGCGCCTCGGCGTGGATCGCCACCGCCAACGTCAAGGCGATGTTCATCGAGCAGGAGGGGCGGTTCGCCTCGGTCGTCGAGCTGTTCCGCCGGCTGGCGGCGCGCGGCGTGGAGCTGCGCCTGCTCCACGCGGAGCTGCCCTCCCGCCCCTTCCGCCGGGCGTTCGACCGCATCCCCTCGCTCGTCCGGGGCGGGCTGGAGCTGAAGGTCTGCCCGCGCGTCCACTTCAAGTGCGTCGTCGTCGACGGCGCCTGGGCCTACCTGGGCAGCGCCAACCTCACCGGCGCCGGGCTGGGCGCCAAGCACGCCGACGCGCGCAACTTCGAGCTCGGACTGGTCACCGAGGACTTCGACGTGGTGGACCGGGTGAAGGCCCTCTTCGGAGCGGTGTGGTCGGGCGCCGAGTGCGGGACCTGCCGGCTGCGCGCGGTGTGCCCCGACCCCATCGGTCCGCCGGCCCGGCGGCCCGGACGGGCTCGCCAGGTGCGGGCCCTCCAGCTCGGGCGGCCGAGGCGCCTGGTCCGGAAGCCGCGGCGGTGACAATCCGCGCGGGTTGACAGGCCCGGCATCCCGGTCGACGCTCCTCACCGAATTCGTGGACGAGGGAGTGGGACCAATGAATCGACGCGACTTCGTCGTGGGCGGCGTCTCGACAGCGGTGCTCGCCGGCGCGCTGGACGCCCGGGCCGCCGAGCCGGCCTCGCCGCCCAAGCCGCCGTCGGGAGCGGGACCAGCCGCCGCTCTCATCGACGCCGCCTTTGCCTGCCTCAAGGTCGGTGAGGCCTGCCGGCAGCATTGCCTCACCCTCCTCGGCAAGGGGGACACGAGCCTCGCCGAGTGCGCCGCCAGCGTCGCCGACATGCTCGTGCTCTGTGATGCGCTGGCCAAGCTCGCCGCCCAGGGCTCACCCCAGCTCGGGGCGCTGGCCGTGGTCTGTGGCCGGGCCTGCCGGGCCTGCGAGAAGGCCTGCCGGCCGCACGAGGCCCATCACGCCATCTGCAAGCAGTGCGCAGAGGCCTGCTCCGTGTGCGCGGCCCAGTGCGAGAAGCTGTAGGGGCCGACTGGTCCTCCGCCGCGCGGGCGGTGAGCGCCGCTCGGGAACCCCTCGAGCCCTTCCGGCCGGCGCGCGGCCTCGGGCACCGACAGGCGCAGACGCTGCTCGCCTATGCGCTGCGCCGGCCGAGGACGCCTCCGCTGCGGCGCGAGCGGCTGGAGACGCCGGACGGCGACTTCCTCGACCTGGACTGGCTGGACGCCCCGCCGGAGCGGCCGCACCTGCTCATCCTCCACGGCCTGGAGGGCAGCTCCGCCTCCGGCTACGTCCGCCAGACGCTGCTCGAGGCCAGCGCGGTCGGCTGGGGGGCGGTGGCCATGAATTTCCGCTCCTGCAGCGGCGAGCCCAACCGACGGCTGCGCTCCTACTGCTCGGGCGAGACCGCCGACCCGCTCCTCGTCGGCCTCCACCTGCGCTCCCGCATCCGCGGCCCGCTGGTCGCCGCCGGGTTCTCGCTCGGGGGCAACGCCCTGCTCAAGCTCCTGGCCGAGACGGGCGCAGACGCTCCCTTCGACGCGGCCGCGGCGGTGAGCACCCCCTTCGACCTCCAGGCCTGCGCCGATGCGCTCGATCGGCCCGGCGGCGGCTGCGCGGTCTACCGGCGCCACTTCCTCCGGTCGCTCCGGCGCAAGGCGCTCGACAAGCTGCGCGCCCACCCCGCCCACGGGCTGGATGCCGGGCGGGTCCGGCAGGCCCGCGACCTCCAGTCCTTCGACGACGCCTTCACCGCGCCGAGCTACGGCTTCGCCGGGGCGCGCGACTACTACGCCCGGTGCTCCTCGGGGCCGATGCTCGCGCGCATCCGCCGGCCCACCGTGCTGCTCAACGCCGAGGACGACCCGATGGTGCCGGCCGGATCCCTCCCGGCCATTCCCTCCGGCGACCGGTGGCTCACCGTCCTGCGCACGCCGCGCGGAGGCCACGTGGGCTTCCTGGAGGGCAGCCTGCTCGCCCCCCGGTACTGGTCCGAGCGGCAGGTGGTGCGTCGGCTCGCCGCATGGGTTGCCTGACGGGGCGGGCCTGACCCAGGCCTGTCGCGGCACCCAATCGTTGCGCCTCCGCGCTTCCTGGCCCGTGCCCCGGGGTGCTAGGGACCGGGAGTCGATGCGCGACCCGGTGCCCGACCCGTCGGCCGTGGCGGCGCTCCCCGGCCGTCCCCGTCGCCGGCTCTCCTGGCCGGGGGCGCTGCTCGTCCTCGCCGCCTGCAGCTCGGGGAAGAAGCCGGACGCAGCCCCGCCGATGTACGAGCGCGACGGGGACAAGGTCATCGTCCCGGCCGGCTCTCCCCTGCGCGCCCGCATCAAGATCGAGCCGGCCAGCCAGCAGGTCATCTCCAGCCAGTTCATCGCCCCGGCCTCGGTGGAGGCGGACCCCAGCCGGCTGGCGAAGATCACCCCGCCCCTCGCCGGCCGGGTGGAGCGCCTCTTCGTCCGGCTCGGCGACCGGGTGGAGAAGGGCCAGCCGCTCCTGGTGCTCAACTCGCCCGACCTGGTGGCGGCCCGCGCCGACTACGTCCGGGCCAAGAGCGGTCTCGCCCAGGCCCAGCGGACCTACGCTCGGCAGAAGGACCTCTCCGAGCACGGCATCGGGGCCCAGCGCGATCTCGAGCAGGCGGAGACCGACCGCACCGTCGCCCAGAGCGACCTGGACCGGACCCGGCGCCGCCTGGAGCAGCTGGGCGTGACGCCGGACACGCCCCCCGGCCCGCTGGTGGTCCGCTCCCCCATCGCCGGCCGGGTGGTGGACCTGGCGGTGACCCCGGGCGAGTTCAAGAACGACCCCAACGCCGTGCTCATGACCGTGGCCGACCTGTCCACGGTCTGGCTCACCGCCAGCGTCCAGGAGAAGGACGTGCGGCGGGTGCGGGTCGGGGACGAGGCGACGGCGGTGTTCTCCGCCTATCCGGACCAGGCTGACACCGGGAAGGTCTTCTCCGTGGCCGACCTCCTCGACCTCGACACCCGCACGGTCAAGGTCCGGGTGGCGCTGGACAACCCGGACGGGCGCTTCAAGCCGGGGATGTTCGCCACCGTACGCTTCACCGGGAGCTCCGCCTCGGCGGTGGTCGTTCCCACCACCGCCCTGGTGCTGCGCGGGGACGAGAGCTTCGCCTTCGTCGAGGTCGGGGACTGGGTGTTCGAGCCCCGGCCGGTGGTCACCGGCGAGCAGCACGGCTCGGTGACGGTGGTGACCCGCGGGCTGGATGCCGGGACCCTGGTGGTGACGCGCGAGGCCGTGGTGTTGCAGTGATCGACCGCTTCGTCGCCGCCTGCCTGGACCGCCGCTGGTTGATGGTGGCGCTGTTCCTGCTGGTGGCCGCCTTCGGCGTCTACTCCTGGACCGAGCTGTCGGTGGAGGCCTACCCGGACATCTCCGACACCACCGCCCAGGTGGTGACCCAGTTCCCCGGGCACGCCGCCGAGGAGGTGGAGGAGCAGATCACCATCCCCCTGGAGCGCGAGCTGAACGGGATTCCCGGGCTCCAGGTCATGCGCAGCAAGTCGACCTTTGGCCTCTCGCTCATCACCCTCGTCTTCCGGGACGGCGTCGAGGACTACTTCGCCCGCCAGCGCATCCAGGAGCGCATCAACGGCGTCAACCTGCCCACCGGGGCCAACCCCGGGCTGGACCCGCTCACCTCTCCCATCGGGGAGATCTACCGCTACACGCTCGAGTCGTCGCACCGGAGCCAGCGCGAGCTGCGCGAGCTCCAGCAGTGGGTGGTCATCCCCACCCTGAAGCAGGTCTTCGGGGTGGCCGACGTCACCAACTTCGGCGGCGAGACCACCCAGTTCCAGCTGCTGCTCGACCCCTCGCGGCTCGCCCAGTACAACCTGACGCTGAAGCAGGTCATCGACGCGGTCTCGGCGAACAACTCCAACGCCGGCGGGAGCGTCGTCCGGCGCGGGGACGAGGCCTTCGTCGTCCGGGGCATCGGCCTCATCCGCTCGCTCGACGACCTGGGCAACATCGTCGCCAACCAGAAGAGCGGGACCCCGGTGCTGCTGCGCAACCTGGGCGAGCTCAAGCTCGGGGCGCTGGAGCGCAACGGCATCCTGGGCAAGGACGGCAACCCGGACGGCGTCTCGGGCATCGTCCTCCTCCTGCGCGGAGAGAATCCCTCCCGGGTGCTGCACGGGGTGCACGCCAAGGTGGAGGCGCTCAACCACGGGCTCCTGCCCCCGGACGTGAAGGTGGTGCCCTACCTGGACCGGACGGACCTGGTCCAGACCACGCTCCACACCGTGGCCCGGACGCTGCTCGAGGGGATGACCCTGGTGGTGCTGGTGCTGCTCCTCTTCTTGGGGAGCCTGCGCGGCTCGTTCATCGTGGCCATCACCATCCCGCTCTCGCTGCTCATCGCCTTCATCCTCATGCGGCTGACCAGCATCCCGGCGAATCTCCTCTCGCTGGGGGCCATCGACTTCGGGATCATCGTCGACGGGGCGATCGTGGTGATGGAGAACATCCTCCGCCGGCGGGAGGCCCACCCCGACAAGCCGGTGACCAAGGTCGAGGCGCTCACCGCCGCCACCCAGGTGGCGCGGCCGATGTTCTTCGCCACGGTGATCATCATCACCGCCTACATCCCGCTCTTCGCCTTCCAGCGGGTGGAGAAGAAGCTCTTCACCCCCCTGGCCTACACGGTGGGCTACGCGCTGGCCGGGGCGCTCCTGGTGGCGCTGGCGCTGGTGCCCGGCCTGGCCCTCTCCGCCTACACCCGGCCGAGGAAGTTCTGGCACAACCCGGCCATCGGCTGGATGCGGGGCATCTACGACCGCACCCTGCGCCGCGCGCTCGGGCACCCGGAGCGGGCGCTCATCCCGGCCGGGCTGGCGCTGGTGGTGGCCGTGGTGCTGACCATCACCGTGGGCAAGGAGTTCCTCCCCGAGCTGGACGAGGGGTCGATCTGGCTCCAGGTCACGCTCCCGCCCGGCCTCTCCCTGCAGAAGGCGAGCGAGATGGCCAGCGAGCTGCGCGCCGCCACCCGGGAGTTCAAGGAGGTGTCCTACGTCGTCACCCAGCTGGGGCGGAACGACGACGGGACCGACCCCTGGACGCCCTCCCACATCGAGGCCTCGGTGGGCCTGACGAGGTACGACACCTGGCCCCAGGGCGAGACGAAGCAGGACCTGATCCGCACGCTGGAGTCCCGCTACGCGCGCATCCCCGGGCTGACGGTGGGCTTCTCCCAGCCGATGATCGACGGGGTCAACGACAAGATCGCCGGCGCCCACAGCGAGCTGGTGGTGAAGATCTACGGCCAGGACTTCGCCGAGACCCGCCGGGTGGCCGAGGAGGTGGCGGCGGCGCTGGCGAAGATCCCCGGCGCGGCCGACGTGGCCATCGACCAGGAGCCCCCCCTGCCCCAGCTGCAAGTGAGGGTGAATCGCGAGGCGGCGGCCCGCTTCGGGATCAACGTCTCGGACATCGCCGACCTCATCGAGGTGGGCATCGGCGGCCGGGCGGTAGGGCAGCTCTTCCTCGGGGAGAGGCGCTACGACATCGCGGTGCGCTTCGTCCCCGGCGTCCGCAACAGCCCGGAGGCCATCGGCGACCTGACTCTCTCCGCCCCGGGCGGGGCGCGCATCCCTCTCTCCCAGGTCTCCGACGTGGCCCTGCGGTCGGGGGAGAGCACCATCACCCGGGAGAGCAACCGCCGGCACCTGACGGTGAAGCTCAATCTCCGTGGCCGGGATCTCTCCTCCTTCCTCAAGGAGGCCCACGAGCGCATCGGGCAGGACGTGCACTACGACCCGAGCGCCACCGAGATCGAATGGGGCGGCCAGTTCGAGAACCAGCAGCGGGCCCAGGCCAGGCTGGCGCTGATCATGCCCGTCGTGCTGGCGCTCATCTTCCTCCTCCTCTACGGGGCGTTCGGCACGCTCCGCCACGCGGCGCTGATCCTGATCAACGTCCCCCTGGCGGTGCTGGGGGGGATGATCGCGCTCCACCTGCGGGGGATGACGCTCAACGTCTCCAGCGCGGTGGGGTTCATCTCCCTCTTCGGGGTGTCGGTGCAGAACGGCGTGCTCATGGTCTCCAACCTCAATCACCTCCGGGACAGCGGCATCGAGCTGGCGGAGGCCGTCGCCCGCGGCGCCGAGGAGCGCTTCCGCCCGGTGCTGATGACCGCCACCGTGGCCACCCTGGGCCTGGTCCCGGCGGCGCTGGCCCGGGGCATCGGCAGCGATGTCCAGCGTCCGCTGGCCACGGTCATCGTCGGCGGGCTGGTCTCCGCCACCCTGCTCACCCTGCTCGTCCTCCCGGTGCTCTATGAGGTCATCGAGCGCTGGGCCCAGCGGCGCCAGCGGCGCCAGGCGGCGGTGGAGGCGGCCGCCCACCCGGCTCCGCTGAGGACACCGGCATGACCGCCGCCCCGCTGCTCGCCGGCCTGCTGGCGGTGACCGCCGGGCAGGACGCCGGGACGCCGGAGCGGCCGCGGGGCATGACCCTTCCCGAGTACCTGGCCCAGGTGGGCTCGGCCAATCTCGAGGCGGCCGCCCAGCGCCTCAACGTCCCCATCGCCGAGGCGCAGATCGCCGTGGCCAAGATCTTCCCCGAGCCGGTGCTCTCCGCCGGGGTGGCCTCCATCGACGTGAGCGGCAACGGCTCCCCCACCAGCTACGACGTGGGCCTCTCCCAGACCATCGAGATCGGCGGGAAGCGGGGGGCGCGCATCGAGGTCGCCTCGCTCCAGACGTCCCAGGCGAAGAGCGACCTCCAGGACTTCCTGCGCACGCTGCGGGCCAACGCCACCAACGACTTCGTCGACGCCCTGCACACCCAGGCGGTGCTGGAGCGCAAGGAGCAGACGCAAGGCGCCTTCCAGCGCCTGGTGGAGGTGAACCAGGAGCGGCTGCGGGCGGGCGACATCGGCAACGTCGCCTATCTCCAGTCGCGCGTGGAGGCGCAGCGCTTCCGGGGCGAGGTGCTGGCGGCGGAGGGCGACGCCGAGACGGCTCGGCTGGCGCTCGGGCTCCGCCTGGGGAGCTCGGCGGGGGCCATCCCGGTGGCCGGCAACCTGCGCATCCAGACCCGGACCTTCGACGCCGACCTCCTCGTCCTCCGGGCGCGCACCGACCGGCCGGACCTGGCCTCCAAGCGCTCGGCGGTGGACGCGGCCCGGGCCAAGCTCAAGCTGGCGCATGCCAACCGCTGGGAGGACCTGACCCTGAACGTCGGATACATCTACTCGGCGGCAGGGAGCGGGGCCTTCCTCCAGCCGGCCTTCAGCGCGCTTTCCTTTGGCTTCTCCATCCCGCTCCCGCTGGCCCGCATCTACAACGGCGAGGTGGATGCCGCCGTGGCCGGGACCTCGCAGGCGGCGCTGGTGCTCCGCCAGGCGGAGCTGGCGGTGGAGATCGAGGTGCGCGAAGCGCTGGCCCGCTACCGGGCGGCCACCCGCCGGGTGGACCTCTACACCGGCGGCGTCCTGGCCGATGCCGACCGGGTGGCCGAGGCGACCCTCTACAGCTATCAGCGCGGCGGGGCGACGCTGCTCGAGGTGCTCGACTCCCAGCGCACGGTGAACGAGGTCCACCTGGCCTACTTCGACGCGCTGTCCGAGCACGCCAAGGCGCTGGTGGCGGTCGAGACCTCGGCGGCGATGTGGGACATCGGCTTCTGAGCCTCGGCTCAGTCGGGCGGCAGCCCGAGCTTGGCCAGGAAGGCGCGGAAGCGGGGATCGCCGCGCATCGAGCGGGTGAACGGGTCGATGGTGATGTAGGGGATGCCCGGGTCGCGGATCTGGTAGGCGCGCTCGAGCCACTGGAAGGCCTGGTCGCGGTCGCCCCGCCAGGCGTAGACCTGGGCCACCTGGTAGGCGGAATCCGTATTGTGCCTGGCGACCAGCTCGTCCAGGGCCTGGCGCGAGGCGGCGTCGTTTCCCAGGCTGTGCTGCGCCAGGGCCGTGCCGAAGAGCCGCGTCCACTCGAGGGGATGATCGCGGAAGACGGCCAGCGCCTTGTCCGGGTGGCCGTCGAGCAGCTCCAGGTAGCCGAGGTAGCGCCGGAAGATGTGCTGCGGAGCGAGGGCGATGGCGTTCTGCAGCGCCGCCCTCGCCGCTCCGTACTGCCGAGCGCGGGTGAGCAGGAAGCCGAGCCGGTAGAAGGCCGGAGCCGAGAGAGGATCGAGGGCGGCGGCCTTCCTCGCCGCGGCCACGCTCTCCGGGAGGCGCCCGAGGATGGCCAGGACGTCGGCGTAGCCCTCGACGGCGGCGGCGTTGGCCGGGGCGAGGGCCAGCGCCTGCTCGTAATCCGCCAGGGCGGCCGTCCAGTCCCAGCTCACGTAGGAGTGTGCCAGTCCCCGGGCGATCCAAGCCTCGGGGGACCGGGCGTCGAGACGGAGGGCCCGGTCGATCTCGGCCATGGCGTCGCGCCGCCAGTCTCCCCCGAGGCGTTGCAGGGCGACCGAGTCGGCGTTGCCGCCGTAGGCGAGGAGCGTCTCGGCCAGGGCGGCGTGGGCCGGCGCCCAGTCCGCGTCGAGCGCGATGGCCTTCCGGAACTCGGCCATCGCCTCCGGTAAGATCTCGAAGGAGCCGGTGTTCTCGAGCTGGAGGCCGCGCAGGTAGGCGGCATAGGCCTCCGGCCGGGTCGCTCGCGGCTCGGGAGCGCCGCCCCCGCTGCCGGGGAGCACCTTCATCCGCAGTGCGCCGACCACCGCCCGGGAGATCTCGTCCTGGACGGCGAAGACGTCGGCCACGTCCCGGTCGAAGG
>DASPUU010000243.1:0-10080 GCA_035622755.1 Myxococcaceae bacterium
CGCCGAGAGGTGGAAGGTCGACCCGAAGCAGCTCCGGGTGGAAAAGGGCTTCGTCATCCACGGCGGCGATCGGCTCTCCTTCGGGGCGCTGGCCGAGGCCGCCCAGGCGCTCTCCCCACCGGCCGAGGTGACCCTCAAGCCGGAGTCGCAGTGGACGCTCATCGGCAAGCCCACCCGCCGGCTCGACACGCCGGCGAAGATCACCGGCCGCGCCCAGTTCGGGATGGACGTGCAGTTTCCTGGGCTCCGCACCGCCGTGGTCGCCCGGGCGCCGGTCTTCGGCGGCCAGGTGAAGTCCTTCGACGCCTCCAAGGCCAAGGCCGTGCCCGGGGTGGAGGCCGTGGTCCAGGTGCCATCCGGCGTCGCCGTGGTCGGCACCCACTTCTGGGCGGCCCGGACCGGCCGCGACGAGCTCGACGTGCAGTGGGACCTCGGCCCCGGCCGCGAGGCGGACTCGACCAAGATCCTGGCCAGCTACCGGGAGCTGGCCAAGACGCCCGGGGCGGTGGCCCTGGACAAGGGGAGCGCCGAGGCCGCGCTGTCCAAGGCGGCCAAGCGCCTCGTCGCCGAGTACGACGTTCCCTACCTGGCGCACGCGATGATGGAGCCTCTCAACTGCACGGTGCGCCTGGACAAGGACCGCTGCGAGATCTGGACCGGCACCCAGTTCCAGACCGGCGACCAGGCGGCGGCCGCGAAGCTGACCGGTCTCGCCCCCGAGAAGATCGAAATCCACACCACCTTCCTCGGCGGGGGATTCGGCCGGCGCGCCAATCCCAATTCCGACTTCGTCGCCGAGGCGGTCAACGTGGCCAAGGCGAGCGGCGTCCCGGTGAAGGTCGTCTGGACGCGCGAGGACGACATGCGCGGCGGCTACTACCGGCCGATGTTCCTGCACCGGGTGGAGGCCGGCCTCGACGCCAAGGGGCATCCGGTGGCCTGGAAGCACACCATCGTCGGCCAGTCCATCCTCACCGGGACGCCCTTCGAGGGGATGATCAAGAACGGCATCGACGAGGCATCGGTGGAGGGAGTGGTGGACTCGGCCTACCTCGAGCCCATCGCCGCCAAGAAGGTGACGCTCCACTCGCCCCGGACCCCGGTGCCGGTGCTCTGGTGGCGCTCGGTGGGGAACACCCACAGCGCCTTCGCCATGGAGAGCATGGTCGACGAGCTGGCCCATGCTGCCGGCCGTGACCCGCTCGCCTTCCGGCTCGCCCTGCTCGCCGGCAAGTCGCGCCATCTGAAGCTTCTCCAGCTGGTGGCGGAGAAGGGTGGGTGGGGCACCAAGGCCCCGGCCGGCGTGGGGAGGGGGCTCGCCGTCCACGAATCGTTCGGCAGCATCGTCGCCCAGCTGGCCGAGGTGCGGGTGGACAAGGACCAGAGCATCCGCGTGCAGCGGGTGGTGTGCGCGGTGGACTGCGGGATGGCGGTGAACCCGCTGGCGGTGGAAGCCCAGGTCCAGGGGAGCATCGCCTTCGGGCTCGGGCCCACCCTGGTCAGCGCGCTGACCCTCAAGGATGGCCAGGTGCAGCAGGGCAACTTCCACCAGTACCAGGTCCTCCGGATGAGCGAGATGCCCAAGGTGGAGGTGCACATCGTCCGGAGCAAGTCGAAGATGGGCGGCATCGGCGAGCCGGCCACGGCTCCGATCAACGCCGCCGTGGCCAACGCGGTGTTCGCCCTCACCGGGCAGCGGCTGCGCTCCTTGCCCCTTTCCCTCGGCTGACCGGGGCCGACCGGCGAAACGCAACGGGGGGCGCCGGGGTCTGTCCTGGTTCGGCCATGACCCGTTCTTTGCCCGCGCTGGGAGCGCTCGCTGCGCTCGCCCTCGCCCGTCCGGCGGCCGCCGAGGAGGCCGTCCAGCTCAGCCGCTTCGACACCGGCCTGGTCGACCGCAAGCTCGACGCCTGCACCGACTTCTACCAGTACAGCTGCTCCCGGTGGCTGGAGGCCCATCCCATCCCCGCCGACCAGGCCAGCTGGAGCACCGGCTCGAATCTGCAGATCTGGAACGAGAGCATTCTCCGCGAGACGATGGAGCGGGCGGCTGCCCCCGACCCGAAGCGGACCCGGCTCGAGCAGCAGATCGGCGACTACTGGCAGGCCTGCATCGACGTGGCCAACCTGGACCGCCTCGGTCTGGAGCCCATCCACGCCGACCTGGACCGCATCGCGGCCATGAAGAGCAAGGCCGAGCTTCCGAGGGCCATCGCCCACCTGCACCTCACCGTCCCCGGAGCGCCCGGCGGCTTCAACGTCTACGACAACCACACCCCGGCCGCCCTCTTCGGCTACGGGCCGACCCAGGACTTCGCCGACGCCACGCTGGTGGTCGCCGCCATCGACCAGGGGGGCATGGCGCTCCTCAGCCGGGACGCCTACCTGGCCGAGGATGCCAAGTCCAAGGAGATCCGGCAGAAGTACCAGGCCCACATCCGGAAGCTGTTCGAGCTGGCCGGGGAGAAGCCGGAGCGGGCGGCATCCGATGCGGCGGCGGTGCTGCGCATCGAGACCTCGCTCGCCCGGGCGGCGATGGACGCCGTGAAGCGACGCGATCCGAAAAACCTGAACAACGTGCGGACGCTGGCCCAGGTCAAGGCGGCCACGCCCGCGTTCGCCTGGGCGACCTACCTGGCGGAGATCGGCGCCCCGGCTTCCCGGCACTACATCGTCGCCGCGCCGGGGTTCCTGGCCGGGATGGAGAGGGTCATCCAGGCCGAGCCGCTCTCCGCCTGGAAGGCCTACCTCCGCTGGTGGACCCTGCACGGGAACGCCGCCGCCCTGAGCACCCCCTTCGTCGAGGAGAACTTCGACTTCTTCTTCCGCGTGCTCTTCGGCACCCAGGAGCTCCGCCCGCGCTGGCGGCGGTGCGTGACCTACGCCGACCGCGACCTGGGCGAGGCGCTCGGGCAGGCCTACGTGACCCGGGCCTTCCCCCCCGAGAGCAAGCAGCGCGCCGAGGCCCTCGTCCGGAGCATCGAGGCCGCCCTGGCCACCGACATCGACGGACTGGAGTGGATGAGCCCGGCCACCAAGAAGGCCGCCCAGGCGAAGCTCAGGGCGATCGAGGACAAGATCGGCTATCCCAAGAAGTGGATCGATTACGGCTCGGTGGTCATCGGGCGAGAGAGCATGGCCGCCAACGTCCATGCCGCGTCGGGCTTCGAGTTCCGGCGGCAGGTGGCGAAGATCGGCAGGCCGGTCGATCGCGCCGAGTGGACGATGACCCCACCGACGATCAACGCCTACTACGACCCGCAGCTGAACACGATCAACTTCCCGGCCGGTATTCTCCAGCCCCCGTTCTACGATCCCCAGCAATCCGAGGCGGCCAACTACGGCGGGATCGGCTCGGTCATCGGCCATGAGATCGTCCACGGCTTCGACGACCAGGGCCGAAAGTACGACGGCCAGGGAAATCTTCGCGACTGGTGGGCGCCGGAGGACGGCAAGCAGTACGACGCGCACGGACAGTGCATCGCCGCCCAGTACACCCAGGACATCCCCGAGCTGGGGATCAAGCAGGACGGCCTGCTCACCCAAGGGGAGGACACGGCCGACAACGGGGGGCTGCGGATCGCCCTCCTGGCGCTGGAGAGCGCCTACGCCGCGCAGGGGAAGTCACTCGACGCCCCGGGCCCGGACGGCTTCACCGACCGCCAGCGCTTCTTCCTCGCCTACGGGTTTGCCTGGTGCGAAAACATCCGGCCGGAGTTCGCGCGCACCCTGGTGGGGATGAACCCCCACTCGCTCTCCCTGTACCGGGTGAACAACGTGGTCCAGAACATGCCCGATTTCCAGAAGGCGTTCAGCTGCCGGAAGGGCCAGCCCATGGTCCGCGAGGTGGCCTGCCGCGTCTGGTGACCGAGCGCCTCCCCGGAGTGGCTCAGCCGGCGGCGCCGGGAACCTGATCGAGGAGGGCGCGTACCCGCTTCGCGGTCTCCGCGCTGGCCCGGTCGGCGGTGACCAGCTCCACCTGGTCGGGGCGGCCCACGCCGACGCCGAGCTCGGCCGCCCGGGCGATCTGCTCCTGAGCGAAGACTGCCCCGCGACGGACCTCGGGCGTGGTCCCCAGGCTGCGGAGGAGCGCGACGCCGACCGCATCCACCGCCACCCGGTCCACGCCGGCGACGATGACGCCGGCGTGCGCCACCTCCCCGGTGTCGGGCCCGCCCGAGACGAAGGCCTCCACGCCGTCGAGCACCACCAGGGCGGGAGCGTAGGCGGTGTTGATCTCGGCGATCATCCGCCGCTGATCGGGCGAGCCGTGCAGCTCGTGCATGTAGTTGTAAGGGTCGCCGGGGACGTACTTCGCCGCCAGGCCCACCGAGTTCTTCAGCGAGAGGGTGAAGTGGCCGCCGTAGCGATGCGTCTTCAGGCAGCAGGTCTGCACCACCGCGCCGGCGGCGACCAGCGCGCTGGGGACGGCGAAGCCGCGTTCCCAGTGCGAGGAGCGCGGCTGGACATGCTGCCAGCCGTCGGCGGGGAGCTCGTCGAGGACGAGGACCTTCGCTCCCGACTGCGCGGCGATGTCGAGCACGCCCCGCGCCCGCAGCACGCGCCGCGTGTCGCCCATACCGCTTCGCTCCCCCAGGGTGACCGGGCCGGCGCGCTTCGCCTTCAGGGCGGCGAGCATCGCCGACAGGACGTCCGGGTGCGTCGAGCCCGGTGTCGGGTCGGCGCTGTTGTAGTTGGCCTTGAGGAAGACGTCCCTTCCGTCGAAACCAGGGAGCCCGAGCAGCTCGACGGCCTTGGCCACCCCGGCGGCGCGATCGTCGGTCTTCACCACGACCACGCGGGCCCGGGCCGGCGGAGCGGAGGCGAAGACGCGCGACGCCGGAAGCACCGAGGCCACCGCCGCATGCTTGAGGAAGGTGCGCCGGTCCATCGGACCCGAAGCTAGTGCCGGAGGTCCCCCCGGGTCGAGACGACCCCCTCCCATGGGCGTTGCGAGCGGCGGCTGCCGTCCGTAGTCTCGCCGCTCTTCGAGCGGGGAGGGGGCATGCACATCCAGACGGTGGTGGGACGTGGGCTCGTGCTGCTGGCCATGGCCGGAGCGGCAGCGGGCTGTAGCAGCAGCAGCGGAGGTGGCGGGGGCGGCTGCACGGTGAACGGGGTCACCGTCTCGGCGAATCCGACCTCGGTGGACACCAGCGGAACGTCGACGCTCACCGCGACACTGAACACGACCGGCACCTGCACCGGAGGCGTCACCTGGAGCGCGACACCGGCGGGAGGAACTCTCACCCCGAGCGGCACGACCGCCACCTTCGCCTCCACCACGCCCGGCACCTACACCATCACCGCGACCAGCACCGCCGACACGACCAAGTCCGGCTCGGCGACGGTGACCATCACCGCGGCCGTGGCATGCGGGACGGCCAACGGGACGGTGGTCACGCATACCGCGAACATCAGCGCCAGTGAGACATGGGCCGGCGACGGTGTGACCCATTCGGTGCCCAACAGCATCTCGATCAATGCCCCGGCGACGGTGACCGTCGAGCCGTGTGCCCTGGTCTCTCTGGGCGCAGGCGCCTCGATCACCGTCAACGGTGGTGCAAAGCTCCTCGCCGCCGGAACGAGCAACACCCAGTTCGTGGCCTTCATACCGGCCGGCAACCAACCCTGGGGCATCCTCCGCGGGACGACCGCGGGCAACAACACCAGCGGGCTCATCGAGCTCCACTGGACGGTCGTCCAGGGCGGCGGCGCCTTCGGCGGCGAGTACCACAACCCGGCCATCGCCATGGCCGGGCAGGGCTATTTCTCGCTGCCGACACCGATGCTCAAGGTGGACAACGTGCTCATCTACCAGCCTCAGGGCGTGGGCGTGTACTTCGACGGCAACGCCGCCTTCACCAGCGATTCGCAGTACCTGACCATCCAGAACGCCCCCGACTACCTCTTCGAGACGACGATGATGTCCGTGGGCAGCATCCCCAGCGGCGACTACAGCTCGGGCAACGCCAAGCCGGCGATCATGGTCGACGTGGGACCGAACCCCAACGTCTTCGGGGACATGACCATCTCCACCCAGCTCCCGATCATCGTCAACTTCGGCGGGATGACCGTCGCCCCGCCGCCGAGCACCCCGGCCGTCCCGGTGACCCTGACACTTCAGCCCGGCGTCCAGCTGTACTTCAACGGGACGCGCGTCTCCTTCGGGGGCAACGGGGGCGTGTCGAACAACCCGGTTGGCATCCTCCACGCCCAGGGGACCGCCACTCAGCCCATCCTCTTCAGCTCGGCCAAGGCGTCCCCCGCGCCGGGCGACTGGATCGGACTCTGGCTCGACACCGCCACCGGGTCCTACCTCGACTATGTGATCATCGAGTACGCCGGGGCCGCGAGCGGCATCGTCTCGGCAAACTGCAAACCCACCAACACCAGCGACAACGCGGGGCTGATCGTGGGCGATTTCAGCACCCAGTACATCCCGCCCTCCACGCTGATCACCAACAGCGTCATCCAGTACAGCGCTGGCTTCGGCATCGACGCGGTCTGGCAGGACACCACCTACAACTCGGTGAACCTGGCCGCGAACAACAACCTCTTCCAGAACAACGCGCTCTGTGCCCAGACGTACAACGCGCTCTCGACAGGAAGCTGTCCAACACTGGGCTGCACGGCCAACTAGCGCCGGCCCGGTCTCCGAGCCGAGCGGGTAGCTGCGGACCCGGGCGGCGGCTCGACGCTGGTGACCGGGCCCCCGGGTTGTCGCGTAGACTCCCCGGCCCGGTCGAGCAGAGGGGGCCAGATGCGAGTCCAGCGGGACCGACGTCGAGCGGCGCCGTCGCCCGGCTCGCGTCTCGCGGCCGCGGTGCTCTTCCCGGCGGGAGTGCTGCTCGCCGCCTCCGCGTGTCTCGACCTCAACCTGCCCACGGCGCCTGACGGCGGCGTGGCCCCGACGCTGGACGTGCTCGTCCCCCAGCAGGGCGCCACCGTCTACTTGAACAGCGCGGTGTCCCTGACCTCCGCCTCCGTCAGCGGCGATCCGACGGTGACGCTGAACTGCCGGGCTGCGGACGGAGGCGCGGCGTCCCAGGTCCAGGCCTACACCTGGGCCGGTCCGCCCTACCAGGCGGTGGTCGACTTCACCCGCTGCGAGAAGCTGGCCGGTCGCAACCCCGACGGGGGACCGGGCCCGATGCAGCTCCACTTCGAGTCCTTCCTCTCCGCCGGCGGCGCGACGGCCCGTGTGGACGTGCCCGTGTTCCTCGACTCCAGCGCCGCCTCGCTGCTGGTCAACTACCCTCCCTCGGTCCAGCCGCTCTCCCGGTTCGAGGTGGAAGTCATCCCGCTCAGCCCGCTGGCCGCCTACCCGGAGGTGGCGCTGGACGGGACCCCGGCCAACTCGGTGCGTCCCGAGACGCTTCCCGATGGAGGGACGGGCTACCTGGCCGTGTTCCTGACCACCCCCGGCCTGGGCATCGACCAGTACCCGGGGCCGTTTCCCGACCCGGTCAGCGGCCAGCCTCCGCTTCCCATCGAGGTGCTCACCGAGACGTCGCGCATCGCCCAGCTCACCATCGACGTCAAGGCGGAGAACGGGAATCCCACCCACCTCGACCGGACGGTCCAGCTCTCGCGCGTCGTCTGGGACCGGTCCATCCCCGGCCGGCCGCTCATCTCCGTGACCTCGACGACGGTGGCCGAGCCGGCGGCCATCGCCGGGGGGCTGGTGCTCCCCCTGGCCACGGATGACCTGAACCCCACGGCGACATCGCGATGGATCCCGGGGCTGATGGGAGCAGCGGACGGGGTGTACACGGCGTTCGACCCGAGCATTCTCCCCGGCGGGCTCGACGGCGGCTTCCTCGCCTCCGGCATCAACGCCCTCGGCCAGACGCTCTTCGCCGCCGGCATCCGCAACCTGACCCAGGTGGTGCTCGCCCCCGTTCCAGGGACGCACGCGCCGCTCGGCCCGAGCTCGTTTCCCACCACCGTGCTCACCCCGCTCACGCAGGTGGATTCCCTCCTCTGCCTGCCGGACTCGGTGGGGGGCACCTCGCAGACGGGATGCTTCAACATCGACTCGCTCCTCTGCGTCGCCCCCAGCCTGGCCAATCCGGGGCTCAACGGGACGGTCCCCGCACCGTTCGGCTTCAACCCTCCGTCGACGGGGGCGGTGGCAGGAGCAGGCGGGACCTACCTGGCCCCGACCGGGACCGGGTGCGACATGGCATGGATGATGGGGACCCTCTCCAGCGGCGGGATGACCTTCCAGTCGCGGAATGACCCGGACCCCAGCGCCGCGGCGCGGGCGTGCACCTTCCAGTCGGTCAACCGGGAGCTGCCGCTCGGCGACGGGAGCGTGGTGCTGGCCCTGACCTCGGCCTGCGCCAAGACGGGGAACACAGAGTACCCGGTGCTGCGCGTCTCGGCCGGCGGCGTCATCCTCGGGAGCTACATCGTCGCCCGCGGCGCCCCGGCGCTGGCCCAGCCGACGGTGGTCGGGGCGCTCGCCGACGGGCAGGTGGTGACGCTGGAGAACCAGCCGCCCTACAGCGTCTTCAAGCTGTGGGCGATGGGAGCCACCGTGCCGGACGCGGTGGCCTACATCCCCGGGCTCTACGCGTACGACGACTCCGCCGCGCTGCCCAGCCTGGGGCGAAACGTCGTCGCCGCGAAGGACGGGAGCTTCGCCGTGCTCCTCTCCGGGGCGCCGCTCGGCGTCGGCGTCCTCGCCTTCGGCCCCGGGCTCCAGCCGCGCTGGTTCTACCTCTACCCGAGGCTGACCACGCCCGCGACGGAGCGGCTCTTCGGCGAGCCGGCCTCCGGTGAGCTCTACCTGGCCGACGGGACGAACAACCACGTCGCGGCGGTGCTCCTCGCGCCCGGCGGAGCCGATGGGGGGCCCGGTGGAAGCGACGGCGGGCCAGACGGCGGACCCGACGCCGGGGCCCCCTGCGGAGCGCCGAACGGCACCGTGGTCACCCACGCCGCCAACATCGCCGCCAGCGAGACCTGGGCGGGGGACGGGGTCACCCACCTGGTGCCGAACAGCATCACCATCAATCCTCCGGCCACGGTGACGGTGGAGCCGTGCGCCATCGTCCAGCTCGCCCAGGGCGCGTCGATCACCGTGAACGCCGGCGCCACGCTCCTCTCCGCGGGAACGAGCGCGACGCGGAACGTCACCTTCGGTCCATCGGACGTCTCGAAGCCCTGGGGCATCCTCCGCGGCGTCAGCAACGCCACAGCGAGCGGCTTCATCGAGCTGCACTGGACCACTCTCCAGGGAGCAGGGGCCTTCGGCGGCCAGTACAACAACCCGGCCATCGCCATCGCCGGGCTCGGCTACTCGTCGCTGCCGTCGCCGATGCTCAGGGTGGACAACGTGACCATCGATTCACCGCAGGGCGTGGGCGTGTACATCGACGGCAACGGCGCCTTCACGCCCGATTCCCAGGGCCTGACCGTCCAGAACGCCCCCGGCTACGTCGTCGAGGCGACGCTCATGTCCGTGGGAAGCATCCCGAGCGGGTCGTACACCACCGGGAACGCCTTCCCGGCGGTGCTCGTCGACGTCGGCGGCGCCTCGCGGATCTTCGCCGACATGACCATCCACGGCTACCTTCCGGTCATCATCCCCTATGGTCAGGTGACCGTGGCGCCGCCGCCGGCCGGTCCGTCCACACCGGTCACCCTCACCGTGGAGGCCGGGGCGAAGATCTACTTCAACGGCACGCGCGTCATCTTCGGCACCAACGGGGGCCCGCCGAACAACGAGGTGGGGGTTCTCCTCGCCCAGGGGACCGCTGCCGCTCCCATCCTCTTCAGCTCGTCCAGGTCGGCCCCGGACGCGGGCGACTGGATCGGAATCTGGCTCGACACCGGCACCGGATCGCAGCTCGACCACGTGATCATCGAGTACGCCGGGGGAACGAGCGGCATCGTCTCGGCCAACTGCAAGCCGGCCGGCGTGCCCGACACCGCCGGGCTCTTCGTGGGCGACTTCAGCAACCAGTACATCCCCCCGGCGAACCTGATCACCAACAGCGTCATCCGCTACACCGCCGGCTTCGGCATCGATGCCATGTGGCAATCGACCACGTACAACGCGCCCGACCT
>DASPUU010000244.1:0-3271 GCA_035622755.1 Myxococcaceae bacterium
TGACCTTGGCGCTGGCCTTCAGGGTGCGGACCGCCTGGGCCTGACCGGGAGCGGTCTTGGTCATCTCCGGCGGCGGGGGCGTGGCGGGCGCGGCACCCTGTGCCGGAGGAGCGCCCTGGGCCGGGGCGGCGCCCTGGGCGTGCGCGATGTGGGCCATCAGGGCCAGGGCGGCGGGAAACACGAGCAGCTGTCGCATCGGTGGTCTTCTCCTTCGTCGTGGGGGGAAACGGGGCCGCGCACTCTAGGGGGGAACGCCCCGGAACGCACTTGCTTCTTTCGCTCCCCGGGAGCCCCTAGTTCCCCACCACCGTCATGACCCCGCCGTTCATCGTGTACACCCGGCCCTGGCCGTCGACGGTGACCGGGGTGTAGGCGGCGCCGAGCGAGAGCACCAGGAAGCGGCTCTGGGCCTCGGCGCCTCCCTGGACCAGGGCGTAGGTGCGCCCGTCCTCGCTGTTCACGTAGACCGTGCCGCGCTCGTCGACGGCCGGGGCGTTGATGCACCACTCGAATCCGTCCGGGTGGTCGGAGGTGCAGCCGACTCCGCCGTCCGCTCCCCGCGCGCAGGAGTAGGTGTTGGTCGAGGTGAAGCTCCACTGCCGGGAGAGATCCGCCCCCACCTGGGTGATCTGGTAGGGGCCCTCCCCGGCGTCGAACCAGCTGAAGTAGTGGTTGTCCTTGACGATGATCGAGTAGGTGCCGTCGTGGCTCCACACCGCCGGCGTCTGGTCCCAGCCGTCGTCGTAGGTGGCCAGGAGCTGCCCGGAAGCGTCGAACTTGAGCAGGTGGCCGCGCGAGTTGTTGTACACGTTGAGCGCCCCGTAGAGCACCGAGCCGTCAGGCAGGACCACCGGCGAGGAGGTCGACTCGTCGTCCACCATCCCCGACGGCCTCTGCCCGGTGAGAGGATCCACCCCGGTCGGGGCCCCGACGCGACAGTGGCGCAGATCCGTGCCGCCGTCGGGAAGCCGCCCGCTGGCCTGCGCGTCGGCGGGGATGCGCACCCCGCATCCATCGCCGAGGATCTCCTGCAGCGTGGCGCTCCACTTGGGCGTCAGGTCCGGATGGAGGGCGAGCAGCATGCCGGCATTCTCGGCGTGGTCCGGCCGGGCCACGGTGAACACCGTCCCGTCCGGTCCCACCGCCGGGGCGACGTTGATTCCCGGGCGGAGCGGACCGCAGGCAACGCTGACCCGGTGGTCGTCCGACGGGGGGTAGGGCCGCGCCGGCCTCGGCACCTCGTCCCGGTAGCTGCCGAGACAGAGGTCGGTGGGCGCCGGCGCGCCGGTCATCAGAGACGCGTAGTCGAGCGCCTGCACCGCCAGGCCCGGGTCGATGCGGACCAGGACCCCCCGCGCATCGGTGCCCCCGTCGGCGGCACCGGCCAGCCGGACGACGTTGTAGAGCACCGTCCCGTCCGGGGCGACGGTGATTGGCCCGGAGAGGTAACTGTCCGGGTCCAGCGCAGGGCCGAAGGGATTGATGCGTCCCAGGCTCACCAGGCTCTGGGCATCCACCCGGAACACCGTTCCCCCGGCGCCCGGGACCCAGAGCACGTTCCCGTCGAGGGCGGCGTGGAAGAGCGGCTCCCAGCCCCCCGCCAGGTCCGGCGGGACCGGCACCCAGTCGCTGTCGAACCGGTTGACCTCCACCAGCGCCCCGCCCTGCCACCGGTGGTGCACCTCGCCCCAGACTTGGGTGTCCCACGCCGCCGGGCCGCAGGGGCCTCCGTCCGGGCCGTTCCCCTGGGCGTCGCAGGCCGTGTACTGCCCGCTCTTCGTTTCCACGTAGACGTCGTCCGCGGCGACCAGCGGCGCCTGGTAATGCACGTAGAGGTCGCCGTCCCCGTCGGCGACCTCGAGGTCGACGAAAGGGTCGAAGGTCACCATCGCCAGCACCCGCGAGAAGCCCTGCGCCGGCGCGCACGCTGTCCCGGTGTGCGCGGCGTTCTGCCCGAGCTGCGTCCAGCTGCACTCCGGATGCGTCGTCCCCGTTCCCGGGATGGGCATGTTCACCGTCAGCTCGGGCGGACCGCCGTCGGAGCTGGACCCGGTGGAGCGACAGCCGGCGCCGGCGAGCACGGCCAGGGCCACCAGCGACCATTCTCTCCGCTGCATCGTCTCTTCCTGTCCTCGCTGCGGCGGGAACCCGGGGCGCCTCTCGCTGGCTCGCGGCGAGCGGCAGGAGGCCCCGAACCGGTGCTGGAGGTCAAGCGAGCGATGGACGGGCGCCGTCCCCCCCCCCGGGCTGGCGCCCGGGCCGGGCGGGGGAGTAACGAGAGGGGGCCTCCGTGCGTTCTGCTGCGGGCAACCTCATGCGCACCGACCCTCCGTCCTCCGAGATCACCCCCGAGGCCGTCCACCGCGGCCGCCGCGAATTCCTGAAGAACGCCGCGCTCTTCACGGCCACCGCCTCCGCCAGCGGCGGGGGCCTGCTCGCCCTCACCGGCGCCGCGCCCGAGCCGAAGACGTCGGTGGCCCCCGAGCCCGCGCCGCTCAACGTCCTCGGGCGCTACAGCACCTCCGAGCCGCCCACCAAGTACGAGGACGTCACCCACTACAACAACTTCTACGAGTTCGGGACGGACAAGCAGGACCCGGCGCTCAACGCCGGGACGCTGCGCCCCCGCCCGTGGACGCTCTCCGTCGAGGGGCTGGTGAAGAAGCCGTTCACCGTCGACATCGACCAGCTCCTCGGCTGGTTCCCGCTCGAGCAGCGCACCTACCGCATGCGCTGTGTCGAGGCCTGGTCGATGGTCATTCCCTGGAACGGCTTTCCGCTCGGGGAGCTCGTCAAGCGCGCCGAGCCGCTCGGCAGCGCCAAGTACCTCGCCTTCCAGACGCTGCTCGACCCGGCCCAGATGCCGGAGCAGAGGTCCCACCTGCTCCCCTGGCCCTACGTCGAGGGCCTCCGGATGGACGAGGCCACCCACCCGCTCGCCCTCCTCGCCGTGGGCCTCTACGGCAAGACGCTCCCCAACCAGAACGGCGCCCCGCTGCGGCTGGTGGTCCCCTGGAAGTACGGCTTCAAGGGCGTCAAGAGCATCGTCAAGATCCGTTTCGTCGAGCAGCAGCCGCCGACCACCTGGTCGACGGCCGCGCCGAGCGAGTACGGCTTCTATGCCAACGTGAACCCGGAGGTGGACCACCCGCGGTGGAGCCAGGCCACCGAGCGCCGCATCGGGGAGTTCGCCCGGCGCAAGACCCTCCCCTTCAACGGCTACGCCGACGAGGTCGCCTCGCTCTACGCGGGGATGGACCCGAAGAAGCTC
>DASPUU010000245.1:0-19709 GCA_035622755.1 Myxococcaceae bacterium
CACCTCGACCCCGTAGAGCGGCCCGGCGGGGAGCGCGGCCAGGAAGCGCTGGAGGCGCTCGGCGAACCGCTCCGGCCGGCCGAGGAGCTCCGGGTCCTGGGGTGGGAACTGGAAGACGAGCGGCCCGGCCTTCTCCCCGAGGCCCTCGACGAAGGGGGCGACCACCAGGTCGGAGGCATAGGCCGGGTCGAGGAAGCGGATGCTGCGCTCGCCCCGGCGCGCACCATACCGGTCGTGGAGCGGGAAGCGGGCCAGGGTCAGCTCCTCGTGGGCCTTGGCCAGGAATCGGAAGTCCTCTGGCACCGCCTCCGCCCAGGCGCGGAAGCTGTCGGCCGGGACGGGACCGTAGAACGTCCGGTCGATGCCGACGGTGCGGAGCAGGGGATGCCGCGCGTAGGCGGGGAGGCCGGAGCGCGCCAGGACGGCCTGGCTCGCGTCGGCGGCATAGACCAGCCCCGTCCAGCCGGGGAAGGACCAGGAGGAGGTGCCGAGCCGCAGCGCCGGGGGAAGCCGGGAGCCGAGCTCGAGCAGCTCGGGCGGGACGCGCGCCGCCTCGGGGAGCATCCCCGCGTCCGGTTCGGCCACGCCCGGAGAGGGCGCGAAGAGCTCGAGCTGGGGCGGCCGGGCCACGGGGTGCCGCTAGCGCTGGGCGCCGTCCGGCGTCTGGGGCGGCGGGGCGACGGCCTGCGCGGCGGCGGTGGCGGCGATGACCTTGGCATTGACGTCCTGGATGACCGCGCAGGCGCCGGCCTCTTCCGGCACCTTCATCTCCTTGAGGGTGCAGAGGGCGGCGTACGCCTTAAGATGTCCGGGCAGTCGGAGGCGCCGCTCACCGCCACGTCCTCGAGGCAGCGGTCGCGAAGGATCTCCGCCACCCGGGTGTTGGCCGCCGGGGCCTTGACGTCTCCCCGCAGCCCGCCGATGCCCGGCTGCTTCATCAGGGTGTCCCGCAGCGGCCGCCGCACGTTGCGGAAGTCGTCCGGACGCTTGGAGCAGACCTCGGCCGCCTGTCCCACCAGGCGGCGCACGTAGACCCGGAAGACCTCGCCGGTCTCGTCCACGTCCCCGTAGGTGGCGTGACGCTTGGCCACCTTGTCGAAGCTCTTCGCCGCCCGCTGGAGCGCATGGCAGTCGCTCGAGTCCGCCAGGGCGGTGACGATGGCCACCACGGCGTTGCGGTGTGGCTCGTCGATGCCCGCCTGCGTGTTGCTGCGCAGCTCCTGCACCAGCGACTCCTCGAGCATCAGGGTGGCCTTGGTGTTGTAGGCCTCGTCCCGGACGAACTCCTGGAGCAGCGCATACCCGACCAGCCGCTTGTCGGCGTTGGTGGCGTCGGTGGCGAGGAGGCTGGACTCGAAGAAGGAGCGGTACTTGTCCGCCTCCCGCGCGCGCTGGAACTCCTTGTCCCACCGCTCCTGGTCGACCTTGGCCTGCCGCTCCTGGTTCTGCTTGTTGACGTAGCTCTGGTAGGCGTTCACCAGGAAGCCGGCGATGGCCACCCAGCTGACCAGCACCTGGCTGGCGATGGCGAACCGGTTCCGGGCCTGCCGCCGCTTCTGGTCGGCCTCGATGAGGTCCGTGGCCCGCTTGAGCCGCTCGAGCTCCTCGGCGGAGCCGGCCGAGGCGAGGGCGAAGGGGTCCTGGCGCTGGAGGGCCGAGCGGACGTCTGATGGGGGGTCGGAGGGGCTCATCCGCGCGATGATACCGACCGGCCAGCTCGCCGTGCTCGCCCTCGTCGCGCTGGCGGCCGGGGTGGTCGACGCCATCGGGGGCGGGGGAGGGCTGCTCACCGTGCCGGCGCTGCTCGCCTGCGGGCTGCCGCCCCACCTGGCCCTGGCCACGAACAAGGGGCAGTCGGTGTTCGGCGCCGGGGCGGCGCTGGCGAGGTTCGCGCGAGCCGGGCTGGTGCCCTGGAGGCGGGCCCGCTGGACCTGGCCCTTCGCGTTCGCCGGGGCGCTCCTCGGCGCCGGGGCGGTCCTGCGGGTGCGCCCGGAGCTGCTCCGGCCCCTGCTCCTCGTGCTCCTCGGCCTGGCGGCGCTGTTCCTCGTCCTCGGACGGGTCCCCGAGCCGAGGCCCGGCGCCCGAGCCGGGGGACAGGCGGTGGCCAGCGCGCTGGCGCTCGCGCTCGGCGTCTACGACGGGTTCTTCGGCCCCGGGACGGGGACGTTCCTCGTGCTCGGGCTGGCGCTGCTCCTCCGGCTCCCCCTCACCCAGGCCTCGGCGGAGGCGAAGGTCATCAACTTCGCCAGCAACCTGGCGGCGCTGCTCCTCTTCGCCCGCCGCGGGGTGGTGGTCTGGCCGGTTGCCTTCCCCATGGCCCTGGGCCAGGTGCTCGGGGGCTGGCTCGGAGCCCACCTCACCGTGCGGGGCGGGGACCGGGTGGTGCGGTGGGTGGTGCTGGCGGTGGTGGTGGCGCTTCTGGGAAAGCTCGGGGGCGACTGGATGCGCGCCGGGTGACCCCCGGGGGGCCGGCCCGGGCGACGAGGGCTCAGCGCCGCCGAGACGCCGCCAGCGGGGGCCGGCGGAGGTCGGCGTCGCCCACCTTCTCCAGGAATTCCTCGTAGGTGCCCCGGAAGTCGACCAGGCCGGAGGAGGTGAAGGCGAAGAGCCGGGTGGCGAAGCTCCCGATGAGGTCGCGGTCGTGCGAGACCACCAGGGCCGTGCCCGGGAAACGCTGGAGGGCGTCCCCGAGGGCGATGATCGATTCGAGGTCCAGGTGGTTGGTGGGCTCGTCGAGCACGAGGACGTTGTCCCGGGTGAGCATCAGCTTGGCGAGGATGAGCCGGACCGCCTCCCCGCCCGACAGGGCGTCGGTGGACTTGAGGCCCTCTTCGCCCTTGAACAGCATCCGCCCCAAGAGGCCGCGGATGTCCTCGTTCCCGGCCCGCGGATCGACGTCGTGGAGCCAGTCGGCCACCGTCGTCCCGCGGGGGATGTCCTGCCGGTGGTCCTGGGCGAGGTGGCCGACCTGGCACTCGTGACCCCAGGTCACCGTGCCGGCGTCGGGGCCGAGCTCGCCGAGCAGGAGGCGGCAGAGGGTGGTCTTGCCCACGCCGTTGCGCCCGATGACGGCGAGCTTCTCTCCCCGCATGACCAGCGCATCGAATCCCTGGCAGACGGTGACGCCCGGCCAGCGCTTGGTCAGCCCCTCCACCACCAGGGTCTGCTTTCCGGAGGGGCGGCGCGGCTCGAAGCGGATGAAGGGCCGCTCGATGTTGCTCTTCTTCAGCTCGGTGAGCTGGAGCTTCTCCAGCGCCTTCTTCCGGCTCTGGACCTGGCTGGCGCGCGTGCCGGCCGAGAAGCGGGCCACGAAGTCCTGGAGCTGGGAGATCTTCTTCGCCTTCTCGGCGTTCTCCTGCTCGATGCGGCTCCGCACCTCGCTCTTGGCGAGGACCATGTCGTCGTAGCCGCCCGGGTAGAGGATGATCGTCTGGTAGTCGATGTCCGCCACGTGGGTGCAGATGGCGTTGAGGAAGTGGCGGTCGTGGCTGATGGTGACCAGCACTCCGGGGTAGGACTGGAGAAAGCGCTCCAGCCAGCGGATGGAGTCCAGGTCGAGGTGGTTGGTGGGCTCGTCCAGGAGGAGCGCGTCCGGCTTACCGAACAGGGCCTGGGCGAGGAGCACCCGGAGCTTCCAACCGCCGGCCAGCTCCCGCATCGGCCGGCGGTGGCTCGCCTCGGGCACGCCCAGGCCGCTGAGCAGCTCGGCGGCATCGCTCTCCGCCGTGTACCCGTCCTCCTCGGCGATGATCGACTCGAGGTCGGCGAGTCGGTGACCCTCCGCGTCCGACAGGTCGGGCTTGTGGACGAGCGCCTCCTTTGCCTGGAGCGCGTCCCAGAGCACCCGGTTGCCCTGCATCACCACCTCGAGCACCGGCTGGTCCTCGTGAGCGAACTGGTCCTGGCCGAGGACCGACGTCTTCCTCGGGCGGGAAACGGTGCCTGCATCCGGCTCGAGCCCCCCGGCGAGGATGTTCAGGAAAGTCGACTTTCCCGAGCCATTGGGCCCGGTGAGCCCGTACCGGCGCTGCTCGGAGAAGACGACGTCCACGCCGTCGAAGAGGCGCTTCTGGCCGTAGGCCTTGCTCACCCCGGTGGCTTGAAGGCTGGGCATGGGAAGCAGCGTCAGCGCCGGGCGGCGGCCCGGAGCGCGTCGAGGAAGCTGCGGATGCGTCGCGCGTTGGCGCCCAGGTCGTCCCGGCCCAGGCGCGAGCGGCTGCGGACGTCGATGCGACTCGTCGCCCCGGCGGCGCGGACGCGGATGGTGACGTCGTCGCGAAAGCGCAGGAGCCTCGTCGCCGCCACCGCGGTGACCAGCCCGGCGGCCCGGTCGACCCGCCCGATGGACCAGCCCGGCTGGGCGCGGGCCGTCGCCTCGGCCAGCGCGAGGGCCGGGTCGGCGCCCATCTCCAGCGTCAGGCCGCCGAGCAGGTCCGGGTAGGCGCGCCGGGACTTCTTCCGGCGCTCGGGGCTCATGGGCGGGCCTCCGGCCGGGGCGCCGTCCCGTCCGTCGAGCGGTGGCGGGTCGTCGACGTCGGTGCTCACGTCGTTGAGGGGGTAGGCGGCGAGGTGCGAGAGCGGGTTCACGGCAAGGAGCGCGGGTCTCTAAACGCCCACGCGCCGAAGTTCAAGCAGGGGACGGTCGGGGAGCGGCCCCTCGGGGAGCTGCGCGGTGCAGTCGAGCATCCAGTCGCCGTGCCCCTCGGGGTCCAGGATGCGCTGCTTCGCCTCCCAGGTCCGCGGTCCCGAAGGGCGGACGAGCGAGAGGTGAGGGCGCCGCGCCTCCGGGGTCAGCACCACCCGGGCGTGCTCCTGGAAGTAGGGCGCCATCTCGGACTCGAGGTCGGCGGCGGTCCAGCCGTGGCCCGGCGCGAGCGAGGCGAGCGCCTCGTCCCAGGTCCGGGCGGCGAGCGCCCCGAGGAGGCGATGCAGCTCGGCGCGAAGGCGTGCCACCACCGCCCGCTGGGACGGGGCGGGCGGAGGGGCAGCCGGGGTTTCCGGCTCCACGCCCGGAGGGAGCTGCATCCGCTCCCACTCGTCGACCAGGCTCGAGTCGACGTCCGACAGCGCCTGGCGGAGCGCGGCGATGAGCTCCTCCAACTCGTCGGTGCGGTAGGACTCGGGCACCGTCTGGACCAGGGCCTTGTAGACCTGCGAGAGGTGGCGGAGGAGCACGCCCTCGGACCGGCCGAGGTCGTACTCGCGCACGTAGTCGGCGAAGCTGCAGAAGCGCTCGAGCATGTCGCGGGCCACGGACTTGGGACGGATGCTCTCCTGGCCCACCCAGGGGTGCTGGGCGGCGAAGGCATCGAACGTGCCGTAGATGAAGTCGGCCAGGGGCTTGGGATGGTCGATGGCCTCCAGCTCCTTCATCCGTTCCTCGTATTCCACGCCGGCCGCCTTCAGCTCCGCCAGCCGGGCGGACCGGAGCGAGTCGCGCTGCCGGTGGAGCACCACCTCCGGGTCCTCGAGGATGGCCTCGACCAGGGTCACCACGTCCAGGGCGTGGGTGGGCGAGGCCCGGTCGAGCGATTCCAGCGCGGCCAGCAGGTAGAGGGAGAGCGTGTGGTGGAGTGAGAAGTCGCGCTGGAGGCCGGGGGCGACCTCCACCTCGGCGGCGCGGGCATGGGGATGCTTGAAGGTGGAGACCAGCCCGGCCCGCCGGAGGGTCCGGAAGAGCATCGCCGCCCGGCGCAGGAGCTGGCGGCGCTGGTGCTCGGAGCCGTGGCTGAGCCGGACCAGCCGCACCAGCCGGCCGTAGCCTCCGCCCCGCTCGGCGGGATCTCCCTGGAGCAGGTTGAGGAGCATGCCGAAGGTCACGTCGAAGCGGGAGACCAGCGGCTCGGGTTGCCGGCCGACCAGCTTCTCGAAGGTGGAGCGGTCCCAGGGGACGAAGCCCCGGGGGGGAGGCTGGCGCTTGACCACCCTCTTTCCGGCGGCTGCCCTCTGGGCGAGCCGGAGGTTCTCGATGACGTGCTCCGGAGCCTGGGCGACGACGAAGCCTCGCTCGTCGAACCCCTTGCGCCCGGCCCGGCCGGCGATCTGGTGAAAATCCCGCGCCGACAGGAGAGCCGTCTTCTCCCCGTCGAACTTGCAGAGCTGGGTGAAGAGCACGGTGCGGAGGGGAATGTTCACTCCGACGCCGAGGGTGTCCGTGCCGCTGACCACCTTGAGCAACCCGGTCTGGGCCAGCCGCTCGCAGAGGCGCCGGTACTTGGGGAGAAGCCCGGCGTGGTGGAGCCCGATGCCCACCTGGAGGTACCGGCGCATGTCCTTGCCGAACGGCGAGTCGAACCGGGCGCCCTCCAGCGCGGCCCGCAGGCGCTCCTTCTCCTCGCGGGTGGTGAGGTTGACCGAGGTCAGCGCCTGGGCCTGCTCGACCGCCGCGCGCTGGGTGAAGTTGACCAGGTAGACCGGCGCCTTGCCCGCGGCGGCCAGCTCCTCCAGCGTCTCGTGCAGCGGCGTCTCCCGGTAGGAGAACTCCAGCGGCACCGGGCGCGCGCCGCTGGCCACTCGGGCCACCGGCCGCCCGGTGACGCGCTCCAGGCTCTCCTCGATGTGGCGGGTGTCCCCGAGCGTGGCGGACATGAGGAGGAAGGTGGCCCGGGGGAGGGCGAGGAGCGGCACCTGCCAGGCCCAGCCGCGCTCGGGGTCGCCGTAGAAGTGGAACTCGTCCATGACCACCGCGTCGATGGCGGGCTCGCTCTCTCGCAGGGCGATGTTGGCCAGGACCTCGGCGGTGCAGCAGAGGATGGGAGCGGAGCGGTTGATGGACGCGTCGCCGGTGAGCATCCCCACCCGGCCGGGGCCGAAGAGCTGGCAGAGGGCGAAGAACTTCTCGTTGGCCAGGGCCTTGATCGGCGTGGTGTAGACGGAGGTCTTTCCCTCGGCCAGGGCCTTGAAGTGGAGGGCGGTGGCGACGAGCGACTTGCCCGAGCCGGTGGGCGTGTTGAGCACCAGGTGCTTGCCGGCCATCAGCTCGAGGAGCGCCTCCTCCTGGGCCGGGTAGAGCTGGAGGCCGGTCTGGGCCACGTGGCCGAGGAAGCGGCCGAGGAGCTCGTCGCCACCGGCCGTGGGCGAGGCGGGGAGGAGCGCGGCGAGCGGGGCGTCGGAGCTGGACACGGGCGGAGGCGGGTCGCGGGCCTCAGCTCGAGGGCACGGTCCGGACCGGCGCCGGCTCCACCGGTCCGGCCGCGTGCCGCAGGAGCGCGTCCGCCGGCTTCGGCTCGTCATGGCGGCGGACCAGCTCGAGCGCCGCCATCTGGCTCCGGAAGGGAGACGCCCCGGCCGGGACCGGGACCGGGACGTAGCTGCCGTCCGCCCGGAGCTCCATGGCCTTGGCCGTGTCCCGCAGGCTCAGGCCGAGCACCTCGTCGAGGAGTCGCTGCCGGAGCGCGGCGTCCTCCACCGGGACCATGACCTCGATGCGACGCAGGAAGTTGCGCGGCATCCAGTCCGCCGAGGTGAGGAAGACCTCGGCCCGCTCGCGGGCGCCGAAGGAAAAGATGCGGGCGTGCTCGAGGAAGCGGTCCACCACCGAGGTGACCCGGATGTGCTCGGACACGCCCGGGAGCCCGGGGCGCAGGCAGCACACCCCGCGCACCAGGAGGTCGATGTGCACGCCGGCCTGGCTCGCCGCGTAGAGGGCACGGATGACCGAGGCGTCGACCAGGTTGTTCATCTTGGCCACGATGCGGGCCGGCTCTCCCCTCCGGGCGCGGTCCGCCTCGCGCTCGATGAGCTGGATGAGCCGCTCGCGGAGGTTGAAGGGCGCCACCACCAGGCGCTTGAACTTGGGCGGCACCGAGTAGCCGGTGAGCATGTTGAACAGCGCGGTGATGTCGTCGGCGATCTCCTCGCGGGAGGTGAACAGCGAGACGTCGGTGTAGTGGCGGGCGGTGTGGCTGTTGTAGTCGCCGGTCCCGAGGTGGACGTAGCGGCGGATGCCCCCCGCCTCCCGGCGCACCACCAGCGCCACCTTGCAGTGGGTCTTCAGGCCGAGCAGCCCGTAGACGACGTGGACGCCGGCCTCCTCCATGCGGCGGGCCCAGGCGATGTTGTTCGCCTCGTCCAGTCTGGCCTTGAGCTCGACCAGGACGGCGACCTGCTTCCCGTTCTCCGCCGCCCGGCTCAGGGCCCGGGCGATGGGGCTCTCCGCGCTGAGCCGGTACAGGGTCTGCTTGATGGCCAGCACCGCCGGGTCATCGGCCGCCTCCTCGATGAAGCGCACCACCGGGTCGTACGACTCGTAGGGGTGGTGGAGCAGCACGTCGCGCTGGGCGAAGACCGGAAACTGGCTCTCTACCTCCCGCAGCGGCGGGGGGAGGGCGGGGGTGAAGGCCTCCACCCGGAGCTCGGAGCGCGCGTCCCGCTCGCCCAGGGCGGCCATGTCCGAGAGCTGGAGCGGAGCCTCGGAGCGGTAGACGTCCTCGGTGCCGAGGTGGAGCGCCTTGCGCAGCAGCTCCTCGAGGGCATCCGAGGCCCGGGCGTCGAGCTCGAGCCGGACGGCGGCCCCGCGCTCGCGCCGCTTGAGGTCGTCCTGGATGGAGGCCAGCAGGTCCTCGGACTCCTCCTCGTCCACCGCCAGGTCCCAGTTGCGGGTGACGCGGAACGGCGCGGCGTGCTCCACGGTGAAGCCGGGAAAGAGGTCGCCGAGCGACCGGCCGATGAGGTCCTCGAGAAGGACGTAGGCGTGCCCGACCAGCGAGGGGAGCGGCACCAGGCGGGGCATCACGCTCGGCACCGGGACCACCGCCAGCTCCGTCTCCAGCACCTGGCCGCGGGTGCGCCGCTTGGTCTCCCGCCGCAGCACGGCGGCGATGTTGAGCGACTTGTTGCGCAGGTGGGGGAAGGGGTGCCCGGGGTCGACCGCCAGCGGGGTGAGCGCGGGAAAGACCCCGGTGACGAAGTGCTCCCGGGCGGTGGCCTTCCAGGTGTCGTCCAGAGCGGCGGCGGCGAGCACCGAGACCCCGGCCGCCGCCAGCGCCGGGACGAGCTCCTGCTGCCAGATCCGCCCCTGCTGCAGAACCAGGGCGTGTGCCCGCTCGGAGATGGCGGCGAGCTGCTCGGCGGGCACCATCGGGTCGGCGGCCTCGGCCGGCGAGACCCCGCCGGCGAGCTGCTGCTTGACCCCGGCCACCCGGACCATGAAGAACTCGTCCAGGTTGGCGGCGAACAGGGTGAGGAACTTGAGGCGCTCGTAGAGCGGAAGGCCGGCGTTGCTCGACTCGCGCAGCACTCGCTCGTTGAAGGCCAGCCAGGACAGCTCCCGGTTGATGAACAGCCGGGGGTCGGCCAGGTCGACGGAGGCGGTCGGGGGCGGTGCGGACACGGCCAGGTCACGAATAGGTGACGGGACCGGGGTCGGGCAAGGCCCGGGGTCGCAAGCGGTCGGACGGTCCTGGTAGATCCACCCACACGTCCGACCACCGATGCGCCGCACCCCGTTGACAGAGCTGGTCCTCGCCGCCATCGACGTGGGGACCAACGCGGTGCGCCTCGAGCTGGCGCGCCGGGTGTCCAACGGGGGGCTGGTCCCCCTGCACAGCGAGCGCGACCCGGTCCGGCCGGGGGAGGGGGTCTTCCGGACGGGGGCCATCCCGCGTGACGTGGCCGACCGCCTGCTCTCCACCCTTCGCCGGTACGGGGCGCTCTGCCGGCGCTACCACGCCGAGGTCCGGGCGGTGGCCACCAGCGCGCTGCGCGAGGCGAAGAACCGGGACGAGATCGTCCGCCGGGCCCGCGAGGAGGCCGGGCTTCGCCTGGAGGTCATCTCCGGCATGGAGGAGGCCCGGCTCACCACCCTGGGGGTGCTGCGGGGAAAGCCGGCCTCGGCCCGCTCGCTGTGCGTGGACATCGGCGGAGGCTCCACCGAGGTGGCGGCGGCCACCGGCGAGAACCCGACCGCCATGTGGAGCGTGGCGCTCGGGGCAGTCCGGCTCACCGAGCTCTTCGGCACCTCGCGCGGGATGACCGGCAAGCAGCTCAAGCTGATGCGCGGCTATGCGGCGGAAGCGCTCACCGAGTCCCTCCCGGCGAGGATCGCCCGGGCGCCCCGGAGCGCGCTGGGGAGCAGCGGGACGATCAACGCGGTGGTCGCCTTCGCCGCGGCCGAGGGCACGGCGCACGCCACCGCCCGGCAGCTCGGCCAGGCGGTGGAGGACCTGGCGGAGATGTCGCCGGCGCAGCTGCGCAAGCGCTTCGACCCGCAGCGGGCGGAGATCGTCTGCGCCGGGGCGGTGATCCTCGAGTCGCTGGTGCATCACCTCGGCCTGGAGTCGGTCACCGCCGTGCAGCGCGGGCTCCGCGACGGCATCCTGGTGGACCTGGTGCGCCGGCTCGAGGCGCCGGCGGACGACCACAGCCTGGCCGACGCGGCAGAGCTCATCGGGCGGCGGTTCAACTTCGACGAGGCGCACGCCACCCAGGTCACCCGGCTCGCGCTCCAGCTCTTCGACGACCTGGCGCCCCTGCACCGCCTCCCGGCCTCGGCCCGGCCGCTGCTCGAGGTGGCGGCGCTCCTCCACGACGTCGGCAATGCGGTGAGCTACAACCGCCACCACCGGCACAGCTACTACCTGATCCAGAATTCGGAGATCCCCGGGCTGCGCGACCGCGAGCGCGAGCTGGTGGCGCGCATTGCCCGCTACCACCGCCGGAGCCCCCCGGACGCGAGCCATTCGGGCATGGACGGGTTGCAGGCGGCGGAGGTGCGGCTGGTGCGCAAGCTGGCCACGCTCCTCCGGCTGGCCGACTCGCTCGACCGGAGCCACCGCCAGACGGTGCTGCGCCTGGCCGCGCGGGTGCTCCCCGGCGCGGTGGTGGTCAAGCTCCGCGCCCGCCAGGCGGTGGACCTGGAGCTGTGGGACGCCGGCCACGAGGCGGCGCTCTTCCGGCGGGTCTTCGGACGCAAGCTCCTCGTCACCGCCGAGCGCGCCTGGCGCGGCATCGAGCGCCGCCGCCTCCGTGCGCCGGCGCGGGTGGCGGCCCGCGTGGCCGTGGACCGCCGATGGCGCTGACCGCCGAGCCCCCCCTGGGTCCCCCGCCGGAGCGGCGCCGCGAGGCCCGCATCCCGGCCCGGGTGGAGGTCCGCTTCGCCGACGCGGTGCACGCCGCCCGGGTGCTCCACGCCTACTCGCTCAACTTCTCGCTCGGCGGCCTGTGCCTGCGGACCCGGCGCGCCTATGCCGTCGGCCGGCGGCTGTCGCTGAGCGTGGTGGTGGGCGCGGAGAGGCTCCCCCTGGAAGCGGTGGTGGCCTGGGTGCGGCCGGCGGACGCGGCGGTGGGCATCCGATTCGTCGACGTCGCCGCCGAGCCGCGCGCGCGGCTCGCGGACCTGATGCGCAAGGTGTCCGACCCGAGCTCCTAGGGCGCCCGCACCACCACGCCCCGCTCGGCGTCCTGGAACCCGAGCGAACGGCAGAAGGCGACGGTCGGCTCCCCGGGAAGGCTGGGCAGCTGGAGCTCGACGCGCTTCACGCTCAGGACCCGGGCGCGCTCCAGGGCACGCTGGACCAGGGCCCGTCCCACCCCCTGCCGGCGCCAGGCCGGCGAGACCACCAGCTCGTCCAGGGTGGCGATGCGCCCGGAGAGGCGGAGCTGCGGGCGGTGGGAGAGCGAGACCAGCCCGATGGGACGGTCCTGAGCATCGGCGGCGACGTAGACCTCGATCTCCGGATGGCTGAGCACCCAGTGGACGGTGCCGGTGTCGCCGGCTCCGGAATGGCCCAGCTCGGCCAGGAGGGACCCCAGCTGGGCGCCATCGCCCCGCCGTGCCTGACGGATGCGGAACGGCGGCGCTTGACCCGGTCGAGGTCCTGGAGCGGTCGACGCCACGGGGACGGCGACTCTAGCCCAACCGCGGGGCTGCCAGCGCTGCCGGTGGGCGCGGCAGGAGCACGTCGCCGGGGCGTCCGGTGCGGGCACGGTAGGCCTCGATGATCCGGTCGCCGGCGGCCAGGGCTCGACCGGATGGGCAGAGCAGGAGAACCGCCCCGCCGCAGCCGCCTCCGGTCATCCGCGCGCCGAGGACGTCCGGGTCCTGCCCGGCGAGCGCCACGAGCGTGTCCACGTCCGGGTGGGAGACCTGGTAGTCGTCGCGCAGGGAGGCATGCGAGGCGGCGAGCAGCGGGCCCAGGGCGGCGATGTCCCCGGCGCGGAGCGCGGCGACGAAGGCCCGCACCCGGGCGTTCTCGGTCGCCACGTGGCGCGCCCTCCGGTCGAGCGGCGGCGGGAGCCGCGCGATGCGCTCCTCGTCTCCGGGGGAGATGTCCCGGAGGGCCGGCACCCCGAGCTCCCGGGCCGCGGCGTCCGCCTCCCGGCGCCGGTCGGCGTACGTCCCGCCGGCGTTGCGGTGGGCGATGCCGGAGTGGAGGACGCCCACCTCGAGCGCAGCCGGCAGGGCGAGGGGCTCGGCGGCGAGCGTCCGGACATCGACGAAGAGCGCCTCCCCGGGGCAGCCGAGGCTGGCGGCGAGCGGATCCATCCATCCCACCGGCGCCCCGACGAAGTCGGTCTCGGCCGCGCGCGCGAGGCGGGCCACCTCCAGGGATGACAGGCCGAGCGCGAACGCCTCGTCGAATGCCCGGACGGCGGCGACGGTGAGCGCCGCGCTGGAGGCCAGACCGCTCCCGGCCGGGATCTCCGAGCGCACGGTGAGCCCGGCGCCTCTGACGGCCGCCCCGGCCCGCGCCAGGGACCGGGTCACCCCCTGGAGGTAGTCGAGCCAGCCCCGGCCGGGCCGTTCCTCGCCGAGCCGGTAGCTCCCCCGGTCCCCGCCCCCGAGGTCGGTGCGGGCGCGGACCTCCCGGTCCTTCCTCCGCCTCAGCTCGACCCTGGTCCAGAGCGGCACGGGAAGCGGGAGGACCAGCCCCTCGGCGTAGTCGGTGTGCTCGCCGATGAGATTGACCCTGGCCGGCGCCTCGCCCACCGCGTCGGGCGGCCCCCCGGGGTCCTGGATCCGAGACGCTTCCATTCCGCCAGGGTCCTGTAACCCAGCCGGAGGTGGGCACTCCAGCCCCGGCTGGCGCCGAGCGGCGTGGCAGCTCGGCGTGGCATTCTCTTGGCCTTCAGGCGCATGAAGACCGACGACGACTCCGCCCTCTTCGAGCGACTGGTGCAGCGCTTCCGCGCCGGGGAGCTCACCGCCGCCCGCCCCGCCGAGCCGGTCGAGCCGCTCCGGGAGGGGGACCTCGTTCCGCTGCCGGCTCCAGGCACGGCCGCGCACGCACGCGCAAGCGCCCGCGGGGAGGCGGCGCTCCGGGCGGGGGAGGTCGCCGCCCTGGTCGTCGCCGGCGGCGCCGGCACGCGCTTCGGGGGCGCGGTGAAGGCGCTCGTCCCGGTGACGGGCGGTCAGACCTTTCTCGACCTCAAGCTCGCGGACGCGGCGCGGGTCAGCCGGCGGCTCGGCCGGCCCGTGCCGGTGGCGGTCATGACCTCCCACCTCACCGACGCCCCCATCCGGGCGGCCCTGGCGGCGGCGCCGCCCCCGGTCCCGGTCCACCTCTTCCAGCAGCGAAGCCTTCCCCGCCTCCGGCCGGACGGGACGCTCTTCCGGGATGCCGGGGGGCAGCCCTCGCTCGCCCCGGCCGGGCACGGGGACGTCTTCCGCGCGCTGGTCGACTCCGGCGTGGCGGCGGCGCTCCACCGTGCGGGGGTGCGGCACCTCTACTTCTCCAACGTGGACAATCTGGCGGCCACCCTCGACCCGGTCGTCCTCGGCGAGCACCTGCTCGGCGGCGCGGCGATGACCATCGAGGTCACCGAACGCCGGGCTCCCGACGGCCAGCTCGACGCCGGCGGGGCCCCGGTGCGCCTCTCCGGCCATCTCCAGCTGGTGGAGAAGGTCGACCCGGCCGCCCATCCCACCATCTCCACCAACAACATCACCTTCGCGCTCGAGCCGCTGCTCCAGGGCGAGATCCCGCTCCCCTGGCGGGCGATGCCGAAGGACGTGGACGGACATCCGGTGGTCCAGCTGGAGCAGGTGACCGCCGAGGCCACCGGGCTCCGCCGCCCCGACGGCAGCCCGCTCCTGCCGGCGCGGTTTCTCCTCGTTCCGCGCGGTGACCCGCACACCACGCGGTTCGAGCCGGTGAAGACGCCCGCCGACCTGCCCCGCGTCGCCGCCCGCCTCAGGCAGGCTCCCGAGCACCTTCCGGGGAGCGCCCGGTGACGCCCGAGGTGGCCCCCGACGAGGCGGATGCGCTCCAGGTGGAGCGCAGCGGCATCTTCCTGGTCGGCGCCCTGCTCAGCGTGGGCCTGCTCGCCGGGAGCCTGCTGCGCGGCTTCGGCGCGCTGGAGCTCGCCCTGCGCATCCTGCTCACCGCGCTCCTCATCTCGGCGCCGGTCCTCGCCCAGCGGGCGGGTTCGCGCCGCCGGGACGCGCTCCTGGCCACCGTCCTGGCGGCCAGCTCGGTCCTCATCTGCGCCATCGCCGCCGTCGGCGGCGGCGTCCAGAGCCCGGAGTTCAGCTGCCTCATCGCCATCCCCTTCACCGCCGGGCTGGTGCTCCCGCACGCGCGGCTCCTCGTCCCGGCTCTGGGCCTCCTGGTCCTGGCAGCGGGAGAGGCGCTGCTCCTGGCCGGCGGCGCGTCGGCCGCCTGGTCCCTGATGTGGGGAGTGCTGATGGTGGCCGCCACCTGGCTGGCGACCATGGGAATGCGCGCCTACGTGCGCATCTTCGAGAGCCGCGTCGCCGCCGAGCGCGAGCGGCGCCAGGCGGCCGAGCGGCTGGTGGAATCCGAGCAGCGACGCGCCCAGTCGGACCGGCTGGCGCTGGTGGGGCGGCTGGCGGCCGGGGTGGCGCACGAGATCGCCAACCCGCTCACCTACCTCTCCACCAACCTCCAGCTCCTGGAGCGGGAGGCGCAGGCGCTGCAGACCGTCTCCAAGCGAGACGTGCAGGCGGCGGTGGAGGAGAGCGCGCGCGCCGTGGAGCACATCACCGACGTTCTCCACGACCTGCGCCGCTTCTCCCGGTCCGAGGCCGCCGGCGAGCCGCAGCCGCACGAGGTTCGCCCCATCCTCGACGAGGCCCTGCGCCTGACGTCGGTGCGCCTGCGGGGCGTGCCCCTGACGCGCGAGATGGAGGAGCGCCTGCCCCGGGTGCTCGTTCGACGCCGGCGGCTGGTGCAGGTCCTGGTCAACGTCCTGCTCAACGCCGCCGACGCCAGCCACCAGCCCGGGGCAAAGGAGCCGCGGGTGCGGATCCAGGCGGGTGCCTCCGCCGACGCGGTGACCCTCTGCATCGACGACGCCGGCCCCGGGCTCAGCCCCGAGGCGCGCCGCCATCTCTTCGAGCCCTTCTTCACCACCAAGCCGGCGGGGAAGGGGACCGGCCTGGGGCTGGCCCTGAGCCGCGAGTACGTCGAGGCCGACGGGGGGGCGCTGTCCATCGAGGACCTCCCCCAGGGCGGGGCGCGCGTGGTCATCCGCCTGCCGCTGGCCTGAGCGCCGCCGGGGCAGGCGAGCGCCGACGTCGAGCTCGCGGGTGGCATATCCTCGGCCCGCCGTGGACACCCGTGCCGGAAGCCGCACGACCCAGCTCGCAGCGCCGGACGCGCGCTCCGGGGCCGAGGCCGGCGGACCCCGGGTGGCCTTCCGCTGGCTGGAGACCCTCTGGATCCAGGTCGCCGGCACTCTCTGCAACATCGCCTGCCGTCACTGCTTCGTGAGCTGTGGACCCACGGCGACGCAGCTGCCGATGATGAGCGTGGAGGAGGTGCAGCGGGCGCTGGACCAGGGCGCGGAGGCCGGGATGCGCCACGTGTACTTCACCGGCGGGGAGCCCTTCCTCCACCCGGAGATCCGCACGCTGGTCGACCGTGCCCTCGAGGTGGCCGCGCTGACCGTGGTGACCAATGGAATCCTCCTCGATGCCGAGACGGTGGCCTGGCTGGCCGAGGCCTTCGCCCGCGCCACCAGCTCGCTCGACCTCCGGGTCTCGCTCGACGGGGCGACCGCCGAGCAGAACGACGCCGTCCGTGGGCGCGGGACGTTCGGACGGATCGTCGCCGCGCTGGAACGGCTCGGCCGGGCCGGGCTCTCGCCGGTGGTCACCGTGGTCGAGCACGAGGCGGGCCTGGAGGGAGCCGAGGCGCGCGCCGGTTTCCTCGCCTTCGTCCGCTCGCTGGGCATCGAGCGGCCCCGGGTGAAGTTCCTCCCGCTCCTCCGCATCGGCCGCGAGGAGCGCCGCACCCACGGCTACCACGGGCCCCTCGGGGACGAGCCTCTCCTGCCGGCGGTGGAATCCTCGCTGCTCTGCGCCACCGGACGGTGCGTCACCGCCCGGGGGGTGTCCACCTGTCCCATCCTGGTCGAGCACCCCGGGGCGCGGCTGGGCTCGACCCTGGCCGAGGCCTCCCGGGACATCCGGCTCGGGTGGAGCGCGTGCCAGAGCTGCGTCCTGGACGGGCTCCGCTGCAACACCTGAGACGAACCCCATGCGCGCGGCGTTCCTCGGCGGCATCTACAGCAACTGGATCGGGCTCGAGGCGGCCCTGGCCGACGCCCGCGCCCGGGGAGCCGAGGAGGTCTTCTGCCTCGGCGACGTGGGCGGCTTCGGACCGCACCCGGACCGTTCCATCGACCTGCTCCGGTCGGCCGGGATTCGGATGGTGCAAGGCAACTACGACGACGCGGTGGGCAACGCCCGGGAGGACTGCGGCTGCGGCTACACCGATCCGCGCGACAACCACTTCGCCCGTATCTCCTACGCCTACACGCTGGAGCGGACCTCGGCCGCGCACCGCCCCTGGCTGGCGGGTCTCCCCCACGCCCTGGAGGTCGACGCCGGGAAGCTCCGCCTGGCGCTGGTGCACGGCTCGCCGCGCCAGCAGAACGAGTTTCTCTGGGAGACCACCACCCCGGTCGCCTTCCTCGAGCGGCTCTGCGATCTGGCCCGCGCCGACGTCCTGCTCTGCACCCACACCGGCCTGCACTGGCAGCGCCTCCTCCCGAGCGGGAGGCGGGTGGTGAACGTGGGAGCCCTGGGGCGGCCGGCCAACGACGGGCGCACCTGCGTCTGGTACGCCATGCTCGACACAGAGGATAGCCGCGAGCCTTTCCGCTTCCTCCCCCTGGAGTACGACCACGACCGGCTGGCGCGGGAGATGCGCGACGAGCGCCTGCCGGAGGAGTTCGTGGAGACGGTGATCACTGGATGGTGGACGACGTGCCTGGAGATCCTCCCGGCCAAGGAGAGGATGCGCGGTCGCTTCTAGGCGCTCAGGGCGATCCGGTGAACAGGGTGGCGCAGGCCTCGAGGCGGGCCCCGTTGACGTCGGCCACGGCGAACTGGGGCGCCTTCCCGCTCGGGGTCGAGCTCCACATCGACGCCGCTCCATATGCGCCGGACTTGCTCAGCGCGTAGAAGCGGATGTGGAACGCCGGACGGCCCTGCTTGTCGAGCAGGTGCCGGTCGCGGGTGGTCTCGGCGATGCGGCGCAGGGCGTCCAGACATGCCTCCACCGGCGAGCGCCCGGCGCGCATCCGCTCCACCACCAGGTGGGCGCCTCCCACCAGCATGCACGCCTCGCCGCGGCCGGTAGAGCCGGCGCTGCCCACGGCGTTGTCGGTGAAGCATCCGGCGCCGACGAGGGCCGAGTCCCCCACCCGGCCGGGCATCTTGAAGAAGAGCCCGCTGGTCGACGTGCAGCCGGCCAGGTCCCCCTTGGCATCCAGGGCCGAGACATGCACCGTGCCGTTGCTCCTCGGGTCTCGAAAGAACTCCGTCCCGTACTGGCGGATGAAGTCCCGCACGTCCGGATCGAGCTGGTCGGGATCCGGCTCGACCCACTTGTCCTTGGCGGAGAGGTTCTGCTTCCAGTAGAGCCAGATCTTCCGCGCCCGCTCGGTGAGCAGGTTCTTGACGGGGAAGCCGTTGAGCTCGGCGAAGCGCCGGGCCCCCGCGCCCACGAGGAGCGCGTGGTCGGTGGTCTCCAGAACGCAGCGGGCCACCGCCGCGGCGTTGACGATGCCCTCCAGGGCGCCCACCCCGCCGCCGCGAGCCGTCTTGCCGTCCATGACCGAGGCATCGAGCTGGACGACGCACTCCTCGTTCGGGATTCCGCCGTAGCCGACGGTGATCTCCAGCGGGTCGTCCTCGATGATCCCCACGCCCTCCACCGCCGCGGCGAGCGGGTCGGTGCCGCCCCGCATCCGCTCCACGGCTCGGGCGACGGCTCGAAGGCCATTGTACGAGCCGACCGCCACCGGCCGCTGGCCCGAGGGGGCGGCCTCGAGCACCGCCGGGACGAAGGGGGCGGTCACGGCGCCGGCGAGGAAGGTCCTTCGGGAGACCATGGCCGTCTGGTCCTAGCGCGCCGGCGGCAGCGCGGGAACCGGGCCCATCGGATCCGGAGGGGGGGGCGGGGCCACCGGTGTGACGATGGCCGGCGGAGGAGCCACCGGGGCAGCGGTCGCGGGTGGGAGGACGGGGGGCGGCGGGGGTCCGGCGACCGCCGGGGCCGGGCCGGTGGAGGCGGCCGGCGCCGGCGCCGCGGCCGCCGCACCGGGCGCCGATCTCCAGACGAGGTTCGCCTGGTAGCCGATGCGCAGGAGGGATGTCGTCCCCAGGCCGCGGACGGCGACCCGGGCGGACACGTTCAGCTCCCCGCTCGGGGTCTGCTCGACCACCGCTCCGCTCACCGCAAAGCCGATGCGCGAGTTCGAGTCGGCCATCCCGGGCGCGTCGAAGGAGAGCGGGTAGACGATGGCGTTCGAGGACTCGAGCGCGCCGGGGATGCGGGCCCGGCCGGTGAGCGGAAAGCGGACGATGATCTCCGCCCAGTCGGGTGGTCCCATGATCACCGAGGTGGACCGGGCCGCCAGCTCGAGCTTGACCGTGCCGGTGACGATGCGGAGGCTGGGCTGGCCGGGAACGCCGGGCACGTCGAGGACGGACTCGCCCTGCACGGTCTCCGGCGGAAGGTTGAGGACGCCGCCGCCGGGGAAGGTCCGCGTCACGCCCTCCGTGGTCTGCGAGAGGTTGGTGGGCGTGGAGCAACCCGGGCCGGCGGCGATGGACAGCCAACCGATGATGCCAACACTGCGAGCCAGCGCGCGGGCCACGGGACTCTCCCCGGACGGCAGACGTCCGATGCGGCGCCGACACTAGCCAGCCCTCGCCCGTCGAGGCACCGGAAATCGAACTCTTGGACGTCGCCCGCACCCCCACAGCTTCCCGGACGAGACGGTGCTCCCGGCGCTGTCACCGGCCGGGCTCGGACCGGGCTGCGGCCTCGGCCCCTGACGGCAGGACGGTAGAGCAGCGGAATCGAACCACCCGAGCGGCGCTCGCGCGCCGCTCCACTGGTTTTGAAGACCAGGCCGGCCACCAGGCTCGGTTGCTCTACCGCGGCGATCTAGTCAGAGAACCCGGCGCGCTGCCACGCACGTGTGGACCACCGGCGCCCGGACGGGCTTGCTCCTCGGCCGGTGCCGTCCGGGACGGGCCGCACCTCCATGGCGCCGCGACGGCCCGGGATGCGCTGGCTCGTCGCTTCCGTCGCCCTGGGCGTCTCGGTCCCCGTGCTGGCCGAGGCGCTCGGCCCGGAGGTCACGCCCTTCGTCGTGGTCGACGCGCCCGCCTTCGTTCTCCGCCGCGTCCGGGTCATCGACGGCACCGGCGGCCCGGCCCTGGACCATCGCACCCGGCCGGAGGGCGGACCTCGTCCTGGTCAAGGACGACCCGTCCCGGGCACATCGAG
>DASPUU010000246.1:0-18767 GCA_035622755.1 Myxococcaceae bacterium
GTCGTGTCGCCGTTGCCGAAGACCACGCCGTCCTGCCCGATGACGATGCTGCCCGGGTTTGTCGCGAGGCCGCCGTCGGGGGCACTCCCGACGATCCCGCCAGTGGTTTGGCTGACGGCGAATGCTCCTCGGCTCTTGACGCTTCCCACGGCGAATCCGCCGCTCGGCTCGTTCGCTACCGCAGGTATAGCTGTCCCCCCAACCAGCACGCTGCCGGTGCCGCCACCCCAGCTGTTGGGATTCCAACCGCTTAGGGAGAAGGCAAAGCCCCGTAGGACTCCGAGGTTGCCACCGTAGAAGATGTGGTCGTCCTTGTCGCTTGCCGCCCCACCGGGGTACGCGACGAACCCAGCCGTTATCGTCGCCGGGCACTGTTGACTCGAGGTAGCAGTTGGACGGACCGACACAAGCTGCCCGTCAACTCCTGTAGTCGCGTCGTTACACACCCCCACCCCACTCTCGACCCCGTTGGTCTGCACGAGCGCCAGCGACCCGAAGAACCCTCCCCCGGTCGTCGCTGGATAGTCGCACGTCTTGATCACCGCGCCGCTCGCGCCGCTCACGGCCAGAGCCGCGCAGTGGCCCGTCTCCGCGCTCGCCACGTACACCGTCTCCCCCGCCCCACCGGCGCCCACCGTCGCGCTGGCGACGAACGCCCCACCGTCGAGCGGCTGCGCCCACGCAAGAGTCCCCTGCGCGGTGATCGCGTAGAAGCGTCCATCCGGCGAGTCCGTGCCCACGTAGATGCGCCCGGTCGCGCCGATCGCCGGGCTGGTGCGGATCGGACCACCGAGCTGCAGCGCCCAGCTCCACCGTGTGACCGGGACGGCCTCGCTCGCGGGCGTGGCCGCGTTTCCGCTCGTGTCCGAGGCGGTGGCCGTCACCGTCATCACCCCGCGGAATGCCGCCAGCGGAACCGGAGGCCCGAAGCTCACCGTGCCCTGCATGCAGAACGGCTCCGGCGAGCCGGCGCACGGCACCAGGCCCTCCACCGCCACCGGCGCGGCGCCCGGGCCGACCCCGGTGATGGTGACGAGCAGGCTCCCGGCGTCGACGTTCGTCGCGGCCGAGGTCACCGTCACCGTCGTGCTCTCGTCCCGACGGAAGGCGGCTCCGGCATCGGCGCCGAACCCCGGATCGAGCACGGTCAGCGATCCGGAGCTCGTGCGCGACGGCGGCGCCCCCAGCGTGAGCTCGAGAACCGGCACCACGCCGGACTGGACGCAGGTTCCGGTCCCCGGATCGCATGTCGCGCCCCCGACGCAGTCGGCGTTCGTCTGACAGGTCCGCGTCGGATCGAAGTTGCACGACACCACCGCCGCGAGCCCCGCCGCCACCGCCCACTCCGCCCTCCGGCCTCGCCGCATTCCCGGCGCCCTCCTCTAGAAGCGCCCGCTCACGACCAGCGCCCCGCCCCCCTCGCTCACCGTCACGCCGACCTTCGGCGAGCCGCTCGCCTGGGGCGACGGCTCGGTGAGGAAGAGCACGACCCCGGTGACGGCCAGCGCCGCGCCGGCGATGAGCGTCCACGTCACCAGCGGCCCATCGCTCCGCAGCGACGCCTGCTGTGATGCGGCCTGCGGCGTGTCCGGCCGCTGGCCATACGCGTCCAGGGTCTGCTGGTAGCTGCTCTCGTTGCCCTTGGCCACGAAGTAGAAGGCCGTCCCCAGGCCGAGGAGCACGACGCCCGCGCCCCCCACCGCGTAGCTCGCGATCCGCTGACCGGAGACGCCGCGCTCGGGCTCCGGCGCCGGAGGGGGCGGGCTCGGGACGGCGGGGGCCGACACCGGCGCTGGTGGAGCCACCTCCTCCGCCGGCGGTGCCGCCGGGACCAGCGGCGCCAGGTCCAGCGCGTCCAGCTGAACGCCGACCTGGAGGAGCTGCTGGAGCCCGCCGCGCACCGCCTCCGCCGTCGGCTTCCCCTTCGGCCGCGCCACCTCGAACGAGCCCACCATCTTCTCCACCCGGCCATCGGCACCGACCACCTTGGCGGTGAAGAGCATCTTCGGCCGGTTGGGGTAGAGGGTGATGTACAGGGCCCGCGCCGCACCGCAGCTCTGAGCGAGCTGCGCCAGGCAGTCCTCCGCCCCGCCACAGCTGCGGGCGCCGCGCCCGGCGAGGAAGGCGCTGGCGCAGCCCCCCGGAGCCAGCTTGACGTCGCGCCGGGCAAGCTCCACGTCGAGAAGCGCAGCGTACTTCTGAGCGTCCGCGTCCGCCGCGCCCACCACCACCAGCGGATGGGAAACGAGGCTGTTGGCCGGCGCTCCGCGGACCGGACCCGCGGCCAGGCACAGCGCCCACACCACCGGTCGCGCCGCTCTCCCCGGGGTGGCCCTGCCCCCCCGCGCCGCCCGGGCATCCCCGGCCATCGCGTTCCCCCGCGGTGAAAACGTCGCCCGGGTTGTACAATCTTTCGCGCCAGGAAACATCCGAGGGGGCCGATGAAGGGGATGCTCTGTGCGCTGCTCGTCGCTCCGGCCGCGCTGGCGGCGCCGCGAACCGCCGTCCTGGCCATGGGCAACTGCTCGGATGCGGACCTGCTCCGCGACGCGCGGCTCGTCCGCGATCTCGTGGAGGCCCGCCTCGGCGCCCAGGTCCTGACCCTCGACGAGTTCCGCCGCCTGGTCGGTGAGCCGCCCACGGGCAGCCTCGAGGAGGTGCGCCGCACGCTGGCCCGGGCCGAAGCCCTCTTCTACGCGGACCGGCCCCAGGAGGCGCTCGTCCTCCTCGACGGCGCCGATGCCGGGCTGGCACGCCTCCCGCCGGGCACCGAGCGCTGGAACGCCCACGCCGCTGCCCTGCTTCTGCGCGCGATGACGCTCTCCGCGCTCAGGCGCCGCGAGGCGTCCGACGATGCGTTCCGCCAGATTCTCCGCCTCGAGCCGACCCACCGGATGAGCGCCTCCTCCTACTCGCCCGCCCTCCGGGCTCGCTTCGAGCGCCTCCGCCAGGAGCAGGCGCGCTCCGCCACCGTGCGGCTCGCCGTGACCTCGAGCCCGCCCGGCAGCACCGTGTATCTCGACGGGCTCGCCCTCGGGCAGACGCCCTTCGCACGTGACCTCACCCCGGGCGTCTACCAGCTCGTCCTCGCCGGGGGCGGCGGCTGGTCGTTTCCCCGCACGGTCGCGCTGCGCGACGACCTCGCCGTCCATGTCGACGTTGCCTTCGAGCGCTCCGTGCCGGCGACCCGGGAGCTGTGCCTGGAGACGTCCCCCGATTCCAGCGGGGTGCTGCCCCTGGGCCACCCGCTCCGGCTGGGACTGCTCCTCGAGCTGGAGCAGCTCGTGCTCGTCCACCTGGACCGGGACGGTGCCGGGCCGCTCTCGCTCACCGCCACCGTGGTCGACGTCCCCACCGCCCAGAGGACCCGCGAGGGCTGGCTCCGCGTGAGCCGGCCCGGCTCCATCCCGGACGGAGTTGCCGAGCTGGCCACCTTCGCCGTCACCGGCGTGGCCAGCGACCGCGTCGCCGTGCAAGCTCCGCCGTCCCCGCCACCCCCACCTCCGGCCCCGGCGGCGGCGGTGACGGTGCACGCCGACACCGCACGCAGCTGGAAGACACCCACCGGGATCGGGCTGACCGCGGCCGGGGCCGTGTGCGTCTCGCTCGGCGTGCTCTTCCTCGTCCAGGGCAACGATGCCGCCGCACAGTTCAACGCTGCCTGGGCACCCGGGGGCGGCGCGCCCCGCCCGGCCCAGGCCACAGAGCTGCAGGCGCTCGCGGACGAGGCCACCTCCAAGCAGACCCTCGGGCTGACGCTGCTCGGAGTGGGTGCGGCGGCCGCCGCCGCGGGAGTTGGCCTCTGGGTGACCGACGCCCCCGGGAAGCCGGGGACGAGCGGGGCGCTCATCGTCACCCCCGCCTCGCTCGCCATCGCCGGCCACCTGCCCTGAGGCTTCCGTCAGGGAAGGACCTCGGCCCGGACCTGCGTCGCGGTGGCGTAGACGATGCCCGGCCGCGCTCCGAACAGAACCGGCACCCAGCGGATGGCCCCCCGCGATGCCGGAAACACGCCCAGCGACTGCCAGGGCGAGCCGCAGTCGTCCGAGAGGTCGCGCTCGAGAAGCTCGATCGCCCCGGTGTCGGCCAGCGCCGCACCCAGGACCCGACCGCCCGACCGCCGCGACGCGACCATGAGCCCCGGGCGGGCCGTCCGCTCGACGGTGGGCGGACAGCTCGAGCCCGCGGCTGCCCCGACGCACGCCTCGCAGCGCTCCACCCGCTCCCGCTCGAGGTCGTCGAAGACGTACAGGCTCCGGTCCGCGTCGGCGAGCGCGATGGAGAGCCTGGGGGGCGTGGCCACCCGGGTGGTGAATCCCGACTGCGCGGTGAAATCCGCGCTCCCGCCTCCGGCACAGGCGGGACGAAACGCCACCCGGTCGAGCCCGGCGTAGGTCAGCGAGACCAGCTCCCAGCTGCTCGCCGAGCGGAGCCCGAGGCGCACCGGAACGCTCGGGACCGGAACGGCCATGCTGCCCGGCGGGCGCTGGTAGCGGTCCGGAGAGCCGGCGACGACGAGCCCGACCGCGTCGGCGCCCGGCGACTCGGCGCACGAGGGTCCGGTGGCGATGAGCGCCAGGGCGCCGGTGCTCTGGCTCCCGGCCGTGGCCCCGGTCCGCCACTCGGCGGAGCGCAGCGTGCTGCTGGAAGCGCTGCCCTTGAAGTAGCCGCTGGTGCGGAGGAGTGGCACGCCGCCGTCGTCGACGCTCCCGCTCACCGCCTGGAACATCTCCGCGGACACGTCGCTCGCCTGGTCGAGGACCTGGAAGCCCCCGGTGCGGCCGTCGAAGGCGCCCCAGGCGAAGAGAGACAGCGTGCCGCCGTCGATGCGCGCCACCACCGTCACCACCCCGTCCTCGTCGGAGGCCGCGTCGACGTCGAGCACCTCGCCGGCGTTGAGGAGGACGGTGGCGCGGGGAGGGCTCGCCCCGGTGGTGAAGACGACGGGACCGATCGCCGCCGAGGGATTCCCGAACCCGTCCACCATCGCCCCGGCCTCGACCCGGGCCGAGTAGGTGGTGAGGTCGTCGAGCCCGGCGACCTCGTAGCCGCCGGCCAGGAACCGTCCGGTGCCGGCATCCGGCGACAGGTGAATCACCGGTCCGGTCCCCGCCGGGAACACCGCCTCGTCGAAGAGCAGGCGCACGGTGGCCTCGGTCCCGCGCGCGCCGTGGGCCGGAGTGAGGCTGCCCGTCGGCGCGACCTGATCCAGGCGCACGTCGACCCCGGACACGCCGACGCAATCGGCCGTGTCCACGGCTCGCACCTGCACCCGGTACGAGCCGCCGTCCAGGACCGGGACGCCCAGCTCCGTGTCGAAGGCCCCCCCGTCGAGCGCCAGCGGCTGCCAGCGCCCGTCCGGAAGAGCGCCGCTGACCTCCTTCGGCCCGGCACCGGCGAAGAACCGCACCGTTCCCGCCACCGGGACCTGCCCGCCGTCGAAGCGCCCGCCGTGCGCCGGTGCGCTCAGGGTCACCTCCGGCCGGACATCGACGCAGAGCTGGGTGGTCTGGTCGCAGGCCTGACAGGTCCCGCAGCCGCTCGAGCAGAACGCGGCATCGGTGAGCGACGTGCACGCCGAGGCGATGAGCAGGCACACCAGCCCGAGGACCAGAGCGAGGTGCTGGCGCGACCTTCGCATGGCAAGGCCGGGGAGCTTGCCACGGCCCGGTGATTCTCTCATCCTGAGCAACGGGGGTGGCCATGCGCGCGTGCAGGGGTGTGTGGATCCCCGTCACGTTCTGCCTCGGCGGGTGGGCCTGCGGCACCGCCGAGGTGGGGTCTCCGTCCGGCAACGGCCTGTCCATCGTCGACACCGCGCCCCCGCCGGCCATGGCCGCCGAGCCGTACAGCCACGCGCTGCGCGTGCTCCACGCCAGCCCGGCCGTGCACTGGTCCCTTCCGGAGCGTGCGACGGAGCTCGACTGGCTCTCGGTGGACCCGCTGTCCGGCCTGCTCCGCGGAATTCCCTCCACCGTCGTCGCGGCCCCGGCTGCCTTCCGCGTCCGTGCCACCGACGGAGCGCTGAGCGCCGAGCGCAGCTTCTCCCTCACCGTCACCTGCCGCGACGGCGCGCACCTCCCCTGCTCGCTGGCTCTGGGCGAGACCTGCCACGCCGGCGTCGCTGTCTGCTCGAGCGGGCGGCTGGGGGCTTGCGGCGACACCGGGCTCCCGAGCGCCGACCGGCGCCGGTGCGGCCCGGGCTGCGCGCAGGCCTGCGACGATCTCCTGGCCAACCGCTGCGACGGCTCCTGCGTCTGCGGCGACACCGGCGGCGCCTGCGGGCCGGCCACGCAGTGCTGCGGCGAGGGCGCCTCCGGGACCTGCGTCGATACCCAGCGCGACAATGCCCATTGCGGAACCTGCCAGACCGACTGCTGGGCGACGGTGGGCGCCCGGCAGCACGTCGCGCCGACGTGCGGGGCCGGCGTCTGCACCTACGGCTGCCTGCCTCCCTACGGCGACTGCAACGCTGACGAGGCGGACGGCTGCGAGACGGACACCGCCACCGCCATCGACCATTGCGGCGCCTGCGGCCGGGCGTGCCTCGGCGGAGCGGGGCAGGCCGGCGTGGCGGCGACCTGCAGCTCGGGCGAATGCCTTCACCCCTGCCTCGCCGGTCGCCGGAACTGCTCGCCGGGGGCTCCCTCGCCTCTCTTCGGGGAGGATGCCGATGGGTGCGAGACGACGCTCGGAACCGTCACCAGCTGCCAGAGCTGTGGCGATGTCTGCGCGACCCCGCTCGACGGCGCCCCGGTCTGCGGGCCCTCGGGCTGCGCGGTCGCCTGTGACCCGGGCTATTCCGCCTGCGGCCTGGCGTGCGTCGACCTCGCCCTGGACCGGAACCATTGTGGCTCGTGCAGCAAGGCCTGTACGCCGGGGACGTTCTGCATGGACGGAACGTGCTGTCCCCCCGCCGGCTGCTGAGCCCCGTGCCGCGGTTGCTCCGGAGCGGGGGGCGGACCTAGCCTTCCCGGCCGCCGCGAGGGGGCCGCATGCTCCAGGCTGAGCATTCTCTCGTGCCCGTTCCGTCCGTCCTCGAGGCAGACCTCAGGAGGAACGATGACCACCATGCGTGCGCTGGCGTGCACCCTGTGCGCGGCCTGGGCCGGAGTCGCGGCCGCGCAGCAACCCCCCACGGACAGCCCGACCGTCGCGACGGAGCCACCCCGGGAAGCGCCGGCTGCGTCCAGCCCGTCGAGCGACCGTGAGGTGACCGCCGAGGGCGGCTACCCCGGCGTCTTCGTCGAGTACCTCGGCGGGATGAGCCCCAGCTTCTCGCTCGGCGGGAAGTTCACCTTCAACTACGGCCTCGAGGGTGACATCCACAAGTACGCGCCCGGCATCAAGCTGCAGGCCGTGCTGCTCTTCGTGCTGCCGCAGCTCGGCCCCTTCACACCCACGGTGCGGGTCGACCCCGGCCTCTACTCCTACTTCTTCGGCCAGCGGCCGACGGTGGGTGGGCTGCGCGCCGGCCCCGGTCCAGGCCCGACGGCGCTCACCGCCCCCCCGGTCCCGCACGGGGGGCAGAAGCAGGCCTCTCCCTACCCGCCGTACTACGGCTCGAGCTACGACGACCAGGGGCCGTCCTACTACGGCACGCTCTACGCCACGGTCATCCCCGTCTCCTACCAGGTCGCCTTCCCGATGGTGCCTCGCTGGACCGGCCGCCTCGCCATCGGCGTGACGCCGAACATCACCTTCGGCAACGGCAACGGCGGCTTCGTCCTCCCCATCCAGGCCGGGGCCGGGCTCTCCTACGCGCTCCAGCCCGGCCTCGAGCTCCGCATCGACTACGTCGTCGGCCCGCGCATCTACTTCGGGAGCGGGACCAACCTCGCCATCGACGCCTGGGTCGGCGTCGGCTGGCACCCCTAGGGAGACGGGGGCGCGTACACCCCCGGGCCCTGCGCGACGATGGCTTCCATCCAGGCCCAGAGCTGCTCGGCCTGAGGCATCCCCAGGTCGGAGAAGGCGGGCATCATCAGACCCCGTTCCGCCGCGTTGGCCTCGCGGTACTTGGCGTGGAGAAAGAGGCTCTTCGGGTCGCGGTGGGTGTGGAGTGGGATGGGCACGGCGAAGTCCCAGCCGAAGGTCGCACCCACCCGGTTCACGCCGTGGCAGAACTGGCAGCGCTCGGCGTAGATGCGAGCGCCCTGGGCCACCGCCGGCGGACCGGGCGGCTGGAACTGTCGCTGGTAGGCGTCGGCGCGCACGAGCTCGACCCCCACCAGGCGATCCACGTGCTGCCAGGGTGAGAACACGGCCAGGACCGGGCGGGGAATCCCCGGATGCCAGAGGGTCTGGACGACCAGCTTGTTTCCCCGGAAACGGATGGGGCGCCAGTCCGCCGATTCCTCTCCCTTCTTGGGCAGGTCGGGCAGCTCGCTCCTCCAGCCCTCCTCCCCGGCCGCGTCGGCTCCCCACACCGCCACCGCGACGAAGGGCGAAAGGCGCTCCATCGCCGCTGCGTCCCGGAAGGGAACGGGGACGAGCATCCCGTTCTGGAAATGGAGCAGGGCCGTGTCGACGGCGAGCGGAACGGTGACCTGCTCGAGGAGCCAGCGCAGCGGAACGCCCCGGAACCGCAACCGGCGCCCGTACTGCGCGTCGAATCGCTCCACCTCCTGGACGGCCGCCCCGGTCAGCTCGACCGAGGTCACCCCGGTCCGGGGCGGAGCGCTGCTCGCCGAGGGACCGGAAGCCCGCACCCACAGCTCGACCGCCTCGGCGCGGGCCGGAGCCGGAACGCCGAGCAGGAGCGGGCATGCACAGGCCAGCCACCGGCCCCTGGATACCGCGGACATGTCTCCCCTTCCTCCAGCAGGGCTCGTGCCAGGCGGGACCGGGCCGTCGCGGCCGGTGCCGACGGGCGGTGGGCTTGCGCCCCGCGCCGTTCCGCGCGAAATGTCTGCGCGTGCGCGAGCCGACTTCGCTCCGAGAGCCGCTGGACCGCTTCTTCGCCCGGTTCCGGGAGGGAATCGTCGGGTCGGACCATGCCTTCGCCGGTCCGTTCGGTGAGCAGCGGCTGCTCTACGCCGACTGGACGGCCAGCGGCCGTCTCTACGCGCCCATCGAGCGATGCCTCCTCGAGAAGTTCGGGCCCCTGGTGGGCAACACCCATTCCGAGTCGAGCACCACCGGCGTGGTGATGACCCACGCCTACCAGCACGCCCAGGCCGTCCTCAAGGCGCACGTCCACGCCGGCCCGAAGGACGTGATCATCACCCAGGGCTCGGGGATGACGGCAGTGGTGAACAAGCTGCAGCGGATGCTCGGGCTGCGGCTCCCCGAGCAGCTCCAGCCCTTCTGCCAGCTCCCTGACTCGCTCCGGCCGGTGGTCTTCGTCACCCACATGGAGCATCACTCGAACCAGACCTCCTGGATCGAGACGGTCGCCGACGTGGTCGTCGTTCCCCCCGACGAGCGCGGCCTGGTGGACATCGGGGCCCTCGCCGAGCTGCTCGGCCGCTACCGGGAGCGGCCCCTGAAGATCGGCGCCTTCACCGCCTGCTCCAACGTCACCGGGGTGACCACGCCGGTGCACCGCCTCGCCCGGACGATGCACGAGCAGGGAGGCCTGTGCTTCGTGGACTACGCCGCCTCGGCGCCGTACGTCGACATCGACATGCACCCCGGAGATCCGCTGGAGAAGCTGGACGCCGTCTACTTCTCGCCTCACAAGTTCCTCGGCGGGCCGGGCGCGCCGGGAGTGCTCATCTTCGATTCCGAGCTCTACCACAACCGGGTGCCCGACCAGCCCGGCGGCGGGACGGTCAACTGGACCAACCCGTGGCTCCAGCATCGCTTCGTGGACAACATCGAGGCCCGGGAGGACGGCGGCACTCCCGCCTTCCTGCAGACGATCAAGGCCGCGCTCGCCGTCCAGCTCAAGGAGGAGATGGGGAGCGCCCGCATGCTCGAGCGCGAGCACCAGCTCCTCGGACTGCTGCTGCCCGAGCTGCGCAGCATCCCCCGGCTCCACATCCTCGCCGACCACGTCGAGGACCGCCTGGCCATCGTCTCCTTCTACGTCGAGGGGCTCCACTACAATCTCCTGGTGCGGCTGCTCAACGACCGGTTCGGGGTGCAGGTGCGCGGCGGCTGTTCCTGCGCCGGGACCTACGGTCACTATCTCCTGCACGTCGACCCCAACCGCTCCCACCGCATCACCGAGAAGATCGACCAGGGCGACCTCTCCGAGAAGCCGGGCTGGGTGAGGATGTCGCTCCACCCCACCACCAGCGACGACGAGGCCCGCGCGCTGGCGGCGGCGGTCCGGGCCTGCGTGGAGAACGCCGAGGCCTGGGGCGCGGACTACCGCTATTTCCCGCACAGCAACGAGTTCCGCCACCTGCGCGCTCCGGACGAGGCCCGGGCGGCGGAGCGGCTTTTCCGCTGGTGAAGATGGCGGCGGGGCGCGTTATGGCGTCCCCCCGTGAGCCAGCTCTTCGACCCCCTTCCGCTCCGCAGCGTCACCCTCTCCAACCGCATCGGCGTCTCGCCGATGTGCGAGTACAGCTCCGAGGACGGCTTCGCCAACGAGTGGCACCTGGTCCACCTCGGCTCGCGCGCGGTGGGCGGCGCCGGGCTGGTGCTCACCGAGGCCACCGCCGTCGAGGCGCGCGGGCGCATCACGCCGGCGGACCTCGGCCTGTGGAAGGACGCCCACGTCGAGCAGCTCGCCCGCATCGCCCGCTTCATCGCCGACCACGGGGCGGTTCCCGGCATCCAGCTCGCGCACGCTGGCCGCAAGGCGAGCTGCGCCCGCCCCTGGGAGGGCGGCCTGGGGCTGAGCCCCGCCGAGGGCGGCTGGGAGCCGCTCGCCCCGAGCGCCCTCGCCTTCTCCTCCACCTCACCGGTTCCCCGGGCGATGGACGAGGCCGACCTCCGCGCGGTGCAGGGGGCCTTCGTCGCCGCGGCGCGGAGGGCGCTGGGCGCGGGCTTCCGCCTCCTCGAGCTCCACGGGGCGCACGGCTACCTCCTCCACGAGTTCCTCTCCCCGCTGTCCAACCGGCGCGACGACCGCTACGGGGGCTCCTTCGAGAACCGGATCCGCTTCGTCCTGGAGACCGCCCGGGCGGTGCGTGGGGTCTGGCCGGAGCAGCTACCGCTGGCCGTGCGCCTGTCCTGCACCGACTGGGTGGAGGGCGGCTGGACTCCGCAGGAGAGCATCGCTCTGGCGGGGCGGCTCCGGTCCGAGGGCGTCGACCTCCTGGACTGCAGCTCGGGGGGCATGGTCCCCGACGCCAAGATCCCGGTCGCCCCGGGCTACCAGGTTCCCTTCGCCCGCCGGATCCGCTCCGAGGCCGGACTGGCCACCGCGGCGGTGGGGCTGATCACCGAGCCGGCCCAGGCCGATTCCATCGTCCGTTCGGGCGAGGCGGACCTGGTCTTCCTCGCCCGGGCGATGCTGCGCGACCCCTACTGGCCGCTCCATGCCGCCGCGGCGCTCGGCCTACCCGACCGGCGCCGGGTGCCGAAGCAGTACCTGCGCGCCTACTGAGCTCCTACTGCTTGGCGGTGGGCAGGTCCTGCGGCGGCGCGGCGATGCCGATGTCGATGCGCCGGTTGCGCGCCCGTCCATCGGCCGAGTCGTTGGAGGCGATGGGGTGGTACTGGGCGTAGCCGGCGGCGCCGAGCACCCGCGGGTCGACCCCCTCGGCGATGCAGAAGTGGATCACCGCCAGCGCCCGGGCGGTGGACAGCTCCCAGTTGGAGGGGAACTGCCTGGTCTTGATCGGCTTGTTGTCCGTGTTCCCGGCCACGTAGAAGACGCGGCCGCTCACCGACTTCATCGCCGCGGCGATCTTCTTCAGCCCCACCTTGCCCTGCTTGGTGATGGCCGCCGAGCCAGGAGCGAAGAGCAGCTTCTCCGGGACGCGGATGGTGACCAGGCCGGAGAGCTGGGCCAGCTCCACCAGGTTCGCCGCGTTCTCCTGGGTCAGGGCGGCGTTCATCGTCTTGTAGTCGTCCATCTGCGCCTGCTGCGCGGCCGTCGTCTGCTCCAGGCCCTGCACCTTGGTGCCCGCGGTGGCCAGCTTCTGCTCGCAATCCTTGGCCCGCTGGCTCTCGTCGGCGTACTCCTTCTTGTACTTGTCCGCCTCGTTCACCGCGGCTTCGTATTTGTCCTTGGAGACGCCGCACCCGGCGGCGACTGCGGCCAGCGCCAGGGCGGCGCTCGTGTTCCGGATGGCACTGAGCATGGTTGGGGTTCCTCCTCCACGAGGTCGCACCGACAGCCGGCGGACGGGCCCGGGAGGATGCCGCCTCGGTCCTCGAAGTGCAAAGGAAACCCAACCGACTCGCCCGCGCCGGTGCGCTCCGGAATTTCGCGTACCCTGACCAGCGCCTTTGGCGTACGTTCGACGGCCGACGCGGCTCCGGGGGAGGGAGCACGACAGGTCACATGAAACCGACCCGCTGGTCCTGGTTGCTCCCGGTGATCCTGGCCGCGCCTCCCGCCATCGCCGCCGACGCCGAGACCCCGGCGACCACCGCCCGGCCGGCGGCGCAGCAGAGCACCGAGGAGCTGGCCAAGGCGGCGCAGAACCCGGTCGCCGACCTGATCAGCTTTCCCTTCCAGAGCAACACCAACTTCGGCTTCGGCCCGAGCAACGCCGCCCAGGAAGTCCTCAACATCCAGCCGGTGATCCCCATCCACATGGGGGAGTACAACATCATCACCCGCACCATCATCCCGCTCGTCTGGCAGCCCAACCTCGGCGCCGGTCAGAGCGGGACGACCTTCGCCCTCGGCTCGATCAACACCACCCTCTTCGTGTCTCCCGCCCGCCCCGGCGCGCTGATCTGGGGAATCGGCCCGGTGTTCGGCTTTCCCACCAACACCAGCCCGGCGGTTCCCTCGGCCAAGTGGACCTTCGGGCCGTCGGTGGTCCTGCTCGCCATGCCCGGGCACTGGGTGCTCGGCATCCTGGCCAACAACGTCTGGTCGTTCGCCGGCGGGGGAAGCCAGAACGTCAACTCGATGCTCATCCAGTATTTCGTGAACTACAACTTCGGCGACGGCTGGTACCTCACCTCGTCGCCGATCATCACCGCCGACTGGAATGCCCAGACCACCGCCGACAAGTGGGTCTTCCCGCTGGGCGGCGGCGTCGGGAAGATCGTCCGCCTCGGCCGACTCCCGCTGAACATCAGCCTCCAGGCCTACGACAACGTCTGGCACCCACCGGTCGGTCCGACCTGGACGCTGCGCGCCCAGCTCACCTTCCTCTTCTGAGCGCCCGCCGGGGCGGGGCCGGGTGGTCTGCTATGCTCCTCGACCTGGTCAGGATGGCCGCCCAGGTGCGCATCGCCATCAACACCGGGGGTGGGGACGCCCCCGGGCTGAACGCCGTCATTCACGCCGTGACGCTGGCCGCTCACCGCCGCGGCTGGGAGGTGCTCGGCATCCACACCGGCTATGCCGGGCTCCTCGACACGAGTCGGATCACCGTGCTCAGCCCGGAGCGGGTGGAAGGCATCGTCTCCCACGGCGGCACGCTGCTCGGCACCACCAACCGCGGGGACCCGTTCCGCTTCCCGGTCACCGACCCGGCCAGCGGCCGCGTGACGCTGGAGGACGTCTCCGACCAGGTGGTGGCCAACTTCCGGAAGCTCGGCCTCGACGTCCTGGTGGCGGTGGGCGGCGACGGCAGCATGAGCCTCGCCCACCGCCTCTCGCTCAAGGGGCTGCCCATCGTCGGGGTCCCGAAGACCATCGACAACGACCTCTCCGCCACCCTCTCCACCTTCGGGTTCGACACCGCCGTCTCCACCGCCACCGACGCCATCGACAAGCTCCACTCCACGGCCAGCGCCCACGAGCGGGTCCTGGTGGTGGAGGTGATGGGGCGCCATGCCGGGTGGATCGCCCTGCACAGCGGGCTGTCCGGATCGGCCGACGTCATCCTCCTCCCCGAGGTGCCCTTCGACATCGAGCGCGTCTGCCGGCACCTCACCGAGAACGAGGGGCGCGGCAAGCGCTACGGCATCGTCGTCGCCGCCGAGGGCGCGCAGCCCAAGGGCTCGACGGCGCTCACCAAGGGTGCGCTCGCGCCCGGGCAGGCCGAGCCGCTCCTCGGCGGCATCGCCGAGTGGGTGGCGGCCGAGATCACCCGGCGCACCGGAAAGGAGACGCGCTCGCTGGTGCTCGGCCACCTCCAGCGAGGCGGCTCTCCCACCGCCTTCGACCGGCTGGTGGCGCTGCGCTTCGGCGCGGCGGCGGTGCGCTTCATCGCCGAGGGCAAGCGCAACGTGATGGTCGCCTTTCGCCCGCCGGAGATGGTCACCGTTCCCCTCGCCGACGCGGTCACCGGCATCAAGCGCGTGCCGCTCGACGGCGACACCGTCCTCACTTGCCGGGACCTGGGCATCTCGCTGAGCGACTGACGTCGCTCCGGACCCCAGGGGGCAAGGCGATTGTCCTGGCTCCGGTCGGGGGACGCCCCGGTAGAGTGGTTCCCGTGGCCGGTCCTCGGACCCAGACCGTCGACGCCCCGGGTCGGCTGCCCGCCCGGCGGCACCGGCGGGCGCCGGCGGTGCTGCTCCTCCTGGCCGCCGCCTGCCGGCGCGAGCCGCCGCCCTCCGTCCCCGCGCCCCCTCCGCCTCCGCCGGCGCCGCCGAGCTACGTCGGCTCCCCCACCTGCGCCGAGTGCCATGCCTCCCAGGCGCAGGCCTGGTCCACCTCCCACCACCGGCTGGCGATGCAACCGGCCAGAGCGGACACCGTGCTCGGGAACTTCCGCGGGGCCCGCTTCGACTGGCAGGGGGTGGCCACCACCTTCCTCGACCGCGGGGGACGCTTCACCGTCCACACCGACGGTCCGGACGGCAAGCCGGACGATTTCGCGGTCCGCTTCACCTTCGGCATCGACCCGCTCCAGCAGTACCTGGTGGAGCTTCCCCGCGGCCGCCTGCAGTGCCTGGGCATCGCCTGGGACACCCGACCGCGGGCCGAGGGGGGCCAGCGCTGGTTCCACCTCTATCCGGGCGAGCTGCGGATGGACTTCCGCAACGCCCTGCACTGGACGCGCCCGCAGCAGACCTGGAATCACATGTGCGCCCAGTGCCACACCACCGACTTCCGGAAGGCCTACCGTGCCGAGGGAGACCGGTTCGAGTCCGCCTACGCCGAGGGCGAGGTGGGTTGCGAGGCCTGTCACGGCCCCGGGTCGGGTCACGTCACCTGGGCCAGGGGCGGCCAGCCGGCCGGCGAGCGGTTGCACGGCCTGACCTTCCAGCTCCGGGGAGCGTCCCTCTCCACCTGGGCCAACGCCGGGTCGGGCGGGACGCTGACCCGGAGCGGACCCATCTCCCGCGTGGAGGTGGAGACGTGCGGGCCGTGCCACGCCCGGCGCGGGCAGATCTGGCCGGAGGTCAAGCCAGGCGAGGACGTGGGACAGGCCTTCCGGGTGGCCCTGCTCGACGAGGGCCTCTACCAGCCCGACGGGCAGATCCTCGACGAGGTCTTCGAGTACGGCTCCTTCCTCCAGTCGAAGATGTACGCCCAAGGGGTCACCTGCTCGGACTGCCACGAGCCCCACGCGGCGAAGAAGCTCCGCACCGAGGGGAACGCGGTGTGCCTCCGCTGCCACCTCCCGGCGCGCTTCGACACCGCCGACCACACCCACCATCGAGCCGGGACCGAGGGCTCGGCCTGCGTCGCCTGCCACATGTCGATGCGCAATTACATGGTGGTGGACGGGCGCCGCGACCACTCCTTCCGGATTCCGCGGCCCGACCTGGCGGTGAAGCTGGGGACCCCGGACGCCTGCACGAGCTGTCACCGGAGGGGGCCGCGCTGGAGCGCGGAGAAGGTCCTCGCCCTCTGGGGCCCGGGTGTCCAGGCCCGCCCGCAGTGGGCCGAGGCCATCGCCGCCGGCCGGGGCTACCTCCCCAGGGCGGGCGAGCAGCTCATGGCCGCCGCCGACGCCACGCGGTTTCCGGGCATCGTCCGCGCCACCGCGGTGAGCCTGCTCGAGCGCTATCTCGACCCGGTGGTTCTCGTCTTCCTCGAGCGCGGGGCCCGGGATCCGGACCCCCTGGTCCGCCGCGCGGTGGCCCAGGTGATCGCCTCGCTGGAGCCGGCGCCGCGGCTCCGCATCGGCGCCCCGCTCCTCGCAGACCCGGTGCGGGCGGTGCGGCTGGAGGCCACCGCCTCGCTGGTCCGGGTGCCGCCGCGGATGCTGGACGCCTCCACGCGGGCCGCCCTCGATCTCGGGCAGCGCGAGCTCCGTACCTCCCTGGCCGCCGATGCGGACCGTACCGACGCCCAGTACAACCTCGGCGTGCTGGAGCTGTCGCTCGGCCGCATTCCCGAGGCGGAGGCGGCCTTCCGGCTCGCCATCCAGCGAGACCCCACCTTCGCCCCGGCCTACCTCAACCTGGCCGACGTCGAGCGCGGCAACGGCCGGGAGCGGGAGGCCGAGGCCACCCTGCGCGAGGCGCTGCGCTGGGACGCCGGCGATGCGCCCAGCCACCATGCGCTCGGTCTGTCGCTGGTGCGCCAGGGTCGGCGCGCCGAGGCGCTCGTCGAGCTGGAAGCGGCGGCCCGGCTCGGGCGGGCCAACCCTCGCTTCGCCTACGTCTACGCGGTGGCGCTCAACGACAGCGGCAACCACGCCCGGGCCCGGAAGGTGCTCGAGGCGACGCAGGCGCGGTTCCCGGGAAACGTCGAGATCCTCACGTTGCTCGTCCAGCTCGCCCTCGACGCCCACGACAACGACGCCGCGCGCCGCTGGGCGCGGAAGCTGGGCGACGCTGCACCGAACACGCCAGGGATCGAGGCCTTCGTCCAGGGGGTGGAGGCCGGGCGCCGCTGAACGGGGTCCATCCCGGGGAGGAGAGAGATGCTCGCTGCCCATGCCGTCCCCATCCTGGTCGTCGTCGGCCTGGTCACCGCCGCCGCCGGGGCGATGTTCCTTGCCCCGCGGCTCCTGGTCCGCCTCCTCTTCGGGGTGGACACCGACGACGCGTTCACCCTGCTCCTCGCCCGCCACTGGGGGTTGCTCGCGGGCTCAGTGGGCGCGCTGCTCGTGTACAGCGCCTTCCACGCGGAGGTTCGCGGCCCGGTGGTGGTGGCGGCCATCGTCGAGAAGCTGGCCCTGACGCCGCTCGTCTTCCTCGGCCGGTGGAGGCGCACGCCGGCCGGAACGCGCCTCGCCCTCGGGGACGTGGTGATGGCCGTGCTCCTGGCCGGATGCCTCGGCCGATGACCTCCTTTCGCGAGCGCTACGGGCCCTGGGCCCTCGTGGCCGGTGCATCGGTGGGGCTGGGCGAGGGCTTCGCCGAGGCCCTGGCCGAGCGCGGCCTGCACCTGCTGCTCGTCGCCCGGCGCCCCGAGCCGCTCGAATCACTGGCCGGACGGCTCCGGAACCGGCACTCGGTCGAGGTGCGCACCTTCGCCGTCGACCTGGCGGGTCCCGAGCTCGGCGACGCCCTGGACCGGAGCATCCGGGAGCTGGAGGTCGGGCTCCTCGTCTACAACGCCGCCCACTCGGTCATCGGCCCGTTCATCGAGCGTCCGCTCCAGGAGCAGCTCCGCGTCATCGACGTCAACTGCCGGGGGCCGCTCGTCCTCGCGCACCGGCTCGGCCGGGCGATGGCCGCGCGGGGCCGGGGCGGCATCCTCCTCATGACGTCGCTCGCCGGCTCGCAGGGCGGTCCCCTCATCGCCTCCTATGCCGCCTCCAAGGCCTTCAACCTGGTGCTGGCGGAGGGCCTGTGGGACGAGCTCGGGGAGCGGGGCGTCGACGTGCTGGCCTGCCGCGCCGGAGCGACGGACACGCCCGGGTATGCGGCCTCGCACCCGCGGGGGACCGTCGCGCTCATGGAGCCCGCCCTGGTGGTGCGCGAGGCCCTGGCGGCTCTCGGCAAGAAGCCAAGCGTCGTGCCCGGGGCGCTCAACGCCTTCTACGCCGCGCTACTCGGTCGGCTCCTCCCTCGCCGGACCGCGGTGCGGATCATGGGAAGCGCCACGCGCCGTCTCTACGGCTGAGCGGCGCCCGGGGCGCTCACTTCGCCAGCGTCTTGATGTAGGCGATGACGTCCCAGATCTGCTGGTCGCTCAGCGCCGGGTAGGCGTCCATGTCCTTCGACAGGCCGACCGCCTTGCCGCCCTGGCGGATGACCTTGAAGAGCTGGTCGTCGGGCAGGAGGTTGCCCTTGTTGAACGCCCGTGGCCTCGGGTTCAGCGCTCGGCCCACCGGGCCATTTCCGTCGCCCGCCTTTCCGTGACAGGTGACGCACTGGGCCGAGTAGATGGGCTTGCCCTTGTCGGCATCGCCGGCCGCCGCCCGCGCCACCGCGGGACAGGCCAGGAGCAAGACGGGAAACAGGGCGCGCGGTCCTCGCATGTGTCCTCCGGAGGCCGCGCATCCTCGGGCGAGCGCCGGACCTCCGCAAGGAAGGGGAGAAGGGGTCGCCTCGTTCGAGACCTGCCGTTGCGAAACACCGGAAAGACAAGGAGCTTCTGAGCTATTGACAAATAAATTTGTCTAGACAGATAGTCTTTTCATGCAGGGAGCCATCACGGTCCTCAAGTCGCTCGACGAGGCGTCGGCGGTGCTCGACCCCACGCGCCTCCGCATCCTCGCCGGAATGCGTGAACCCGCCTCGGCCGCCGCTTTGGCGCGCGCGCTCGGGCTGCCCCGGCAGCGGGTCGGCTACCACGTGCGCGCCCTCGAGAAGCAGGGGCTCCTGGTGCCGGTCGGAGAGCGCCGCCGGCGAGGGACCGTCGAGCGGCTCCTCCAGGCCACCGGCCG
>DASPUU010000247.1:0-2208 GCA_035622755.1 Myxococcaceae bacterium
CGTCCCGGAGCGCAATGACCCGGCTGTTCGCCCCGCAGGCGCTGGGCGCCGGTGCCGGCGCCTCGCGGGCGACGAGCGGCAGGGGGAGGCGGGAGAGGACGCGGTCGAACTGGTTCCAGCGCGAGACCAGGAGATGGGCCAGCTCGCGGGCCTCGGCGGCATCGAAGGGGCGCCGGAGCACGACCACCTGGTCGCGGTGGCCGAGGGCGGCGGCCCGGGACTCCCAGTCCTCTCCGCTGGCGGGAACGACCAGGACGACCTGGAGCCGCGGATCCTCGGAGAGCATCCGGTCTGCGTGCCGGAGGACGATGTCCTCCATGCCGGAGACGTTCAGGAAGGCTACCGCCGGAGCGTCGCCGGCGGCGCGCATGCGGCGAATCTCGTTCACCCCGTCGACGTCGCTGGCCACGAACCACACCTCGAACGGCCCGGTGGGCGGGGGAGGCATCTGGGCGGGGGCGAGCTCGTCCAGCGACAGGATGGGATCCCGGGAGCCCCCGGGGACGAGCATCTCGAGCAGGTCGAGGAAGAAGTCCTGCTCGGCACCGATGAGGACGACGCGGTTGTTCACGCCGCGCTGGTCGTGCAAGGGGCGATCCGGTGCGGAACTCCATGGAACTCCGAGGCTTGTTCCCGCCGGCGGGGGGTCCCCTCCCCGGGAGCCGGTCGGCGCGACCCCGGGGTCGACCGGGGTCGATGTCCCACACCGTCGCCCCGGCCGGAGCAGCTAGCGAGCCTCGTCGACCACCGGATTCCTGAGGATGCCCACGCCGGTCACCTCCACCTCGAAGACGTCGCCGGCCCGCAGCCACACCGGTGGCGTGCGCTTCGAGCCGACGCCGCCCGGCGTTCCGGTGGAGATGACGTCGCCGGGCACGAGCTCGGTGAAGGTGGTGATGTAGGCGATGAGCTCGGGGACGTCGAAGATGAGCAGGTCGGTCCCCGAGCGCTGCATCTCCCGGCCGTTGAGCCGGCCGATGACGGTGAGCCGCGAGGGGTCGGGAATCTCGTCGGCGGTGACCAGCCAGGGTCCGAAACCTCCGGTGGCGACGAAGTTCTTCCCCGGGGTGAACTGGCTGGTGTGCCGCTGCCAGTCGCGCAGGGTGGCGTCCTGGTAGCAGCTGTACCCGGCGACGATGGAGAGGGCGTCCTCCCGGCCCAGGTGGCGCCCGCGCCGGCCGATGACCACCGCCAGCTCGGCCTCGTAGTCGAGCTCGGTGGACGCCGCCGGGCGGACCAGGGCCTGGCCATGTCCCACCTGGGTGTTGCCGAAGCGGGTGAAGAGCGTGGGGTAAGGCGTCTCGGAACGGCCCGTCTCCTCGCGGTGCGCGACGTAGTTGATGCCCACGCAGAGGATCTTGTCCGGGCTCGGGATGGGAGGCAGGAGCTGGACGTCGGCCAGGGCGACCTCGGCCGGGCGCCCCTGGACGGAGCGGGCCAGCTCGTCCAGCGCCCCTGCCGCCAGCACCGACTTCAGATCCGCGGACCGCCCGCCGAGCGCCCGGGCGCCGTCGACGATGCCACCGTCGACGACGACGCCGAAGCTGTCTCGCGGGCCATGCCGGTAGGTGACGAGGCGCATGCTCCGACCTCACGGGGAGTGGTGCCGAGCCCGTTTCTGACCTAGAGAACCGCCGCGATGCAAACCTTTCCACCGGGCGACGTCGAGGCCTTTCGCCACCTGGCCCGGGCCTGGGCGGCGACGGTCACCGTGGTCACCGCGCGCCGGCGGCCCGGCGCCGGCGGCCCCGGCGTTCCCGAGGTGGACGGCTTCACCGCCACCGCGTTCCTCACCCTGTCGCTCCGCCCGCCCCTGGTGGCGGTGGCGGTGGAGCGGGGCGCCGGCGCCGATTCGCTGCTCACCGAAGCGGATCACTTCGCCGTCAACCTGCTCTCCGAGGCCCAGTCCGAGCACAGCCTGGCCTTCGCCCGTCACTGGGAGCACCGCACCGATACCTGGGAGCGCTTCCCGGCCACGCCGGACGCGGCCGGCGTCCCGCTCCTGCACGGCACCGCGGGAGCCTTCTCGGCCCGCGTCCGGGACCGCATCGACGCCGGTGATCACCTCCTGGTCATCGGCGAGGTGACGGCGGTGCACCACGGCGAGACCCAGCGCACCCTCGTCTACCAGCACCGGGGCTACGCCCGGGTCGGCCCCCTGGACTAGGGCATGGAAGCGACCACGGCGACATCGGCCGCTCGCGCGGG
>DASPUU010000248.1:0-5422 GCA_035622755.1 Myxococcaceae bacterium
GGGACGGGACGACCCCCTTCCTCTCCTGGGAGCGCCTCTACCTGGACGGCCGGCTGATCCCGCTCATCAAGCGGGAGCTGGCGCTCGACCAGCTGGTGCTGGTGCGCCCCCGCGCCCGGGTGACCCTGGCCCGCGACGGAACTCTCAACTTCTCCGACATCGTCGCCGCCCTCTCCTCCTCCTCCTCCTCCTCCGGGTCTCGGCCTCCGCCGGGCCCGCCCAAGTCGCAGGGCTTCGTCTTCGGGGTCGATCACCTGGCCATCGAAGCGGCCCAGGTCGACTTCACCGACCTCTCCCGGGCGCGCCCCTTCCAGTCCACGGTGGGTCCCTTCACCATCCGCCTGGACGACTTCCGCGCCCGCCCCGACGCGAAGAGCCCGTACGCGTTCTCCGGGACCACCGAATCGGGCGAGACGTTCTCCTGGAGCGGCTCGGTGCACATCGAGCCCATCCGCTCCACCGGGACTCTTTCCCTGGAGGGGATCCGCCTTCCCAAGTACTCGCCCTACTACGAGCAGAACGTCGGCTTCGAGCTGACCGACGGGAGGGCGCGCGTGCAGGGCAGCTACGAGCTGGAGTGGGGACCCGAGCGACGGGTGCTCAAGGTCTCCGACGCCTCGCTCTCCATCCGCTCGCTGATGCTCCGGGCGCTCGGCGCGCCGGCGCCCACCATCGAGCAGCCCGAGCTCGACGTCACCGGGGTCTCGGTGGACGCCCTGGAGGAAACCGGGCGCGTGGAGTCGGTCTCGCTCCGGGGTGGAACGCTCCGCATCCGCCGGGCCGCCGACGGGCGCATCGACGTGACGACGATGGCCAGGTCCCGCGCCGAGGCCGCCGCTCCCGCCGCCGCGAGCTCGACGCCGGCGCCCGCCCCGGCCAAACCAGCCCCCGGGCCCCGGCGGCCGGCTCGAAGGATCCAGTGGACGGTGGCCACGGTGAGCGTCGCCGACGAGCGCATCGAGCTCGAGGACGCCCTCCCGGGCCGTCCCGTCAAGCTGACGCTGGCGCCGTTCTCGGTCACCCTGGGGAACCTGTCCGCCGACGGGTCGGCCCGGTCCACCCTGGCCCTGACCACCGGCTGGAGCCCGAAGGGGCGCATCCAGCTCGCCGGGACGTTCGTCCAGGGGAAGCCATCGGCCGACCTCACCCTCCGCGTCGAGGGCCTCGAGCTCCCGCCCGTCGACGCCTACCTCGGCCTCTACGGAGACCTCGACGCCCGCCTGGGCGGAGGCCTTCTCGGCGTGGACGGCCATCTCCAGCTGGACGCGTCGGCGGACCCGCCCGCCGTTGCCTTCGAGGGGGAGGCGTCGCTGGACGGGTTCAGCCTCCTCGATGCCGAGCGCGGCCAGGAGCTCGCCCGCTGGAGGTCGCTGCAGGTTTCCGGCATCAAGCTCAGCTCCACGCCGCGGGCTCTGAGCATCCGCTCCGTCCGGTGGACCGAGCCGCGGCTCCGGCTGCAGATCGCCGAGGACGGCTCGTCCAACATGAAGCGCATCGTCCGGAAGAAGGCTGCTCCGGGCGAGCCGGCTGCGCCCAGGCCGGAGACGAAGCCGGAGCCGGCACCGGCGAAGGCGGAGCGCCCGTTTCCGGTCGCCATCACCAGCGTGCAGATCCTCCGCGGGAGCGCCGAGCTCATCGACCGGTCGGTGCAGCCGCCGGCCCTGCTCGGCATCACCGACCTCGACCTGCGCGTGCGCGGCCTGTCCAACGACGTCGCCGCGCGGGCCCAGGTCGAGCTCCAGGCCAAGGTGGGGGGTGCCCCGCTGACGATGAGCGGCACCCTCAGCCCCCGCTTCCGCAACGATGCCACCGACCTCAAGGTGACCTCGAGGGGCATCGACCTCACGCCGCTCGGGCCCTACTTCGGCAAGTACGTCGGCTACACGCTGGACAAGGGGAAGCTGGACCTGGATCTCGATTACCGCGTCGCGGCTCGCAGGCTCGAGGGTCAGAACCTGGTCAAGGTGGATCAGCTCACGCTCGGCGACGAGACCCACAGCCCGGACGCCACCAAGCTCCCGGTGAAGCTCGGCCTGGCCATCCTCCAGGACCGTGACGGTCTCATCGAGCTCGACGTCCCGGTGGAGGGGAACGTCGACGACCCCGACTTCCGGCTGGGCAAGCTCATCCTGCACGCGCTGGGAAACGTCTTCACCAAGCTGGTGACGGCGCCCTTCGTCGCGCTGGGCAAGCTGTTCGGCGGCGGAAGCGAGCACCTCGACGTGGTGGACTTCGCCGCCGGCTCCGCCGCCGTCGACGCCCGGGCGGAGAAGACGCTCCAGGCCCTGGCCAAGGCGCTCTACTCACGGCCGGCGCTGAGGGTCGACGTGGAGGGCACCGTCGACCCGGGCCCGGACGGCCTGGCCCTCAAGAAGCAGGCGCTCCGCCGGCAAGCGCGCGAGGCGAAATGGAAGGCGAAGAAGGGAGGGGCCGCCTCGCCCGACCAGGTCGATCTGAGCGAGGACGAGTACGTGAAGTTCATCGAGTCCGAGTTCCGGCGGACCTTCCCGGACGAGGGCAAGGGGTCGAAGGGGGCGGCGCCGGGAGTGACGGAGATGGAGGAGAAGCTGGTCGGCGCCGTGGTCCTCGGCCCGGAGGCGATGCCGGCGCTGGCCCAGCGGCGGGCCGAGGCGGCTCGCGATGCGCTCCTCCACGCCGCCGAGGTGGAGCCGGCCCGCCTCTTCGTCGTCCAGGGCGGGGAGCGGGCAAAGAAGGAGGCCGGGCCGCGGGTCTACTTCACGCTCAAGTAGCGGTTGGACGCCCCGGCCTTCAGAACACGTAGGCCAGGGCGAAGAGAACGCTCAGCGTCTGGAAGCTGATCGGCTGCTGGAAGCTGAGCGGGGGTGAACCGGGGAGGGTGATGTCCCCCAGCGGGATGGTGCTGCTCCCCCACTCGTAGCCGAGCCCGACGGAGAAGGAAAGGTGCTTTCCGCTGAAGGAGAGGCCCCCGCGCACCCCGTAGAGCGAGATCGGCTGGAAGATGTTGGAGACCACGCTGCCCGGCGCGAGGCTGGTGTAGAAGCCGGCCAGGAGGGTGATCAGGTCGCTGATCTGGAGGCTCGTCCCGAGGTTCAGGTCGACGATGTTCTTCGTCCCCCACACCTGGCCGGGAAAGTTGCCGATCGTCTGCCGCGGGGCAGAGCCCTGCACGGAGTTGAACACGGACACCGGCTGGGTGGAGGAGAAGAGGTAGTAGGGCCCGGTGGACAGGAACCAGTGAGCATCGAGCTCGGCCTCGAACGGGCCGAAGCGAACCGCGGATCCGGCCGAGATCTCCGTGGGAATCACGTACGTGAAGCTGGCCTTGTTGTCCCGGAAGCTCAGCTGCTCGGTCGTGGCCTGGTTCGTCGAGCTGGCGGTGGTGAGGCCCTGGAGGGTGATGCTGCCGCCGCTGAGGACACGCGCCGCCGGGGGCTGGACCAGGCCTCCGAAGCTCAGCCAGTCGGCCGCCTGCCACTGGAAGCTCACCGTGGTCAGGAGGTGGAAGTTCCACCCGCTCAGGAACACCGTCCGGATGCTGTTGGCGAGGAGGTCGTTCTTCGTGAACTGGCCGTTCAGCTGTCCGTTGTTGCTGATGTAGGTGTAGGGCACGACCAGGGCCAGGCCAAGCCGGAACCGGTCGCTCACCGCATAGCTCACCGCCCCGGCCGCCTCGTACTGGGTGAACTCCGAGTTCGCGCCGAAGAGGACGGCCGCCAGGCTGTTCGGGCCGCGCGCGGCATTGTTCACCCCCTGGTTCCAGGAGATGGGGTTGCTCATTCCGAAGCCCACGCGCAGGTTCTGGAGCGGGATGACCTCGGTGCCGAGCAGGATGCCGACGAAGGTGGGAACGGTGCTGATGTTCGATTCCTGGGTGCCGCCCTTGAGCAGGTTCGAGCCGCGGAACAGCGTCAGCTCGTAGCCCTGGACGCTGGCGTTCACGGTGGTGTGCTCGGAGAGCACCATCCCCGCCGGGTTGTACCAGAGGGCCGGCGGGGTCGAGGTGCGGACCAGCGAGGCCCCGGCCTGGATCGACTCGCTCAGCCCGGGGAAGACGCGATTGAAGTTCGGGACGAGCAGGCTGGGCGGGAAGATGGTCGGCGCCTGGGCTCCGGCGGCGATGGGAAGGCCGAGAGCCGCGGCGACCACGAGGCGGAGCATCCACCGATGTCGCATCGTCCCTGCCCAGAGCATCGAAGCCCTCCCGAGCCGCGCGCGGGAGGGTCAAGCTAGGCGAAGGGACCCCCGGGGTGCCACGTGAATGTCGTGTCAATCCTGCGGCGGGGCCAGGAGATGGTGGGCCAGGAGCCGGTGGAACTGGTAGACGCCCGCTTCCCGCCGCACGCTGAAGCGGCCGCTGTCGTAGGTCCGGCTGGACAGTCCGCGCTGGACATCCTCGCACACCCCCACGTCCTCGAGCTGGATGCGATGGCCGACGGCCATGCTCTCCTCGCTGAAGCGGCGCGCCGCGTCCCCCTCGCCTGGCGAGAAGTAGAAGTCGATGAGCACTCGGCAGCGATCCGCGCCGTCGGGGAGTACGACGTTGGTGTCCATCACCCCTTCGTAGAGGTTGACCATGGTGTTGGGGAACGCCCACCCGTAGAGCGCCTGTTCGCCCTTGCGCACCTCCGCGGCCGAGGCGTCCTGGCGCTGCGGGTCCGGAGCGCGCATCGGGCTGGCCTGAAGGCTGGTCCACTCGAAGCAGTCGGTGCGGTAGCGGGGGTAGTCGAGCACGCCGGCCAGCAACGGGTGCACGGTGCTCACGTGGTAGCCGCCGTCGAGATAGTTGTCGACGAAGACCTTCCAGTTGCAGCCCAGCGCGTACTCCCGGCGCGCGGCGAAGCGGAGGCCCTCGAGCGCCCCCATCTTCGCGGGAAGAGGCGCCAGGCAGGCGGTCAGGGGAAGCGGAGCGCGCGCAGCGCTGACGAAGACCAGCGGACCCCAGGCCCCCACCGCCAGCGGGGCCAGGCCATGGTCCTCGCGACGGAAGTCGGCGACGCCGTCGAACTCCGGGGTTCCCCGGAGCCGCCCGGCCAGGTCGTAGGTCCAGCCGTGGTAACGGCAGCGGAGGCGGCTGGCGATTCCCTCGGGCTCGGTCACCACCCGCGCCGCCCGGTGGCGGCAGACGTTGAAGAAGGCCCGCAGCACACCGTCGTCGCCCCGGACGACCACCACCGGCTCGCCGGCGACGTCGGCGGTGACGAAGGACCCGGCCGCGGTGAGCTGATCGGCCCGCGCCACCAGCTGCCAGGTGGACCCGAAGACCGCGCGCCGCTCCGCCGCGGCGACCTCGGGGTCCCAGTACCACCGCCCGGGAATCGTCCGGGCGCGCTCGAGGGGCAGCGTGGCGTCGAACGCCCCGAGCGTCTGGCGCAGAGTTTCAGACACCAGGGCGAGCCTCGCTCCGGTCCAGCCCACCCCCCGGCGGCTCCGGCCGGCCGCT
>DASPUU010000249.1:0-4339 GCA_035622755.1 Myxococcaceae bacterium
GGCGCCGGTCGGCTCGCCGGGGGGCCAGGCGCGGGCCGAGGCGCGCGGCGGAGCTGAGCGGCGCACTCCTCGAGGAACTGCTGCATTAGGTCGACCTGCTCGGTGCTGAAGCGCTGGAGCATGAGGTGCTCGATCTCGAGGAGCGCCGCCCGGCAGCGCTTCCACGAGCACGGTTCCGGCCCGGGTCAGTCGAACGCGGCGGGCGTAGCCCGGCCCCACGGGCCCAGGTCGCTCCAGGAGGCCGGCTCGCTCGAGTCCCTCGAGCGCCTCGTCCATCGTCTGGTACCGCACCGCGCTCTTCTGGGCGAGCTCGCCGCCGCTGCTCTCCGGGCGGTCGGAGAGCGCCCGGAGGATGGCGTAGCGTGCACTGCTCAGTCCGAGTGCGCGCAGGCACTCCTCGCGCTCCCGCCGAACCAGCCTCGCCAGGTCGTCGAACTCCTCGAGAATTGGTCTCTGCACTGCCCCCCGGGGGTCGCGGCCGGGGGGTAATCAGGGGACCTGAATCCCTCCCGAATGATGAAACTCCAAGAATTGCCAGTGCTTCGGTACGAAACGGGAGAATCAGGTCCCCTGATTAGGGTCCGCGCGCGAGCCCGGCCCCCCCTCCGGGTCCGCGGAGCGTTCCAGCATGGGGAACACCCGGGCGATCCAGTTCCTGGCTCCCGTGAGGCGCGAGGCCGGCACGGCACGTCCGGCCAGGGCACCCGCCCCGGCCCCTGGCCACCCCGCCTCCTTCCCGGGCTCACCCCTCTTCCTCAAATGCCCTCGGAAACTGCTTGCTGATCCGCTCCGCCGGGACGGAGCCCCCGAGGAGGAACCCCCGCCGGTCGAGGACCCGGCAGTCCACGGCGAGCTGGACGTCGGCGTCCTCGATGCGCTCGTGGCCCTCGAGGTCGGCCCGGGTGCGGGCGAGCTTGAGGATGCGGTCGTGGGCGCGGGCGGAGAGGGCGTGGCGCCTCATGGCCGCCTCGAGCATGTGCACGGCGCGGGTGCTCATCCGGCAGTGCTGCCGCATCAGTCGCGGCCCCATCTGGGCGTTGCAGAAGATGCCCCGGTGGCCGGCGAAGCGGTGCTGCTGGCGGGCGCGCGCCTCCTCGACGCGGGCCCGGTAGAGGGCGGACGGCTTCTCCGCGACCTCGGCGGCGAGGATGCGCTTCACGTCCACCGGGCGGGTGAAGAAGGAGATGTCGATGCGGTCGAGGAGCGGGCCGCTCACCCGGGCGTGGTACTCGAAGACCTTGTTCGAGGGACAGGTGCAGTTCCGCTCGCGGACCAGCCAGTATCCGCACGGGCAGGGATTCATCGCCGCCACCAGCATCACCCGGGCCGGGTAGGTGACGCTGAGGCTGGCCCGGGCCAGGTGCACGACGCCGTCCTCGAGCGGCTGGCGGAGGACCTCGAGCACGTTCTTCCGGAACTCGGGCAGCTCGTCGAGGAAGAGCACGCCGTGGTGGGCGAGGGACAGCTCGCCGGGACGGGCCAGGGGCCCCCCGCCGACCAGCCCGGCGTCGGAGACGGTGTGGTGGGGGGCGCGGAAGGGGCGCTCGCCGAGGAGCGACTCGCCCTCGGGGAGCAGGCCGAGGACGGAGTAGATCTTGGTGACCTCGAGGGCCTCGGCGAAGCCCATCCGCGGGAGCACGGTGGGCAGCCTCCGGGCGAGCATGGTCTTGCCGCTCCCCGGCGGGCCGCACATGAGGACGTTGTGGCCGCCGGCCGCGGCCAGCTCGAGCGCCTCCTTGAGGTCGCCCTGGCCGCGCACGTCGGCCATGTCCACCGCCGCCGAAGGAGGGAGGCCGTCGCTCCGGGGCGAGGGACGCCAGGGAGACAGGATGGCCTCGCCCCCGAGGTGTCGCGCCGCCTCGAGCAGGCTCCGCACGGGGAGGATCTGGATCCGGTCCACCAGCGCGGCCTCGGCGGCGTTGGCCGCGGGGACGAGCACGCCCTCGAATCCGCCGTCGCGGGCGGCCACCGCCAGCGGCAGGACGCCGCGGATGGGCTTCACCGCCCCGTCGAGCGAGAGCTCCCCGGCCACCAGGTAGCGTTCGAGCGACGGGCTAGGGAGGTAGCCCCCGGCGCCGAGCACGGCCAGGGCGATGGGGAGCTCGAAGGCGGCCCCCTCCTTGCGGATGTCGGCCGGCGCCAGGTTGACGGTGATCCGCTTGCTCGGGAGGTCGAAGCCGCTGTTCTTGAGGGCGGAGACGACGCGGACCTTGCTCTCCTTGACCGCGCCCTCGGGCAGTCCGACGACGTGGAAGTAGGGGAGGCCGAGGGCCATGTCGACCTCGACCTCCACCACCACCGCGTCGACGCCGATCAGTGCGCCGGAACGCACCCGGGCCAGCATCGGCGAGGCGGCGAGCAACGGGCGTGCCCGAGCCGGCCCGGTCTGGCGCGAGCGTGCGCCGGGCCGGGCCGTCCGTCCGGGGGAGCGGAGGGGTCCGGGGTGGCGGAGGGCTCCCCCCGGGCTCCCGAGGCTACTTCGGCGGCTCGGGAGAGGGCGCGGGCGCTGAGCCGCCCTCGGGCGCGGCGCCTTCGCCGCCGCTGGTGACGCCCGCCACCGGCTCGGTGATCACCCCGAGGATGCGCGCGCCGGCGGTCCGCGCTCCGTCGAGCGCCCAGACCACCCGTCCGTAGTTGGCCTTCTCGTCCGGGATGAAGAACACCAGGCGCTCGTCCGGGGACTTGGCGGCGAGGACGCGCCTCATCTTGTCGATGTACGCCGAGTCCTCGATGGTCTCGCTGTTGAGCTTGACCACGCCCTTCTCGTCCACGGTCACCACCAGCTGATCGGTGGGAGTCTCCTGGACCTGCTCGGTGTCCTTGTCCGGCACCCGGACCTGGATGTCCTTCTCGAGAAGAGGGGTGACGACCATGAAGATGATGAGGAGCACCAGCACCACGTCCACCAGGGGCGTGACGTTGATGTCCGAGTTGGGACGGCCCTCGCTGATGGCGAACTTCCGCTTCTTGGCGAGGTGTGCTCCGAGTCCGAGGCTCACTTCTGCTGCTCCTGGACGCCGAGCTTGACGCCCTTGGCTCCCGCCTTCTGCATCACGCTGAGCACCTTCCGCACCTCACCGAACTCGAGGTCGCTGTCCGCCTTGAAGAGGATCTGCTTCCAGGGCTCGGGGATGAGCCGGGCCTCGAGCGCGATCTTGAGGCCCTCCTCGTCGAAGGGGTCCTTCTCCAGGTAGATCTTCTTGTCCCGGGTGAGCGAGACGATGAGCGGATCGGGCTCCTCCTTGGTCTCCTTCTGCTTGGTGGCGTTGGGGAGCTTCACGTCCTTGCCGCGCTGGAGCAGCGGCGTGACGACCATGAAGATGATGAGGAGCACCAGCACCACGTCCACCAGGGGCGTGACGTTGATCTCCGACTTGATCTTTCCCGCCCCACCACCTGAAGCCATTCCCATGGCGTGTCACCTCACCGATCGGGGCGTTTGCTACTCGGTCATCGCCGTTCCCGGCGTGCGGGCGTGGCCACCGATCTCCTTGGCCAGCACGTCGAGGAACTCGTTGGAGGACTCGCTGATGTCCACCGCGCGGGCGTCCACCCACCCCTGCAGGTAGTTGTAGGCCATCACCGCGGGGATGGCGACCAGGAGGCCGAAGGCGGTGGTGATCAACGCCTCGGCGATGCCGGCCGACACCGTGCCCAGACCGCCGGAACCGGTGGCGGCCATGGACTGGAAGGCGGAGACGATGCCCATCACCGTCCCCAAGAGACCGACGAAGGGAGCGGTCGAGCCCACGGTCGCCAGGAGGCCGAGTCCGCGCTTCAGGCTCTGCACCTCGCGCTGCGCCTGGCGCTCCAGTGCCCGGGCCACCGACTCCACCCGCAGGTCCTTGTCCGTGGCGTCGGAGGTGATCTTGAACGCGTTGAGCCCGGCGCCGATCACCCGGCCCAGGTGGCCGACCTTGGTCCCCAGCTTGGCGTCGGCGGCGGCGGTCAACCCACCCTTGGTCAGCAGGTTGGCCATCTTGTCCGCGAAGTTGCGGGACTCGCTCCGTGACCGGTTGAAGACCACCAGCCGCTCGAACATCACCACGAGCGAGAGGACGGACATGATCGCCAAGACGAAGACGATGAGCTTGGCGAAGATGCCCATGTGCGAATAGAGACTGACGAGAGTGAATTCCATGGCTTTGGGAACGCGCCTCCGTGTGCGCGGGTAGGTAGCTTCAGCGTCCTACTTGGGCAGCTTGAAGTTGAAGTTGAAGGTGTAACTCACCTGGGTGGGTCGGCCCTGGAAGGTCACCGGCGAATACTTCGAGCCCGCCAGCCACTCGAGGACGGTCTGATCCATGTGGGGGAGGGGCTTGATGATCTGGCAGCTCCG
>DASPUU010000250.1:0-17409 GCA_035622755.1 Myxococcaceae bacterium
AGGCCCGGGTCCTTGCCGCCCAGGCGGCCCTGGCCCGGTCGCTGGGCAAGCCGCTGGTGGTCCACGTCCGCGATGCCCACCCGGAGTGCACCGAGATCCTGGCCACCGAAGCCATCGACCGCGCGGTCATCCACTGCTTCACCGGGGACGTCGCCGCCGCGCGGTGCTACCTCGACCTCGGTCTCTACCTCTCCATCTCCGGGGTGGTGACGTTCAAGAAGACCGACGCCCTCGCCGAGGCGGTGCGCTTCGCTCCGCTCGACCGGCTGATGGTGGAGACGGACAGCCCCTACCTGGCGCCGGTTCCTCACCGCCGACCCAACGAGCCCGCCTACGTGGTGGCGACGGCGACCAAGGTGGCCATGCTCAAAGGGGTGACGCTCGAGACCGTGGCCGAGGCCACCACCGCCAACGCATCGCAGCTCTTCGGCTTCGCGCTCCCTTAGGCCTCGAGCGCCCGGAGCACCAGCTCCACGTCGGTGTCGAGCTGCGGGAGCTCGAGCAGGAGGGCATCGGCGTCGTAGGTGAAGTCGGCCGCCCGTGACTTGAGCAGCGCCCCGAGCGCGTCCTCGCCGCGCCGCTCCCCCAGGGCGGCGAAGGTGACCCGGCCCCTCTCGAGCTGGAGAAAGCCCTCCGCCTGGTCGTCGCGCAGGGTGAGGCGGCCGCTCTTCCGGCCGGTCCCGAGCACCTTGAGCAGCTCGCGCGTCCCGAGCTCCTCGAAGCTCCCCCACACCGGGTGCGCCGGGCCGCCGTTGGTGATGCGCTCCTGGAACAGCTCGAAGACCCGGAAGGCCACCTCGGCGGCGTTCTGGGCGGGCACCACCACCGTCGCCCCGGCGAGCAGGAGCCGCTCGCGGAGGGTCGGCTCCGGCTCGCCGGTGATGACCACCGGCAGGCCGGCCAGCGCGGGCTGGGCGCGGAGCTGCGTCACCAGGTCGTGCAGCTCCGAAGGGGTGAAGGCCGCGCTCAGCACCCAGACGTCCCCCTCCCCGGTCAGTGCGGCGTCGGCCACCGAGTCCAGGCCGCTGCACGCCTGGACCACCAGTCCGCGCTGCTCCAGGGCCTGGACCAGCGCCTCGCGCGTCGCGGTGTCCGGTTCGGCCAGGAGCACCATCCGACCCTCGGCGTCGAGGCGCCGGCGAAGCAGCTCCCCGGAGAGCAGCTGCTCCAGCGTCTGGACGACGCGGGGGTCGTAGAGCACGCCGGCCTGCTCGGCCATGTGGTTCAGCGCCTGATCCCGGGTGAACCGGCGCCCGTAGGCATTGGCCCCGTTGCGCACGAGGTCGAGGTAGCTGTCCACCGCCGCCAGGACTCGGGCTCCGATGGCGATGTCGTCCCCGCGGACGCCCTGAGGCGTCCCCGAGCCATCGAAGGCCTCGTATTGCTGGGCGAGCGCCGCGTTGGCCTGGGCGGGAAGGTGCACCGACTCGAACATCTGCAGGGGTGCCCGCACCCGCTCCTTGGCCTGCGCCTTCCACTCCGGGTTGCGGGAGGTCCCGGCCAGCGTGAGGTGGGGAGGGCCCTTGCCCAGGTCGTGGAGGAATGCGGCCAGCGCCACGCAGGCCACCTCGCGCGCCGGGAGGGCCATCCGCAGCGCCACCAGCGCGCATTGCCGGGCCAGCTGGGCGGAGTGGCCGCGGAGGTCCCCCCGGTCCTTCTCCAGCTGGTCGACGAGGATGCGGAGCGTTTCCAGGTAATCGTTCTCACCCACCGCGCCGCGCGAGGAGACGAGCGCGCTGGCCGATTCGCGCTTGCCGCGCACCACGGTGTGAGGCAGCCGGGCCTGGCTGCTCTCGCCGCGGAGGCGGAGGCGGACGGGGGGCGGCGCGGTGCGGTTGCTGCCGCTCGCCTCGTAGGCCTGGGCGATCCCGGCCAGGTCGGTGCGCGCCGCCGCCGGCGCCCGGAGCGCCCCGGAGGCCAGCTGCTGGAAGGCGGTGGTATCCCCGTAGTAGTGCTTCTGGATGCCGGCGTAGATGACGCTGCGCAGACCGACGTAGGCGAACACCTCGTCCACCTCGGCGACCAGGGCGATCTCCCGGAGCAGATCCTCGTTCTGCGGCTCGGCGGCGACCACGGACAGGATGCGCCGCTCGTTGTCCACGGCCAGCGGCAGGAAGAGGTGGGACTCCGCCATCCGCACCGGGACGCGGTCCAGGAGCTCGGTGGGGATCTGGGCGCGGGCCAGCTTCTCCGCCGACACGTAGCGGGTCTTGAACTCCGAGGCGAGGAAGCGAAGGAGCGTCGCCTCGGGGAGGAAGCCCATCTCCACCAGGCAGTCGCCCAGGCGGTGGCCGGTCAGCCGCTGTTGCTCGAGCGCCTGGTCGACCGCCGCCGCGGAGATCAACCCCGCTTCCACCAGCCGCTCGCCGAGCTTCTTGCTCATGGTTGGGCCGTCGCCTTAGCGCATGCGGCCGGCGAGCGTCCAACGACCGCCGGGGGTGGTGCTCACCCGCCGCCGGGGTCGTCTGCGCCGTCGGCGGTCGGAGGCGACCCGGTGAGCGTCTCGAGCGGAGGAAGCGTGATGCGGGCGGGCGCCTCCCGCTCCCGCCGCTCGGCGGGGGCGGCGCGCTCCCGGGAGCCTCTCGGCCCGCGGCGCCTCCGCCGCGCGTCGACGGGGCTCTTGCCGGAGCGGGTCGGCGCCGGCCCCTTGTAGAGATGCCGGTCGGTGAGTCGGGTGGGCTCGGCCCATGTCTCGCCGGCGTCGCGGGCCATGATCTCCAGCCAGCTCGCCAGGCGGGAGTCGAGGGCGTCGATGGCGTGCACGGCCAGCGCCTCGAGCGTCGCCGGGAGCTTGGGCGAGCCGTGCTCGAGCTGTCCGTGGTGGGCGAGGACGAGGTGGGTGAGGTGGTGCTCGAGCGCGCGCGGGAAGTCCGGGATGCGGGAGGCCTTGGTGTGGATGGCCTGGGCAGTCGACACCAGATGGCCCACCAGCCGTCCCTCGTCGGTGTAGCCGGTGGAGCCGTCGCCGTAGGTCAGCTCGGAGATCTTGCCGATGTCGTGGAGCAGTGCCCCGGCGACGACCAGGTCGCGATCCAGGACCGGGTAGTGGTCGGCGATGCGGTGGGCGAGCCGCATCACCGAGAGGATGTGCTCGGCCAGGCCGCCCCGGTAGGCGTGGTGTGCTCCCTTCGCCGCCGGCGCCACCGGGAGGCCTCGCGCCACCTCCGGGTCGTCGAGGAAGGCGAGCAGCAGCGCCTTGACGTGCGGATCCTCGACGCGCTCGACCAGGTCGCGGATCTGCGCCGCGGCGCGGATGCCGTCCCCGGCCGGGGTCTCCCCGGAGGGCTCCGGCGCCCGCGCGGCCGGCGCCGGCGGCGACTCGGCTGGGGGCGGGGCGAACTCGGCGGCATCGATGGGTTCCGGATCGAGCCGCTCCACGGTCTCGGCCACCAGCTGCGGCTTGCCATGAAAGGCCACCACCTGGCCCTTGACCAGGACGTAGTCGCCGACCTGGAAGGCGCCCTCCGCCGCCTCGACGCGCTCGAAAATTCGTCCGTCGATCTCCCCGGTCCGGTCTCCGAAGCCGACGACGAGGAAGGTCTTGCCGTTGCGCGCGGTGTGCCGGGCCTTCCGCGTCACCCGGAAGACGGTGACCACCGCCTGCTTCTCGCGCAGGTCGCGGACATAGACCTTTCGGACGGTCTCCTCGGCGGGCGGGGGGGCATCGGGGACGGAGGACTCGGGCTCGGTCACGGAGGAAGCGAACCTAGCACTCCCCGGCTGCTCGCCGCCGCCCGGGCGGTTAGCTTCGGTCCGTCGTGTTCCCCATCCGAGACAGTCTGCAGGCCCGTTCCGCTCCGGTGGTGACCGTGCTGCTCATCGCCGCCAACTGCCTGGTCTACCTCGGCGTGGCCGGGCTCGGACCCGAGGCCGACCATCTCTTGGCCAGCCTCGCCTTCGTGCCGCGGACGTTCTTCGGCTGGCGCGGCTCGGCGCTGGACCCGGACCGCTGGATTCCGGTGTTCACCGCCATGTTCCTCCACGCCAACCTGCTCCACCTCGCCTCCAACGTCTGGTTCCTCTGGATCTTCGGCGACAACGTCGAGGACCGGCTCGGCCATGGCCGCTACCTTCTCTTCTACCTGCTCTGCGGCGTGGTCTCCTTCCTGGTGCACGGGTTCTCTGCGCCGCGCTCGGCGATCCCGGCGCTGGGCGCCTCGGGCGCCATCTCGGGGGTGCTCGGCGCCTACCTCATCCTTTTCCCTGGGGCGCGCGTCCTCACCCTCATCCCCATCGTCATCATTCCCTGGTTCGTCGAGGTCCCGGCCCTGGTCTTCATCGGGGTGTGGTTTCTCCTCCAGTTCCTCTACGGCACGCAGGCCGCGGTGGCCCAGCCGGGGGTGGCCTGGTGGGCGCACATCGGCGGCTTCATCGCCGGCGTGGTGCTGTGCCTGGTCCTGAGGCGGCCGGCGCCGCCGCCTCCTCCACGGCGGTGGGTGGTGCAGCGTCCGCGCGGGCCGTGGTTCCCGCGGTAGAGCGGGGTCGAGGCCGGCTCGGGCTCAGTGCCTCCAATCGAGAGGGATCGCCTCGCGGGCGGCGACGCGCTCCAGCTCGTAGAGCGCCTCCCGGGCGTCGTGGACGACGCGCTCGTCTTCGGAAACCTGGAGCCGCAGGGCCCCCGCCCGCCCGCCGGCCGTCACCCGCCCGAACGGATCGACGACGAGATAGCCGTCCTCGTTCGCGACACGGGCCAGCGCCTCGCGATCCCTGGCCAGGGCGAGCTCGGCCCGCCGCACCTGCTCGTTGGCCTTCTGGAAGAGCCTGCGCCAGCCCGCCTCGTCGAGCCCGGCCGTGCCCGTGGGCGGGATGAGCGAGGGGGACGGGCTCGCCTCGGGCGGCGGCTCGTCGTTCCGGCCCGCGGGCTTCGGCGCATCTGCCTTCTGCACCTCGGCGGCCGGGCCAGGCTTCGTCTCCGGCGGCGGCGGGGACTTGGAGGAGGTGTCCTCCGGCAGCGGCTGGCCCTCCAGGCTGCGGGCCTGGTCGCGATACTTGCCGGGAACCAGGTTCGGATCGTTCGTGTAGTGGGCGACGCCCTCGGAATCGGTCCAGGTGTACACGTCCTCGCCCGGGGGCGCGGGGGCGCCGAGCGCGACGGCGGAAACGAGGACCAGGAGGGCGGGCGACACGGGACGGCGGATGAGGAGTCTAGCCCTGGAATCGCTCAGCGCCGCGGGCGGGCGTGGGCGGTGATGGCCACTCGCATCAGGAGCCAGGCGGCGACCGCCGCCGAGGCCAGGGCGAGCCACATCTGTTGCACCGCACCGGCGACCAGAGCGGAGACGAGGAGCGTGAGGGCGACCGCGACGCGCGCCGGCTGGGCGCGCTGGTCCTGCCAGAAGCGGCGCACCGGCGGCGGACCGAAGGCCGGGTGGTCCTTGGCGCGGACCGTGGCGCCGGTGGCCTCGTCGATGACCTCGTCGTCGGGATCGACCAGACCCTGGTGGAAGGCGTGCTCCACGTCGCGAAGCGAGGGGTAGGAGAGCTCGCCGTCGGGCGTCCGTACGCGGAAGGGCATCGGCGAGACATTGTCCACCCGGGTCCGCGGAGGCGTCGCGCGAGGGTTGCAGTGCGTAGCCCGCTTCGCAGCGAAACCCTGTTCAACATCAACGGACGAACCTCATCTCAGGGGGTTAGGACACACCCGGGGCTGGCACGCCCCATGAAGCCCTCCGCGGCGACGGGCGCCCATTCGCCCAAGGAGACTCCCCGTGAGTACGGACGCGAAGGCCACCAAGATCCTGGCCCGCACCTTTTTCAACCAGCTCCGAGCCAGCGGCTACACCTCCACCCAGGTCATCGGGGTGGCGACCGAGCTCATCGATCTGGTCACCTCCGACCTCCGGGGGGACGGCCGCCGCGGCGGCTCGCACGACCAGGCCGCCGAGGAATCCCGCCAGGCGTTGTGAACGGCCGCACCCTGCGTTAGGCTGCCAAGACTTTCGCCCCAGGACCGGACAACTGGCGCCCCGGACTGGCTCCGGTGCCCAGAGCTCCGGGGGGCGAAAGCGAATCGGTAGGCCCTGCGGAGCCTCACGTGCCGCCGGGCCGTTTTTTTTGCCCGCGCCGCGTGCGCTGCCGGTCGACGGCCGCCGCCCCGGCGAGCACGAGCAGCCCCAGCGTCATGGCGCTGAAGACGCTGCTCGTCGAGCGCAGGGTGAGGAGCACCCAGAAGAGCAGCGCCCCGGCGAGGGCGAGCACGTCCTGGAGCCAGCCCCTGGGTCCGGGCCGGAGAAGGAGCGCGGTGCAGGCGGTGAGGGGGATGCCGAGGGCCACCTGGCGCTGGATGCGGTCGGTGTGCGCGCTGACCGTCGCCCAGTTGTGGACGAGCAGCGCGGCGAAGATGACCACCGAGCCGATGGAGAGCACCAGGACCGCCGCCGCCGCGGCATCCTTGGTCACCCGCGCCTTCTCGTCGAACTCCCGCGTGGCCAGGTCGACCAGCGCCTCCAGCGCGCTGTTGAGGATCTCGGCGAAGAAGACGAGCAGCACGCAGAAGATGAGCGTCACCCGTTCCGCCAGCCCGAGCGGGATGCCGCTCCCCACCAGGCCCACCAGGACGGCGGCCAGGACGTGGATCCGCATGTTGGGCTGGACCTCGACGGTGTGGACCAGCCCGTTCCAGGCATGGACCGCCGAGGACCAGAAGCCCGGGCGCCGGGGCGGGTAGGGGGGGCGGCGCAGCGGGCTCGGGGCGGGCGCGGGGAGGGTCATCGCGGAATCAGGCGAGCGTGCCCCCGGGCCAGCACAGTGGTCAACCGCGGCCGGCTTGCTCGTTGACCTCCGCCGGGGAGGGTCCTAAGCAAGCCGCCATGGCCCTCAAGATCGCAATCAACGGATTCGGCCGCATCGGCCGGTGCATCCTGCGCGCGGCGCTGGCACGCAAGGAGTCGCTGGAGATCGTCGCCATCAACGACGTCGACGCCCCGGCCACCATGGCCCATCTCTTCAAGTACGACTCGGTGCACCGCACCTGGCCGGGCGAGGTGACCGCGACCGAGACGGGCATGACGGTGGACGGACGAACCTACGCTTTCACCGCGGAGAAGGACCCGGCCAAGCTCCCCTGGAAGAAGCTCGGGGTGGACGTCGTCCTCGAGTGCACCGGCCGCTTCACCGATCGCGAGGGCGCCAGCCAGCACCTGGCCGCGGGGGCGAAGAAGGTCCTCATCTCCGCGCCGGCCAAGGGGCAGGACCTGACCATCGCCTACGGCATCAACCACGCCCAGTACGACGGGGCCAAGCACCAGATCATCAGCGCCGCGTCCTGCACCACCAACTGCCTGGCCCCGGTGGCCAAGGTGCTGCTCGAGGCCTTCGGCATCGAGAAGGGCCTGATGACCACCGTGCACAGCTACACCAACGACCAGCGCATCCTCGACCTGACCCACAAGGACCTGCGGCGCGCTCGGGCGGCGGCGATGTCGATGATCCCCACCAGCACCGGAGCGGCCAAGGCCATCGGCGAGGTGCTTCCGGCACTGAAGGGCAAGATGCACGGCGTCTCCGTCCGCGTGCCCACGCCCAACGTCAGCCTGGTCGACCTGACCGTGCTCACCGGTCGGAAGGTGACCGCCGAGGAAGTGAACCAGGCCTTCCGCCGCGCCGCCGAGGGTCCGCTCAAGGGCGTGCTCGCCTACAGCGAGGCTCCGACCGTGTCGGTGGATTACAACGGCGACCCGCACTCGGCCATCGTCGACGGGACGGGCACCTTCGTCGTCGACGGGAACCTGGTCAAGGCGATGGCCTGGTACGACAACGAGTGGGGATTCTCCAACCGCATGGTGGACGTCACCAAGCTCCTGGTGCAGAAGGGCGCGTGACCCGGGCAGGTCGGCCCACCCCAGGGAGGCGACCGATGCTGCGTTCCATCGACGAGCTGCAGCTCACCGGGAAGCGGGTCTTCCTCCGGGCGGACTTCAACGTCCCGCTCGACGCCTCCCGGCGCGTGACCGACGACACCCGCATCCGCGAGGTCTTGCCCACCCTGCGCCGGCTCCTCCAGCTCGGCGGGCGGGTGATGGTCGCCTCCCACCTCGGCCGCCCCAAGGGCAAGCCGGATCCGGCGCTCTCGCTCGAGCCGGCGGCGACGCGGCTCTCCGAGCTCCTCGGCAAGTCCCACGAGGTCGTCCTCGCCGACGACTGCGTCGGGGATGGCGTCCGCAAGCTGCTCCGCGACTACCGCGAGGGGCAGGTGCTGATGCTCGAGAATCTCCGCTTCCACAAGGAGGAGGAGGCGAACGACCCGGGGTTCGCCCGCCAGCTGGCGGAGAACGCGGACGTCTACGTCAACGACGCCTTCGGCGCCGCGCACCGCGCCCATGCCTCGACGGTGGGCATGGTTCCCCTGGTCAAGGAGCGGGCCGCCGGCTACCTCCTGCGCCGGGAGATCGACTTCCTCGGCCGCCTCCTCCGGTCGCCGGAGCTCCCCTACGTGGCCGTCCTCGGAGGCGCCAAGGTCTCCGACAAGATCAAGGTCATCGAGAACCTGCTCCCCCGGGTGACCTCGCTCCTCGTCGGCGGGGCAATGGCCTACACCTTCCTGAAGGTGGAGGGCGTGGAGGTGGGGAAGAGCCGGCTGGAGCTGGACAAGCTCGACGTCGCGCGCCGGGCGCTCGAGGCCGCCCGGCGGCTGGGCAAGGAGGTGGTCCTCCCCATCGACCACATCGTCGCCGCCGAGGCCACCGAGGGCGCCCAGCCGCGCGAGGTGCCGGAGCGAGCCATCCCGGCGGGGATGATGGGCCTCGACATCGGGCCCAGGACGCGCGCGCTCTTCGCCGAGCACCTCCGTCCGGCGAGGACCATCCTCTGGAACGGGCCGATGGGGCTGTTCGAGATGGCGGCCTTCGCCGCCGGCACCCGGGCGGTCGCCGAGACGATGGCCAAGTGCCGCGACGCGACCACGGTGGTCGGGGGAGGGGACAGCGCGGCGGCGGTGCATGCCTTCGGGCTGGCGGAGAAGATGTCCCACGTCTCGACCGGCGGGGGCGCCACGCTCGAGTTCCTCGAGGGACACGAGCTGCCGGGCATCCAGGCGCTGGAGGGGTGACCAGAGGTCGTGCGCCGTCCACTCATCGCCGGCAACTGGAAGATGCACCGCACGGTGAGCGAGGCGGTGGCCCTGGTGGAGGCGCTGGCGGCCCGCCTGCCCCCGCACCCGGTGGCGGAGGTGGTGGTCGTGCCGCCCTTCACCGCGCTGGAGGCGGTGGGGCGGGTGCTCCCCAGGGACGGGCGGATCCGGCTCGGGGCGCAGAACTGCCACTGGGAGAAGCAGGGCGCCTTCACCGGCGAGGTCTCGCCCTGGATGCTGGCCGACCTGGGCTGCACCTTCGTGGTGGTCGGCCACTCCGAGCGCCGGCAGCTGTTCGGCGAGACGGACGCCGGGGTGAGCCGCCGGGCGCGGGGGGCCCTCGCCGCCGGGCTCAAGCCCATCGTCTGCATCGGGGAGACGCTCGACGACCGGGAGGGCGGGCTCACCCTGGAGGTCTGCTCGGCGCAGCTCCGCGGGAGCCTGGCCGGGCTCTCCTCGGAGGAGATGGAACGGGTGGTGGTGGCTTACGAGCCCGTGTGGGCCATCGGCACCGGACGCAACGCCACCGCGGCGCAGGCGCAGGAGGTCCACGCCCAGGTGCGCTCCGACCTCGGACGCCTCTTCACGCCCGACGTCGCCCGCACCACGCGGATCCTCTACGGCGGGAGCGTCAAGCCGGACAACGCCGGCGAGCTCCTCGGCGGGGCGGACGTGGACGGGGCCCTGGTGGGCGGGGCGAGCCTCGACGCGGCGGGCTTCGCCGCCATCTGCACGGCGGTGCCCGACCGGCACTGACCCTCCGGAGCATCTGCCCCGGGATCGGGGGGGGGTGGGGGTTGTCACCGCGGGTGGGCCTTCTGTAGGGTGCGCCGCCCCATGCTGGTGCTCCTCACCATCCTCCACGTCTTCCTCTGCGTGTTCATGATGTTCGTCATCCTCCTCCAGCCGGGGAAGGACGCAGGGATGGGAGCCGCGCTCGGCGGCGGGGCGGCGACGAGTGCCTTCGGCGGCCGGGGTGCAGTGACCTTCCTGAGCCGGGTGACGGCCGTCTGCGCGGCGCTGTTCTTCCTCACCTCGCTGGCCCTCTCCTTCCAGGGGATGAAGACGTCGGTGGCGGCACGGGCGGTGTCCAAGCCGGCGCCGGCTGCTCCGCCTGCCCCGGCCGCGCCGGCGAGCACGGCGCCTCCGGCCGGAGCTCCACCTCCCGCGCCGGCCCCGCCGGCTCGCTGAGCGGAGGGACGGCGGCGCTTGCCCCTGCGCGGCCGGCTGCGATAACAGGGGCCCGCGGTCGCGCACGCCGGCCGCTCGAGATGCAAACAGCCCAGGTGGTGGAATTGGTAGACACACCATCTTGAGGGGGTGGCGCCGTGAGGCGTGCGGGTTCGAGTCCCGCCCTGGGCAAACACGGGCTGACGGGCGCTCCTCGACGACGCGACCTGTCGCGACGAGGAGCTCGATCAGGGGTCTGGGTCCAGGCCCCGGCGGTGGCCCCAGCCGCCGCCTCCGAGGGTCACCCCCCGTTCATCCGAGCCCCAGCCGACCGGCGATCGGCTAAGAGGCAGCCCGCATGCTTCCAGGGCTCCTGCTCCTGACCTTCGTCGCCGCGGGCGCCGCGCCCGAGCTGGGACGGGTCGAGGACCCCTACACCGTCACCGTCAGCGGCGGGGTGAGCCTCGGCACGTACGAGTCAGGGTTGACCTGGGCGGTGGTCCGGCTGAGTCGCGGCGCGCTGATCGAAGAGGAGGAGGGCGGGCAGCGGCGCCCCACCGTGCTGGCCATCACCGGGGCCTCGGCGGGAAGCATCAACGCCCTGCTCTCCGGAGCGCTGTGGTGCGAGAGCGCGGCCGACTCCCGGAACCGGTCGGTGGACGACAACCTCCTCCGCCAGACCTGGGTGGAGGTGGGGCTGGACGCTCTGCTTCCGCGCGATGCGAGCCACTACCAGGCGGACGATGGCCTCCTTGCCTCGGAGGCCCTGATGCCGATCGTCAACCGGATCCGCACGCAGATCTTCAGCCCGGATGGGATGCGATTCCAGCCCGGGTGCCGGCTGCCGGTGGGCTTCACCGTGACCCGCGTCATTCCGGAGGAGATCGACGTCTCCGGGCTCAAGGTGCCGATCCAGCGGGCGGTGTCGCCCCTGGTCTTCGAGATCGACGCCGGCGGGGCGCCCACCGTCAGCCGCCAGCAGCTCTCCGGGCGCTGGTCGCCGGAGGCGCTGCTGCGGCTCGCCGACTCCATCGACGCCAGCGGGACGCACATCTCCCCGGATTCGCTCTTCCAGTCCCTGCTCGCCTCGGCCGCCTTCCCCCTCGCCTTCGGCGCCCGTCCCCTGTGCGAGTGCAACCTCCGCTGCAACCTCTCGGAGGAGGTCACTGCCTCCAGCTGTCCGGGGCCGGACACCCAGCATCCGCTCAAGAACCTGAGCTGCGCGGCCTACAGCAACGCCCTCGGGGGCCGGGAGATATCGCTCTGCAAGAGCTACTTCGTCGACGGCGGCGTCTTCGACAATGCCCCGGTGGGCCTGGCCATCGACCAGGCCGATTCCTTCGCCCGCCAGCGCATCCTGCACCCGCTCACCGCCATCTACCTCGACCCGGACACCCGGCGCCTCGAGCCCCCGCCCAAGGAGGCCGCCGACCGGACGGCGCGCGGGGTGACCGGGGCCATCGACCTCGGCTTCACCCTGGTCGGGACGGCGCGCAAGCGCGACCTCGCCGAGTCGGTGGGGTCACGCCGGTGGAACCTCACCACCCGGAACGTTCTCTGGCGAAGCGCGCTCCTTCTCACCGAGACCGCCTCGCTCCTCCTGCAGCTCACCGACCTGAGCGGCGAGCCGCCGGAGGTGCCGGCTCCCCCGGTGTTTCGCGGCACGGCGCCGGAGCGAATCCGCCTCGCGCGGACGCTGCTCAGCTGCGTGCGGCGCCTGGCCGCCGCCGAGCCAGGGCCCGAGGCGACGGCGCTGGACCTGGCCTGTGCCGCCGCGGCGCGGGGGGAGCCGGGCCGGGACGTGCTGGCCGGGGATGCCGAGGAGCTTGCCCGCGTCACGGTGCAGCTCTCGGACGAGGACCTGGTGCGGATGGCCGAAGCCCTGGGCGTGCTGGCCAGCGACGCCAACGCCCGCCGCCGCTCGGAGGACGTGGTTCTCCGCAACCGGCGATCCACGGCGGCGGAGCGCCAGGAGGTCGCCGAGGTCATCGCCCAGCGGGCGCAGCTGGCCGCCGCGGTTCTCACCCTGCTCGCCGACGAGCTCCCCCGCATCGCCCACGGGAACCTGAGCGACGACGCCCTCAGGCATCTGCGGACGTCGCTTCTCTCCACCGTCGAGCTGGCCCGGAGCCGGTCGGACCGGGTGAACCGGCTGGCCAATGCACGGGTGGCCGACGAGCTCCGCCGCGTGGCCGCGCGGAACACTCCCCTGGCGCCGGCCGTCGAGGCCTCGCGCGCGCTGGCGGCCCTGGCCGGAACCCCGGCGACGATGCCCTTCGCGCTGCAGCCGGTGGAGGGCGTGGTCGGTGCGCTGCGGGTCACGCCGCCGGCCGAGCTGGACGATGCCCTCCGGAGCGGCTGGTCCCGGCTGGAGCGGCTGGTGCAGCTCCGGGGTCGCCTGGGCACCATCACCTCGGCCGCCATCGAGCTCTCCGAGCAGGCCGCCGAGCTCCGGCAGGACACCGCCGGGGAGCGGCGGCTGATGCTGACCACCCGCTTCAGCCCGCTGGCCGGAAGCCAGCTGGCCAACTTCGGCGGGTTCCTCGACCGACCCCTCCGCGAGGCGGACTACTACATCGGAGTCTACGACGGCATCCGCGAGGCGGCCGTTCGCTGGTGCGACCTCCAGGACCCCTACGAGACGCCCCGGCCGGCGCCGGCCCGGAAGGCGGACGGCTCGGGCGAGCTGGACTTCACCCAGGAAGCCACCCAGCGATGCCTGGGAGCGGCCATGGGGCTGGCGGCGCGCTGGCTGCGCCTCCTCGAGTCGCCCAAGGCCAACGCCGTCGTCCGCACGCTGGCCGGCCGCGAGCTGGCGGCCTGGATGGGGAGCGTGGCCGAGGGAGAGCGGCTTGCCCGCCTGCCGGAGTGGCAGTGGCTGGGCCGGACGCCGCCCGACCTCCGGAGCGTGGGCGACGTCGGAAAAGTGCTCATCGTGCTGCTCGGGGATCCCATCGCCTGCGAGCCCGGCGCCAGCGAGCGCCTCTGCTATCGCGACCCCGACTTCGACACCTTCATGGCCGGCCTGGTCCGCGAGGGATACGCCGGTGAGTCACAGAGCATGCGCACCGCCCTGACCAGCCGATCGCTGTGGTTCAAGCAAACGGCCGCGCGCGCCGTCGATCGGGCGGCGACGGTGGAGATCGAGCATCCCTCGGTCTCCGACCCCGGCCTGGAAGAGGGGGTGAACGTGGGAATCGGCGCCACCGAGCTCCTCACCCGGAAGCAGGGCTACGAGACCGGGGTCCGCTTCATCCTCGACCCGTCGACCATCCCTGGCCGGCCGCTGGCCAACGGGTCGTACCTGCCCATCGTGCTCGCCCACCTGATCCCTTACCGCGTGGCGCTCGACGTGGTCGGCGGGGGGCTGGCCCTGAGCTGGATCGAGCCGGAGCTCTGGCTCTTCCCCTGGCTCTCGCTCGACACCACCCTGCAGCTGGTGGACATACAATTCAGCCCGGGCGTCACCTCCACCACCCTCGGCCTGCGGGCCATCGCCCACGTCGGCCCGCTCGGCGTCGGCGGCGGGCCGCGCTGGTCGTTCTACTGGAGCGGCCCGGATGCCTCCAACTTCGGCGTGGAGTTCGACCTCACCTTCTTCCAGGACCGCTTCGGAGTCTCCTTCGGGTTTCGCAACGTGACGCCCAGCGGCTGGTACACGCCCTTCGTTGCCCTGACCATCGCCGACCTCAACGGAGCGCTCTACTGGCTCATTCCCTCGGCGTGGCGCTCCGGCCGATGAGGAGGGTGGTGGTGCTGGTGGTGCTGGTCGCCGGCTGCGCGGGCCACGAGGAGACGGCTCCTCAGGCGCGGCGGACGGCGGTGGCCGGCGCCCCGGCGGGCATCGAGGCCAGCTGGCTCGACCCGTCCGTCGACCCGTGCACGGACTTCTACCGGTTCGCCTGCGGGGGGTGGCTGGCCAACACGCCGCCGGCGGTGGAGGGGCTGGTGTCCGCGCGCTTCTCCGAGCTGCAGACGCGCACCAGCTCCACCGTCCGCGGTCTGGTCGAGGCGGCGCTGGGCGGGCATCCGGTGGCGGGCCTTCGCCCCGGCTCGCCGGTGATCGACCTGGTGGCCAGCTGCCTCGACCCACGCGTCGAGGCCCGGGGGATGGTGGAGCTGGAGGCCGAGCTGGCCCCGCTGCGAGACGCCGGCTCGCCCGCCGGAATCGCCGAGGTCATCGTCCGTCTCGAGGCGCGGGGGATTCCCACCGTCCTCGACTTCGCCGCCATCCCCGACCCGGGCGGCGGACCGGTGGCGGTGGCGCAGATCGATCTCCGGCTCCTGGGGGTGACGCGGCTGGATCCCGGGGACGTCCGGATGCCGGCCATGCGCGAAGCGGTGCGGGCGGACGTCCAGCGCACCTTCGTCCGGGGAGGCTCTCCGGCGGACCGCGCCCGGTCCAGTGCGGACCGGGTGATGGCGCTGGAGGATGCCCTGGCGGCCACCGATCCGGGGCGGCGCGCCCGGAACGATCCGCGGACCTCCTACCACCGCCTGACGCGGGAGCAGCTGGAGACCCTGGCCCCGTCGTTTCCGTGGAGCCGCTGGATGCGGGCGGTGGGGCTTCCCCCGGACGCTCCGCTCAACGTCGTCCATCCGCCGGGCGTCGGTGCCCTGGAGGTGGAGCTGCGGTCCGCCTCCCCCGAGACCTGGCGGGCGGCCCTGGAGTTTGCCGTGCTGCGCTGGCTCCAGGCGGTGCTCCCGCCCCCGGAGGATCCGGCGGCGCGGTGGAACACCTGCCTGCGCCTGGCGAGCGAGATGATGCCCGACGCCCTCGGTGCGCCCTTCGTGGCGCGCGTCCTGCGCCCGGAGGACGTGGCCGCCGTCCGCCTGCTCCTCGGGGACCTGGAACAGGCGTTCGACGCGCACCTGGATGCGCTCAGCTGGATGGATGCCCCCACCCGCGCCGCCGTACGGGCCAAGCTCCGCCGGCTGGTGAACCGGGTGGGACGGCCCGAGCGCTGGGAGAGCGACCAGGGCCTGGTCCTGTCGCGCGAGTCGCTGGTGGCCAACCTCCTGGCCGTCTCCCGGTTCGAGCTCCTCCACGAGGCCGCCCAGGTGGGGCATCCGGTGGACCGGGGGATGTGGCCGGTCAGCGTGCTGCGCGCCAACGCCTACTACAACGTCGCCCGGAACGAGATCCTCGTCCCGGCGGCTCTCCTCCAGCCGCCGGTGTTCAGCGCCCAGTTCGCCCCGGCGGTGAACCTGGGGCTGCTCGGCACCGTGCTCGGACACGAGATCATCCACGGGTTCGACCGCCGCGGTCGATGGCGAGACGGCTCGGGGGCGCTGACCTCGGGATGGACCGAGGCGTCGATCCAGGCCTTCGACGCGCGCTCGGCCTGCGTCCGCGCCCAGGCGGATGCCACCCCGGTAATGGGCGGGATGACCGTGAACGGCGCGGCCACGCTCGACGAGGACGTGGCCGACCTGGGCGGTCTCCGGCTGGCGCTCCTGGCGCTGCAAGACAGGCTGCGGGCGCACCCCGAGCCTCCCGGCCCGGGTCTGACCCCGGAGCAGCAGCTCTTCCTCGGCTGGGGCCAGCTGTGGTGCACCAAGGCCTCGGCGGAGACGGCCAGCGCCCTGCTCGCCCTCGACGTCCATGCCCCCCATCCGGTCCGGGTCAACGCTCCGCTGCGCAACCTGGCGGAGTTCGCCCGCGCCTTCGGCTGCCGGAGCGATGCCCCGATGGTGGCTCGTCCGCGCTGCGAGGTGTGGTGAGGCCCCGGAGTCAGCGGCCGCGGACGTCGGGGATGGAGAGGGTGAAGTCGAGCCGCTGGTTGAGCGAGGCCACCGAGCCGCCGCAGCGGACAGCGTTGAATTCCACGGCGGAGCTCATGGCGTAGCGCGACTCGGGCACGGAGAGGGCCACCACCCGGCCGGAGTAGGTGGAGGTCCCGGCCGGCACGTCGATGAACTGGTAGTGGCACTCGCCGTACCCGGCGGCGAAGTTGCCGTCGGCGTGGATCACCTTGGTGCTCCCGTCCTCGGACTTCTGGACCAGGACCAGGTTGTCGCAGGTCAGCGTGGCCAGCTCGTCCTGGGGCGAGGTGGGGAGGAGCGACGGGTCGAGCGTGATCCGCCCTCCCACCCAGCACGGCGCGGCGGCCTTGACGAACTCGGGAATGGGAGGAGGGGAGGACTTGCCGCCGCCCGAGGCACAGCCGAGACAGCCGACGGTGAGGACGACGGCGGCCCGGCGTCGGGTGGTCGCCCGCAGCGTTGAGCTGCCTTCCCTCCAGTGCAATCCGTCCTCCAGGGGAGCCGCGCTGCCGCTTCGCCCCTGACATGCCACGGGTCCGGCGCGCGTCAACAGTTTGCCCGAGCCCGGGCGGGGTCGCTACTGTCGACGCGGTCGCCGTGACGCTCGCCGCCGGCACGCCCATCGGGAAGTACGTCGTCCGCCGGAAGCTCGCCGAGGGCGGGATGGCGGAAATCTACCTCGCCACCTCCCAGGGCCCGGAGGGCTTCACCAAGGAGGTGGTCATCAAGCGGATCCGCCCCGCCCACGCCGACGACCCCGGCTTCGTGCGCATGTTCATCGCCGAGGCACGCGTCGCCTCGCGGTTGAACCATCGCAACGTCGTTCAGATCTTCGACTTCGACAAGCACCAGGACACCTATTACCTGGCCATGGAGCACGTGCCGGGCAAGTCGCTCTGGGAAGCCCGCCGGCGCGCGCAGCAGCGCCGGGCTCCGCCCGGCCCAACCCTGGTGGCCCAGCTCGGGCTGGAGGTGGCGCGCGGCCTCGGGCACGCACATCAGCTCTCCGACGCCGGGCGCCCGCTGGGGCTGGTCCACCGGGACGTGAGTCCGCACAACGTCCTGCTCGGCTACGACGGCGCGGTGAAGCTGGCCGACTTCGGCATCGCCAAGGCGGCTCTCACCGCCAGCACCGCCGGAACCCTGAAGGGCAAGTTCGCTTACATGTCCCCCGAGCAGGCGCGCGCCCGACCCCTCGACGCCCGGAGCGACCTCTTCTCGCTGGGCATCATCCTCTGGGAGCTCCTCTCCGGCGCGCGTCTCTTCACCGGCGAGAGCGACGTGGCGGTGCTCCGCGCCGTCCAGGAGGCGAGCATCGCTCCGCCGGGGCGTCTCAATGTCTCCGTTCCGCGGGAGCTCGACCTGGCGGTGATGCGCTGCCTGGAGCGGGACCCGGCGCGGCGATG
>DASPUU010000251.1:0-18901 GCA_035622755.1 Myxococcaceae bacterium
CGGCCGGGCGAGGGCATCATCGGCCGCGTCGTCCAGAGCGGCCGCCCGGTGGTCGTCCCCGCCACCGGCCGGGAGCCGCTGCTCATGAACCGCGCCTTCCAGCGGCGCGGTTCCAGGGTCCCCGAGGCCAGCTTCGTCGCGGTGCCCATCGTCCTGGAGCGCAGGCCCGCTGGCGCGCTGGCGGTGGACTTCCCCGTCGGCAAGGGGCACGACCTCCAGGTGGAGGCGCACTTCCTCTCGGTGGTGGCGGCCATGGTGGCGCAGGCGCTGCGTGCCCAGCGCGCCATCGAGGACGAGCGCAGCCGGCTCCTGGCAGAGAACAAGAACCTTCGCTCCGAGCTCGAGGAACGCTACGACCTCTCCAACATCATCGGCACCAGCGGACCGATGCGGCAGGTGTACGAGCAGATCGCCCAGGTGGCGCAGACCAGCACCACGGTGCTCATCCGCGGCGAATCGGGGACCGGCAAGGAGCTCATCGCCCATGCCATCCACTACAGCTCTCCCCGGGCGAAGCAGCCCTTCGTCAAGGTCAGCTGCGCCGCGTTGCCCGAGACGCTCATCGAGTCCGAGCTCTTCGGTTACGAGCGGGGCGCCTTCACCGGCGCGCAGGCGCGGAAACGCGGACGTTTCGAGCTGGCCCACGGCGGAACGCTCTTCCTCGACGAGGTGGGCGAGCTCAACCTGCCCACCCAGGTCAAGCTCCTGCGCGTCCTCCAGGAGGGGGAGTTCGAGCGGCTGGGGGGCACCGAGACCCTCAAGGCGGACGTCCGTCTCATCGCCGCCACCAACCGGGATCTCGAGGCGGCCATGGCCGAGCGCCAGTTCCGCGAGGACCTCTATTACCGCCTCAACGTCTTCTCCATCTTCGTGCCTCCCCTGCGAGACCGGAAGCCGGACGTGATGCTGCTCGCCGACCACTTCCTCATCAAGTACGCGCGGCAGCACAACAAGCGCATCCGGCGCATCTCCACTCCGGCCATCGACATGCTCATGGGGTACCACTGGCCGGGCAACGTCCGGGAGCTGGAGAACACCATCGAGCGGGCGGTGCTCACCTGCGACGGCCAGGTGATCCACGGCCATCACCTCTCGCCCACGCTGCAGACGGCCGAGTCGTCGGGGACGGTGGTCCAGGTCTCCCTGACCGACGCCGTCGGGCAGTTCGAGAAGGACCTCCTCCTCGACGTGCTCAAGAGCGCGCGCGGCAACCGTGCCCGGGCGGCGCGCCTGCTCGGGACCACCGAGCGAATCATCGGCTACAAGGTGCGCAAGTACGGCATCGACGTGGGTCGGTTCCGGGGAAGGGGAGCCCCGGCGCCGCCCACCTCCCGGACGCGCTCCGCCAGCGTGCGTTCGGCGCGGTAGACGGCTCGCGGGGGAATCCGGGTCCTGACCGGGAGGGAAACATGGGAATGACCAGAAGGACGCTGCTCGGGACGGGAGTCGCGCTGGCCGCGGCACGCGTCGAGGCCGCCGCACCAGGGCCGGACGCGGGAGCCCCTGCCGATGCGCCGCTGTGCACCGACCGGATGCCCGTGATCCCCGTCGAGCGACAGACGGAGCTTCAGAGAAAGGCCTCGGCCGAGTTTCTGGCTGGCCGCGGGACGCCGGTGTTCGGGCCCTTCGTTCCGCTCCTCCGGAGCCCGGAGGTCATGCTCCGGGCCAAGGCCCTGGGCGACTACCTCCGCTTCAGCAGCTCGCTGCCCCCGAAGCTCAACGAGCTCGCCATCCTCCTCACCGCCCGCCACTGGTCGCAGGGCTACGAGTGGGCCATCCACCAGCCGCTCGCCCTGAAGGCCGGGCTCGGCGCGGAGGTGATCGCCGCGGTGGCCGTGGGGCGCCGCCCGTCGACGCTCGACCAGGGCGAGCAGGTGGTCCACGACTTCATCAGCGAGCTCCTCGGCCACCAGGGTGTGTCCGACGCCAGCTACCAGGCCGCCGTCCGGCGCTTCGGAGAGCAGGGGACCATCGATCTGGTGAGCGTGTCCGGCTACTACACCTTCCTGGCCATGGTGCTGCACGTGGCGCGGACGCCGCCGCCCCGGGGTGCTCCGTCGCTCGAGCCGTTCGTCTGCGCCGGGTAGGTCACCTCTCTCCGAAGGGAGCGGTGAGGCCGGTGTAGTCGCCGATGCGCTTGGCGTCGTAGGGCGAGTTGAGGCCGCCGCCGCGCACGCTCCGGGCGTCGTAGCCGAGCGAGTCGATCTTTCCGAAGGTGCGGACGATCTCCTTGTCGTGGTTCACCTCGATCACCCGGTGGTTGTACTGATCGCTGATCAACGTGTTGCCGCTCCTGAGCCGCACGGCTCGCGTCGGCAGCGGCCCGGTGCCGCCGCGCGGATTGCTGTCCGGATCGGTGTTGGTGAAGTACTCCCAGACGACCCTCTTCTCGCGGTCGATCTCGACGATGCGGGCATGGCCCGAGTCGGTGATCAGCGTGTGGCCGTTCTCCAGCCGGCTGGCAAACGCCACCCCTTCCACCGGGTCGGTGACGTTGGGATCGCCGCTGCCGTACTGCCAGACGATCTCGTGGGCCCGGTTCACCTCGATGGCGCGGTTGTTTCCCTCGTCGCAGATGAGGATGTGCCCGTTCTCCAGGAGCTCGGCGCAGTTCGGGCTGTTGAGCTGGTTGAAGCCGTTGCCGGCCACCCCGGTGGCCCCGTACTGCCAGACGATGCGCTTGGCCAGGTTGACCTCGATGATCCGCTGGTTGCCCTGGTCGGTGATCAGGACGTGGCCGCTGGGCAGCCAGGTGTTCTGGACCGGCGAGCTCAGCTGGTCGGGGCCGGCTCCGGCGACGCCGAACTGGCCGTACTGCCAGACGATCTTCCCGGCCCGGTCCACCAGCAGCACCCGGTTGTCCGGGCAGCCGAGCGGATCCATGCAGTCCGGAGCCTCGGGCTGGCCGCCGGGTGTCCCCGTGCCGGCCATCAGGGTCAGCGGGCCCACCCGCTGCGCATCGTTGCAGCCGATGATCGACGCCGGCGAGAAGTCCGCCGGCCCGAGGCCGAACTGCCAGACGATCCGGCCGCCCGGCTCGACCTCGATGACCCGGTTGTTGAACTGGTCGGCGACGAGCGTGTTGCCCTGCTGGTTGAAGTCGTCGTCATGGGCCAGTGCCGACGACTGGACCGCCTGGAACGCCACCGCCGCCGCCACCACGCGGAGAACGTTCAGCGCGATGTGCAGCCACATCCGGTCGGATCTCATGCCTGTGCCTCCCTCGGGAGCTGGAGCAGGTCGAGCCTCCGCTCACGCCTCCCCCGGATGACACCGGCCGCCCGGCCCGTTGCACGGGCGTCGCCGGGCTGGATGGAGCCGCCACTGCGACAGAAGGCGCCGGTGCGCGCGGCGAATTAGGCTCGGCGCTGGGGAAGATGAGAACCCCTGGAGGGCCGGCTGTCCGCTCATCGGAGGTCACGGCCCTCCCCGGTCGTGCCTAGAGAGGTCGGGTGGAGGCAAGACAGCGCGACCAGCTGCAGGCCGGGATGACGGCGCTCGCCGCGGGCGAGCGTTCCGCCTTCGGCCCGGTCTTCTCCATCCTCTGGCCTCTGCTCCGCCGCTTCTGCGAGCGAGCCCTCCACGACGCCGACCTTGCCCAGGATGCCGCCCAGACCGCCCTGATGAAGCTGTTCCTCCATGCCGCCGACTTCCGGAGCGACCGCGACGCCGCCTCGTGGGCGCTCGGCTTCGCCTCCTTCGAGTGTCGCACCGCCCGCAACCGGGTCACCCGGCGCCGCGAGCAAGCCGGGGAGGCGCCGCTGGCCGCCGTCCGCGCCGGCGAGACCACCCCCGAGGATGCGCTCATCGATGCCGATCTCCACCGGGCCGCGCTCGAGCTCCTCGGGTCACTCCCGCCGCTCGACGCCGAGACGCTCCGGCTCGCCCTCGGCGGAGCGCGTCCCGCCGGCTCCGCCTCGTTCCGCAAGCGCCTGCAGCGCGCCCTGGGGCGGTTCCGCACCGCCTGGAGCAACGTCCATGGTTCTTCTCACTGAGTCACGGCTCCGCCACCGCGCCCGCGTCGCCTACGAGCTCGGCCGCCTCCGGCCCGCGGCCCGGGTCCTGCTCGTCACCGTCCCGCTCATCCTCCTGGCCCGCCTCATCGGGCGACCACTGGAGCTGGCCGCCGGGCTGGGCGGTGCGCTCTCGGCCGTCGCCTTCGCGCTCACCGTCCTCCACGACCGGTACGGGAGGGCGATCCTGGCCGGTGTGCTGGCCGGGCTCCCGGCCTTCGTGCTGCCGCTCGTCCTCCGGGGCCTGGGAATCGTCCGGCTGGGGGCCATGGGTCTCGACCCGTGCGTGCCGGCCTCCTTCGTCTCCGGGGTCCTGGCCGGTGCCCTCGTTTCCGCCCGTGCCCGGGAAGAGCCGCGGCGCGTCTCCTTCTGGCTGGCGGCCATGCTCGCCGCCGCGCTGACCGGCACGCTCGGCTGCAGCGTCGCGGGGAGCGCCGGAGTCCTGGGACTGATGGCGGGTGTCGTGGCCGGGACGCTGCCGGTGGTGCTGGCGGCGGGAGGCACCGGCCTCCGCCGGGACTGACGGTCACGCCTCGGCGCCCCGGTGGCTACTCCGGTCCGTCACCTCACCCGGAGCTCGCCATGAAAGCCGTCACCGCCTTCCTCTGCTTCCTGTTCTCGCTCGCCGGCTCGCCCCCGGCATCCACGGAGCGCGTCCACTGCAACCTCCACGCGCTGACGCCGGCGGACCGGGCGAGGGACCAGGAGCTGGTCCAGGTCCTGAGCGCTGCGGTGAGGGAACGCCGGGAGCTGCCTGACGGGTATGCGTACCGCCTCGAGCCCGGAGTGCTCAAGGAAGCCGGGGAGTGGCTGGCCATCGTCGCCAAGTGCTGCCAGCCGCTGACCTTCGAGGCGTCGCTCGAGCCGCAGCCGGGTGGGGCGCTCTGGGTGCGCATCACCGGGCACGACGCCAAGGGGTTCATCGAGATCGAGTTCGCCGCGCTCGCACAGAAGCTCCCCTCGCACGGTGCGCGCTGACCGCCGGCGCGCGATGGCCCGGGGGAGGTGGCGCCCGGATGCAAGTGCGAAGCAATCTCAGCCAGCGGGGCGCGCAGGAAATTCGGAGGAGATCGCGTCCCGGTCTCCCCAGGAATTTGCGTGACAGCGCGGCACATTCCAACCAACCTGCCCGCGCGGCAAATCCCCTGAACGGACGGTGGACATGGCAGCCCCTGTCGCCCAGAGCGCACAGCCGGCACGGCGCAGCTTCCTGAACTGGCTCCTCGGCCTGGGCGTCCTGGGCTGGGCGGCCAGCGTCCTCTACCCGGTGCTCCGTTACCTGCGCCCCCTGAGCGACACCGGCGCCGGCGGCTCCTTGAAGCTCAACAAGGAGGAGGCCTCCATCCTCGCCAAGTCGCACTTCGTCATCGCCCGCGCCGGGACCCGGAAGGTGATCGTCTTCGAGGCGGGCGGCGAGCTGCACGCCCTCGACGCCAAGTGCACCCACGAGGGCTGCACGGTGCAGTTCGTCCCGGGCGATTCGCTCGTCTGGTGCGCTTGCCACAACGGAAAGTTCGACCTCGACGGGCGGGTGCTCTCCGGTCCGCCGCCTCGTCCGCTCCGGAAGTGGCTCGTCTCCCGGGAAGGGGACGAGGTGACGCTGACCATGGAGCCCGCATGATCGAGGCGCCGCGCCCGGACGCGCCGGTGTCCGCGGGCGACCGGCTCTTCCGGTGGCTGGACGCACGTTTCGGGCTGGCCAGGCTGGTGGAGTTCGTCCGGCACAAGGAGGTGCCGGTCGGCGGCCACTCCATGGTCTGGTACTACCTGGGCGGCGCCACGCTCTTCTTCTTCAGCGTGCAGATCGCGTCCGGGGTGCTGCTCCTCATGTACTACCAGCCCGGGGAGCAGACCTCCTACGAGTCGATCCGCTACATCACCACCCGGGTGCCCTTCGGCTGGCTGATCCGCTCCATCCACTGCTGGAGCGCGCATCTGATGATCGTCTCGCTGGTCCTGCACATGTTCAGCACCCTAATTTTGAAAGCGTACCGCAAGCCCCGGGAGCTGACCTGGGTCACCGGTTTCGTGCTCTTCGGGGTCGCCCTGGGCTTCGGCTTCTCCGGGTACCTGCTTCCCTGGAACGAGCTGGCCTTCTTCGCCACCGCCGTGGGCACCGACTCGGTGAAGAGCATGCCGGTCATCGGCCAGTGGCTGCTGGAGGTCATGCGCGGGGGCCCGGACGTCACCATCAACACGCTCTACCGCTTCTTCGCCCTGCACATCGTCATCCTCCCGCTGGTCATCGTCGGGGTGATGTCCCTGCACCTCCTCTTCATCCAGGTCCAGGGCATGGCCCCGGCCATGGCCCATCAGCGCCCGGACCGTCCGGGGCTCAAGTTCTTCCCCGACTTCCTCGTCCGCGACCTCCTGCTCTGGCTGGTCTGCCTCATCGTCCTCAGCGTCCTCGTCTACCTGCTCCCCTACGGCCCGGGCATCCCCGGGGTGGAATGGGAGCTCGGGAGGAAGGCCAATCCGCTCGCGCCCGCCTACCCGGGAATCAAGCCGGAGTGGTACTTCCTCTGGATCTACCAGCTGCTCAAGGAGTTCCCGGCCCACCTCGGCGGGATGGAAGGGCCGCAGGCGGCGCTGCTGGTGGTCACCGTGCTGATGGGGATCTGGGCGCTGGTGCCCTGGCTGGACCGGCGCGCCGCCCGGGGCCAGCCCTCGCCCATGTTCACCGACCTGGCCATCGCCGCCATCATCTTCATGGCCTATCTGATGCTGAAGGCCTGGGACGTGGGCGGTGCGCGGGCCGGCGCGAAGCTTCCCGATCCCCGGGCCACCGCCTGGACCTGCTCGCTGATCATGCTCGGGATCGGCGCGACCATCGCCCTGCTCCGCATCCTCGCCTACCGGCAGCGGTGGATGTTCTTCTCCGGGGCGGCGCTGCTTCAGGTCGTGCTCAACGGAGTGGTGGGGATGGATTACCTGGTCGCCGGAGCCATCGCCGTGCTGGTGGCACTCGCCGGAGTGGCGCTGACCCTGCGCAAGGCGTCCGGCAAGCCGCTGGAGGCGTCCCGATGAGGGCCCTGGCCGCGCTCTCGCTCCTCCTCGCCGCCGCCGGTCCGGCGCCCGCTCCGGACGACGGCAAGCTTCCGGCGTCGGTGGAGAAGCTGTTCGAGGAGAAGGGCCCGGACGGCAAGCCCGTCCTCGGGGACGCGGAGCGCGCCTACTTGAAGAAGCTGCCCCCCCACACGCGCGAGCTCATCGGGAAGGACGTGGATGCGCTCACCGTGGGCGGGGCGAAGCATCTCCAGGCCCTGCTCTCCCTGGACATGTCCTCCCAGACGGCGGCCATCGTCTTCTCCGACAACTGCGTCCTCTGCCACTCCGACCCGGAGTCGCAGAAGCCGAAGCACCTCTTCTCTCCGGATCCCAAGGCCACCCACTCGGCCGAGCACCTCAATCTCCGGAACCTGCTCAGCGACGTTCATTTCCGCCGTGGCCTGTCCTGCGCGGGATGCCACGGGGGCTCGCCGGACAAGGACGTGATGACCCCGGACATCGCCGCGCGCTGGCCCAAGGCGGACGTGCGCCAGGTGGACCGCACCTGGATCCCGGACTTCTGCGCCCGCTGCCACGCCGACCCGGCCTTCATGCGCGGCTTCAACCCCTCGCTCCCCACCGACCAGCTGGCCAAGTACCGCCAGAGCCAGCACGGCATCCTCCTCCTCGACCACAAGGACTCCAAGGCGGCCCAGTGCGTGAGCTGTCACGGCGTCCATGGCATCCGCGGGCCGAAGAGCCGTCAGTCCACGGTGCACCCCCAGGCCATTCCCGAGACCTGCGGCCGCTGCCATGCGGATGCGAAGTACATGGCCGGCTACACCAAGGATGACGGGTCACCGCTTCCCACCAACCAGCTGGAGGGCTTCAGGAAGTCCGTGCACGGCAAGGCGCTGCTCGAGAAGGGGGACCTCGGCGCGCCGGCCTGCAACAGCTGCCATGGCAACCACGCGGCCATGCCTCCGGCGGTGAGCGCGGTCTCGCAGGTCTGCCGGACCTGCCACGCGCTGAACGGGACCTTCTTCGACGGCAGCAAGCACAAGAAGGCCTTCGAGGAGCACCACTGGCCGGAGTGCGAGAAGTGTCACGGGAAGCACGAGATCGACAAGCCCAGCGACGCGCTCATCTCCGCCGCGCCGGACGGCCTGTGCGGCGCCTGCCATGCCGCCAACGCCCGGAACAACCGCGAGTGCAACGAGACGGCCCGCTACTTCCTGAGCAGCCTGACCGACCTGGTCGCCCAGGCGCAGAGGTTCCGGCCGGAGGCGGAGTACCTGGCCACCCGCGGGCTGAACACCGAGCCCATCGCTGCCTCCGTGGAGGAGCTCAACGAGGCCATCGTCCAGACCCGGGCCCGGGTTCACACCTTCGACCGGGGGGGCTTCGACGTGGGAGCCAAGGCCGGCCGGGAGGCGGTGGCCAAGACGGACACTCTCCTCCAGGCGGCGCGTGCCGAGCAGCGGTTCCGGCGAAACGGGCTCCTGGTCTCCATCGGCCTGATGGCCTTCCTGGCCGTGGCCATGGCCTTCAAGATCCGCGAGCTGAACCGGCGGCGGGCCGGGGACGGCGGCGGCAAGCGCGCGCCGTGACGGCGAGCCGGTCCGCAGGCCCGCCGTGAGAACGCCGGTCCGCCGTCTGACGACGAGGGGCTAGGTCTTGAACGTGCGGATGAGGGCGATGAGGGCGTCGACCTGGTCGGGCGTCAGGTCACCCTTGAAGGGGTCCATCTCCTTCTTCACGCCACCCTTCTCCGTCTTGACGCCGTCCAGGATCGCCTTCTTGAGCTCGTCGTTCGGCTTCGCCTGGAACGCGGCGGTGCTCATGTCGACGATCTTCATCTGCTGGCCCTTCTCCGTGTCCCCCTTGCCGGCCTGGCCGTGACACGACGAGCACTTGGCCTTCCAGAGACGCTCGGTCTTCTTGTCGACTTCGGCGACGGCCGTGGCGCTGATGAGGAAGGAGAGAGCGGCCAACGATGCAACGAGACGGGCTTGGTTCATGCGTGACCTCCTAGGTCAGGGGTGGACCGCTCGCAAGAGACGGGCCGTGGCGCCCGCGCCGGGCGCCCCGCCGAGGCAGAATCCGTGTGCTGCAGGAATTGCGGCGCACGCTCCCCGGTCAGCAACCCTTGCCGGACCGCGTCGTCGGCTGGCGCGGCCAGCGCCTGATTCGCCTGAGCTGCCGGGCGGGGGAAATGGTATGGGCACTGCAACGTGGCGGCGGCACAGGGGAAGGGCACGGCGAACGAGGTTTGCCCTGTCGGTCCCCCGGGGACGAGCGCCCGGCGAGGTGGCCCGCGGTCGACCGCTCCGGCGAGGGCGGTCAGGAGGAGCGTGGGACGATGAGTCGAGAGATGGGAGGGCTCCTCGGCGCGCCGGGCGGGGGACCACCGGCAACGGATCGCGTCCCGTGAGGACCCGGGCCCGGCTGGCGCTGCTCCTGACGCTCTGGGCTCCCGTGGCGGGCGCCCAGGTCACCGAGGCCAGCTCGACCACCGTCCTCCGCCTCCAGCCGGTCTGGCAGGCCGGGGATTCGCGCAACAGCGTGTGGGGCACCGAGTTCGTCAACCTCTCCATGCGCGCCATCGACGTGCCCGGGGTGCAGGACCTCCGCCTGCAGCTCTCCGCCTGGGCCACCGGTGGCGTGGTGGGCGGGCCCACCGAGGGCGTGCTCATCGGCGACGTGCAGCTGCTCACCCTGTCCGGCTCGCTCTTCGATCATCACCTGAACATCGTCCTTGGCCGGCAGCTCATCTCGGGTGGAGCGGCACGGGTCCTCCAGCTCGACGGCGTGAATTTCGTCGTCGCCATCGCCGGCGGTGTCGGGTTCAACGCCTACATCGGCGCCCCCACTCCTGCGCCCCTCGGGACCGGGGACGCCATCGACGCCTACTTCACCGCCCCCTCCGTCAACCGCGGGGTGGTCCCGCTCGGCGATTTCGCCTTCGGCGGCAGGGCCTTCTGGAGGCCGTCCTACACCAGCGAGATCGGCATCTCCTTCAACGAGGTGCTGAACAGCGACGTCGTCGCCCGCCAGGACCTGGGCGTGGACATGCGCTTCGCCATTCTCCCCACCCTGGCCCTCAGCGCCTCGGGCATCTTCAGCCTGGCGGAGATGCAGGTGGCGGACACCCAGGTCAGCCTCTCCTGGCAGATCCTCCCCACGCTCGAGCTCGGGGTGAAGGGGCAGTACTCCATTCCCGAGCTCTCCCTGCCGCTCACCTCGATGTTCACCGTCTTCGCCTACCCCGAGCGGACCGCCGTGGGGGCAAGCCTGTTCTGGCAGGTCTTCGCCCCCCTCTCCATCTACGGCGAGTACCAGCAGCTCTGGGTGGACGGCGGAGACGGCAACGAGGCCGATCTCCGGGTCACCTACCGGATCGCCCGCAAGGCGAACGTGGGCCTGGACGCCCGGCTGCTCCTCGTGCCGGTGAACGGATACACCGGGTTGCGCGGCTTTTACGCCCAGTCGTTGACCGACACCCTCCGCCTGAGCGCCGATCTCGACTGGATCTGGCTCCAGAACCCGATCAACGCGGTCAAGGACTCCATCGTCGGGACGGCCAGCCTCAACTGGCTCCTCGGCTCCGGCTGGAGCGCAATGCTCAGCGGCTCGGCGGGCACGACCACGCTCTACCAGACGGCCTTCACCCTCACCGCCCGCGTGGCCTATGACTTCACTGCGTCGGAGAAGGGAGCTCGTCGATGAGGTGGCCAACGTCCGGCATCCGGGCCGCGCTCCTGGCCGCGCTGGTCCTCGGCGCCGGCGCCTATGCGGTGCTGGGCTCGCCGGACGAGATCAACCCCAACCACGCCGGACATGCCAAGGCCGGCGTGGAGTGCATCGCCTGCCACGAGTCCATCTTCGACGTGACCAAGCTGGGCGAGCCCGGCGTCCTCCCCAAGGAGGCCAAGTGCCTCGGCTGCCACAAGAAGCAGAAGGAGGACGGCAACTGCGGGATGTGCCACTACGACGCGGCCAAGCCGCGCGGCTACGTCCAGAGGGACATCCACCTCAACTTCAACCACGCCAAGCATCTGGAGAAGGACGAGAACTGCTCCGTCTGCCACCTGGTGCTCCCGGCACGCGGCCAGCTGGAGCCGCCGCTGCCCCCGATGAAGACCTGCCTCGGGTGCCACAACCACGAGCAGCAGTACGCCGCCGGCAAGTGCGATGTGTGTCACCAGGACCTGATCCGCTTCCCGCTCAAGCCCACCACCGGCGTCTACAGCCACCAGGGGAATTTCACCCGGGCGCACATTCCCATCGCCCAGTCCTCCTCGGCGGCCTGCACCGTCTGCCACACCCAGCGCTTCTGCGCCGATTGCCATGCCGCCCAGAACGCGGCGATGAGGATCGAGGAGGTCCAGCCGGACAAGGTGAACCGGAACTTCATCCACTGGGGGGACTGGCTGACGCGGCACTCCATCGACGCCCGCGGGAACGAATCGCGCTGCCAGACGTGCCACGTGGTGAGCTTCTGCGAGCAGTGTCACCGCTCGGCCGGCCTGACGCCCGCCACCGGCAACCCGCTCGACCCGCACCCGGCCGGCTGGGACACCCCGGGAAGCCCGCAGTTCCACGGTACCGCCGCCCGGAACGACATCGTCGCCTGCGCCAGCTGCCATGACCAGGGGCCGCAGTCGATCTGCGTCAACTGCCATCGCGTGGGCGGACCCGGCGGCAATCCGCACCCGCCCGGCTTCCTGTCGAGACACCCGCTCTCGGAGGTCAACAAGAACCCGATGTGCCTGTACTGCCACCGATGAACCCATCTCCCGCCCATCGAAGCCGGAGCGCGCCCAGCGGAGGCCGGGCGCTGCCGCTCTCGGCGATGCTCCTGCTCGCCGGCTGCTCGGCGCGGCCCGACAAGCTGGGCCAGCCGCGGTGCAACGACAGCTATGCCCAGGGGGTGGGCCCGGTGCTCCAGGCGAACTGCGCCTCCTGCCACGGCGCCACCCTGGCCGAGGGGGACTACCGGGTAGACAGCTACCAGGCCGCCATCGCCCGCCGCCCGGATGGGCTCCGCCGGGTGGCGGCCGGGGACGCCGACTCGCGCCTGCTCCAGGCCGCGCGCGGGCAGCTCCCCGGCGGTCACGTGGCCATCCCGGAGGCCGAGCTGGCCGAGCTCCAGAGTTGGGTGGTCGATTGCGCGCTCAAGCCCAAGCCCTACGTCCACCACATCAACGGCTGGATGGACCCGGGCAACAGCAACCAGTTCCACGGCATGGTCCTCCGCCAGGCCGTCTACGACCTGACCGGATGCCAGGGATGCCACGGCGTGAACCTGACCGGCGGCACCGTGGGAGTGGCCTGCGTGAGCTGCCACACCTCCGGCGTCGGGGCGTGCAACATGTGTCACGGCTCCACCAACGCCGCTCCGCCCCTGGACCTGGATTACCTGTCCTCCACCACGCTGGTGACCGTCGGCGCGCACCAGTCACACGTCACCGATGGCGGGCTGCACACCGGCTTCGACTGCAACGTGTGCCACATCAAGCCCACCTACCCGGGCGACCCGGGCCATTACCAGGTGGACGGCAAGCTCCTCCAGCGGCCGGCGCCGGTCATCGTCGCCAGCTCGGCGCTCGGGCCCTTCTCCTGGAATTCGAGCACCGCCACCTGCACCAACAGCTACTGCCACGCACCCTTCGCGGACGCCAGCGCCCAGTTCATCAATCCGGTCTGGACCGCGGTGGGGCAGGACCAGGCCCCCTGCGGCAGCTGCCACGGGAACCCTCCGGCGGGCCACTACCCGAATCCCGCCTGCCAGACCTGCCACCGCCCGACCTACGTCGGGACGCAGCCGAGCTCCCCGCTTCACTGCAACGGCGTGGTCAACCTGGCTGCCCCCCCGGGAAGCTGCATCGGCTGCCACGGCAGCGGCACGAGCCCTGCGCCTCCGGTGGACCTGCTCGGCCGGACCGACCCGGCGCTCCCGACCATCGGGGCGCACCGGGGCCACCTGGACGCGGCGCACAAGGTCTCCTCTCCGGTGGCCTGCAACGAGTGCCACCTGGTGCCCACCGAGCTCAACAGCCCGGGCCACATCGACCAGCCTCCGCCCGCCGCCGTGTTCCCGCCGGGATCGGGGACGCTGGCCCGCACCGACGGCGCCGATGCCGGCTATGACCGGTCCAGCGCCACCTGCACCGTGTACTGCCACGGAGCGGGGGCGACCCTGGCGCAGGACACGTCCCCGAGCGTCAATCGCCACCCGATCTGGAACGCGGGCGAGAACCAGGCGACCTGCGGGAGCTGCCACGGAATCCCGCCGCAGATCGCCGGGACGACCTACCACCAGGGCGTCACGCAGGTCACCCAGTGCGTGGCCTGCCACCCGCAGACGGTGACCGCCTTCGGGAACATCATCGTCGACGCCTCCGGCAACTCCAAGCACGTCGATGGAGTCGTCGAGGTCGGTCCCTGACCGCCCGGGCGCGGGCGCCTACTTCTTCGCCTTCTCCTCCACCACGTCCCACTTGCCGCGGCTGTCGACGAAGATCACGCAGTCGCTGCCCTGGGAGCAGGTGGTGGTGTGCGGCTTCTTCCCGGTGAAGCCGAAGTAGGAGCCCGCCGGCAGGGTGTGGTCCTGGCCGTCGTTGAGCACCAGGGTGCCCGAGATGACCGCCGCGTAATGGTCGGGGGTGTGGTGGTGGATGGGCACCGAGTAGCCGGCCGGAAGCTTGACGAAGAAGTGGCTCGCGCCCTTCATCGGATCTCCCTGGACAGCGGCCAGCTTCACCCCCGGCCGGTCGGGCACGTCCGCCCACTTGAGGTCGCCCGCCGGAGCGTAGGAAGCCGTGCCTCCGCCCTTGGCCACGGCCGCCGCCGAGACGAGTAGCGCAGCTCCGACACCGCCCAGCACCGCGATGGTCTTGCTCACTGGAACCTCCGTTGGAGAAACCCAGGTTTCTAAAGCCACGCGCCCAGGGCGCGCACTGCCACGTCCGCCGCACGGAACACCGGCACGCCCCCGGTCTCGAGGGCCCGCACCAGCGGCTGGTAATGTACGCCTGCGTCCACCACCGCGACCAGCGGCTTGTTCGTCTCCCGGAAGAGGACGGGAAGGCCCTGGGCGAGGCTGCCGGGGTGATGCAGCGTCTCCCGCGGATCCGGCGCCTCGGCGAGCGTGGACAGGGCGGGCGACATGGGGACCACTCCCATCACCAGCGCGTCGACGCCGTCATCGGCGAGGACGGCGCGGGCGATCTCCAGATGGACCGCGTCCGGCGCCCCGGGCGTGACGTCGAGCGGGTTCTTCACCTCCACCAGCTCGTCCACCCTGCAGCGGTGCAGCGCGGCGCGGACGGCGGCCCGCGTCGCCGGGGCAAGCTGGGCCAGTGCCAGCACGTACGTCTCCCCCCGCAGTGCGTCGGCCATCCCCACCGCCTCGAAGCCGGCATTGCTCATGAGCATGACCCGGCGCCCGCGCACCTCCCGCCCATCGAGCGTGCAGGCCACCCGCACCAGGCCGTCGAAGTCCGTGAAGCTCTCGGCCACCAGCACCCCGGCCGCGCGCGACAGGTGCCAGCACACCCGCGCATCGCCGGCGATGGACGCGGTGTGCCCGGCCGCGGCGCCGGCGCCCTCGGCAGAGCGCCCTCCCTGGTAGAGGACGACGCGCTTGCCCTTTCGTCGGGCGCGGCGAGCGGCCTCGAGGAAGCGCCGGCCATCGTCCGGCTGGAAGCCCTCGACGTAGACGGCCACCACCCTCACCCCGTCGTCCTCGGCCAGGTGATGCAAGAGCTCGCCGATGGTCAGGTCCATCTGGTTGCCGGCGCTGACCACGTAGCGGGGCGAGATCTGCGTCAGGTGGCTCGCCCGCGACAGGGTGAAGGCGCCCGACTGGCTGATGAAGGCCAGGTTTCGCACCGGCCCGCGGACCCGGGGCAGCTTGTGCTCGGGGATGAAGGTGGTGTCGTAGCCGCCCGGAGTCGACACGACGCCCATCGAGTTCGGTCCGAGCACCAGGGGGCCCTGCCCCGGCGCCGCGCGTGATTCGGCCAGCATCGCCTCCAGCCGGCGCTGCGTCTCCGCGCCGCCCGCTCTTTCCGCCATCCCCCCCGGGACGACGATGAGACCGTCCGCCCGGTCGTGCCGGACGAATGCCTCGAACAGCCCGGGCAGCGCCCCGGCGGGGACGGCCAGCACCGCCAGGTCGGCGCGCTCGGGCAGGGCCTCCGGCGAGGGGAAGCAGCGGACTCCATCCACCTCGGACTCGTCCGGCTTCACCACCGAGAGCCGGTCGACCGGGAAGCCGTCCCGGAGCAGGTTGCGCAGGATGACCCGGCCCATGTTGAGCCCCTGGCCCGAGACGCCGGCCACGCAGATGGTGCGAGGACGGAAGAAGGCGTCCAGCTTCACCAGGGGGCGGGGGGGAGCGGGGGGCGCGACCTCGGCGAGGCGGGCCATCGCATCCACGGCCAGGAGCCGTCCCTCGCGGGAGAGAACGAGCGGATTCAGCTCCAGCTCGTCGATGCGCAGCCCGTCGACCTCGCCGGCCAGGGCGGCGAGGACCGAGAGCAGGGAGCGCCAGGCATCGTCGTCCAGCGCCGCGGAGCTGCCGCGGAGCTGACCGGCGAGGTCGCGGTAGACGAGCGTCTTCCTCACCTCGACGAGGGCGGCCTCGACATCCTCGGGGGCGAAGAGGGCGGTCGCCTCCTCGCGCGGCAGCCGGCTCCCGAAGAGCTCGGCCTTCACCCCGCCCATCCCCACCACCCCCACGAGGCCGAAGTCGCGCGTGTGGCGCAGGCCGACGAGCACCTCCCCGCCGAGGCGTGCGCGGTCGACATCCACCGCGGCCATCACCAGCGCGCCGCGGACGTCCGGCTTCCGCCCCCGGGCCGCCTGGAACGCCTCGCTCACCTGGCCGAGGAAGCCGGTCACCAGCTCGGCCGTCACCTGGGCGCCGTCGAGGAAGCGCACGCCGCCGAGGTCGCTCTTGTGGACGATGTCCGGCGAGACGACCTTGAGCACCACCGGGCCGCGGGCCAGGGGCGGCGGCAGCGCCGGCGCGGGCGTGTCCGGTGGAATCCAGACGTGCGCCGGAGCTCCGATGCCGGCGGCGCTCAGGACGTCGTACAGCTCGGGCTCCAGGAGCACCCGGCGCTCTTCGGCGTGCGCGGCGTGGGCGAGCCTTCCCAGTCGCTCGAGCACTGGCGTCACCGGGGCCTCCTCCTGGGCTCAGGCACCGGCGGTGGACGCCAGCCCGCGCAGCGAGCCCGGAACGGCCACATCCAGCGGCAGCATGTCCCGCGAGGCGAGCAGGTGCGCCGCCAGCGTCGCCCCGTCCGGTCTCCTCAGCCGCTCCGTCCAGGCGGCCACCACCCGGTCGGTCACCGGCGCCGGCTCGAAATCCAGCCGGGAGACGACCCGGGCGGCCACGCCCTGCGGGATGCCGCGATTGACCAGCTCCACCGTCATGGCTCCGGCCGCCACCCCCATGCGGAAGGCCGCCAGGTTGGCCTTCACCAGGCGCTCGCCCCGGGGTGCGAACAGGCCCTGGACGTGCTTCTCGAGCAGCTTGACCGACAGCGGAAGAAGCGGCGAGGCCATGCCCAGCACCACCATGTTCTGGGCCTTCATCGCCCCGGCCTTCAGCGCCAGCCGGGTGGCGTCCGCGGCGATGAGATGCGGGAGCCGGAAGAGCACCGCCAGCAGCGCGGACGGATCAGGGTAGCCGGGCATGTTCACCAGCGGCGTGACATCGGTCACCACCCAGCCGTCGGGGTCGATCCGGTTCAGGTACCGCAGCGCCTCGAGCGGCTCGACGGAGAGAACGGCCTGCGCCCGCCCCTCGGGGATGATGTCGCTGAGCACCGGTCCGTCGGACATGCGCACGAAGGCGGAGATCGCTCCGCCCCGCTGGGCCATGCCGTGCACCTCCGTCTGCCTGAGCTGCAGCCCGGCGTCCACGGCGGCGTGGTCGAGGACGTAGGCCATGGAGAGCACTCCCTGGCCGCCGACGCCGCCCAGGACGAGGTCGAAGGTCATGCCCGGGCCGCCCTTCGCTCGCGCTCCTGCTCCTTGATGGTGCGGGCGAAGGTGACGCAGGCCCGGCGCGCGATGATCACCGAGAGGCCGTGGTGCGCCAGCTCCTCCCGGATGACGCGGACGTTGTCCGGGTGCTTCTGCGGCACCGGCGTGATGACCCGGATGTGCTCCCGCCGCACGCCCAGGCCGGCCACCAGGTCCACCACCTGCTGGTCGGTGGCCATGGTGGGCTGGCCGCCGGTCATGGCCACGATGCTGTTGTCGAGGATGAAGACCTTGATGTTGATGTCCCCGTGCGCCGCATCCAGGAGCGGGGCCATGCCCGAGTGGGTGAACGTGCCGTCGCCGATGACGCACATCGAGGGGCTGATGCCGGCATGCACCGCGCCGATGGCCATGCCGATGGACGAGCCCATGCACAGGCAGGAATGGATGGTCTGGTGCGGCGGAAGGTAGCCGAGCGCGTAGCAGCCGATGTCGCCCATCACCCGGGTCCCCGGCCCGAGCTCCCCGAGCACCTCCTTGATGGCGGCATAGGCGTCGGTGTGCGGACAGGCGTCGCAGAGCCGGGGCGGCCGCGGGACCATCACCTCGTCGAGGCCGGCCACGGTCAGGGAGGGCCCACCCGGAAGTCCGAAGGCTCGCCTCACCACGTCGGGAGACAGCTCGCCCCACCGCGGCAGCTCCCCGGTCATGCGTCCCCGGAGCGGCTTCTCCCGGAACAGCCCCAGCGCGCTCACGTAGCGCTCGATGAACGGGTAGCCCTCCTCGACGAACCACACCTCGCTCGATGCATCGATGAGCCGGCGGATCTTCTTCACCGGGAGGGGATAGGCCCCGATGCGCAGCACGTTGTACTCGGCCAGCCGAGAGCCGAGCGCCTCGGCCAGGTAATTGAACGCCAGCCCGCTGGCCAGGATGCCCGGCCTGCCGTCCCCGGCCAGGGTGAGGGCGTTGGCGGCGTGGCCCTCGCTCCACTCGGCCAGCGCCTTCTGCTTGTCGAGTAGCCTGGCGTAGGCGCGCCGCGCGTTGACCGGGATGAGCGTGTAGAGGCCGGGGTCGGGGCACGGCCTGGCCCGGTTCTCCGGCCGCCGCTCGCCGAGGGTGACCCCGGCCCGGCTGTGAGCCAGCCGCGTCACCAGGCGGAGGAGAACGGGCACGCCCGCGCTCTCCGAGAGCTCGAACGCCTGGCGGGTGAAGTCGTAGCATTCCTGTTGGCTCGACGGCTCCAGGCACGGCACCTGCGCAAAGTCGGCGAAGTGGCGCGAGTCCTGCTCGTTCTGGCTCGAGTGCATCGACGGGTCGTCGGCCACCGCCACCACCAGCCCGCCGTGCGCACCGGCCACGGCGGCGTTCATGAACGGATCGGCGGCCACGTTCAGCCCGACGTGCTTCATCGACACCAGCGCTCGCTTGCCCGAGTACGAGACGCCGACGCCTTCCTCCAGCGCCACCTTCTCGTTGGTCGACCACAGCCTGCGGACGGGCAGGTGGTGCTCCTTCACGTAGGCGTCGAGGGTCTCGAAGATCTCCGTCGCCGGTGTGCCCGGGTAGGCGTAGGCCGCGGTGACGCCGGCGTCGATGGCGCCGCGTGCGACCGCCTCGTCGCCGAGCAAGATCTCCTGGGGCATCGAGGACCCTCGTCCGGGGGGAAGGACGCGCCAGGCGGTGCACGTGGCGTGCGCAGGCACGAGCCGGCAAGTGGCGGCGCCGCCCCGCAGGCCATGCGAAGCCGGTCATCCCGACGCAAGATTTGCGGTAGCTCTTCTCAGCCCGACAGGAGCCGGTGCTCCCGGTTAGGCTCGGCGCGTCATGGCTGGACTGAAGATCCTTCTCCTGGAATCGATCCACCGGGTGGCGGACGAGCTGCTCGGGGCCGAGGG
>DASPUU010000252.1:0-6543 GCA_035622755.1 Myxococcaceae bacterium
CCAGCTCGAGGGGGCGGTGGCCCTGCTAGCCGCGGCCACCCCCGGTCTGCTCTTTGGGGCGCGGCGCATCTACGTGGCGCTCGGGGGGAGCGTGGTGCTCGGCCTGGGCGGGGCGACCCTGGTCCGGCTGCTCCTGGCCGCGCTGGTGCTCCTCCCGGTGACGCTGCTCATGGGCGGGACGCTCCCGGCGGCGGTGCGGGCGGCCGCCCGCGAGGAGGACCAGGCCCGCCGGTCGGTGGGGCTGCTCTACGGGGTGAACACCCTCGGCGCCCTGGCCGGCTGTCTCCTCTCCACCTTCCTCCTCCTCGAGGTGCTCGGGACGCGCCGCACCCTCTGGTCGGCCTGCCTGGTCAACCTCCTGGTCGCGGTCAGCGCGCGCGCCCTCTCCCGGAGGCTCGCCGGGGCCGTGGAGGCGGGGGCTCCCGTTCCGCCGGCCGGCGCGGGCGATGGCGCTGGGCCGGCCCCGGCTCCGGCGGGGTTCGTGCTCGCCGCCGCGGCGCTGGTCGGCTTCGCCTTCTTCCTCATGGAGATGGTCTGGTTCCGCCTCTTCGGCCCGCTCCTGGGCGGCACCGTCTTCGCGTTCGGCCTCATCCTGGCGGTGGCCCTCCTGGGGATCGGCCTGGGCGGGGCGGTCTATGCGCTCCGCGACCCGGGGCGTCCGGCCTCGCTGGCCGGCTTCGCCCTCACCAGCCTGCTCGAGGCGGTGGCCCTCGGGCTGCCTCTTCTGCTCGGGGACCGCATCGCCCTGCTCGCCGTCGTCCTCCGGCCGCTGGGCAACCTGGGATTCAGCGGCTTCGTCGGGGGCTGGGCGGTGCTCGCCTGCCTCGGCGTGCTCCCGGCGGCGCTGGTGGCCGGCTACCAGTTCCCCCTGCTCATCGGGCTGCTCGGCCGCGGCCGGCGCGAGGTGGGCCGGCAGATCGGCCTGGCCTACGCCTGGAACACGGCGGGAGCCATCGCCGGCTCCCTCGCCGGGGGCTTCGGCCTGCTGCCGCTCCTCACCGCCCCCGGTTGCCTGCGGCTGGTGGTGGTGCTCCTCGGCCTGCTCGGCGCCGGCGCCCTGCTGCTCGCCCAGCGCCCCGGGCTCCGCCCCGGGGTCCTCGCCGCCGGCGGGGCGCTGGTCGTCCTCTCCGTCCTGGTCGCCCGCGCCGAGGGGCCGACCGCAGCCTGGCGCCACACGCCGATCGGCGTCGGCCGGGTGGCGGTGGAGCGGGTGGCCACGCCACAGCTCGCCCAGCGCTTCCTCCATGCCTCCCGCCGCGCCATCCGCTGGGAACGGGAGGGCGTGGAGAGCGCGGTGGCGGTGGACGACCGCAACGGGCTCTCTCTCATCGTCAACGGCAAGAGCGACGGCAACGCGCGCAACGATGCGGCGAACATGGTGATGAGCGGCCTGCTCGGTCCGCTCCTCCACCCGGGTGCGAGGACGGCGCTGGTGGTGGGGATGGGAACGGGAACCACCGCCGGCTGGATGGCGGCCGTCCCGACGCTGGAGCGGCTGGACGTGGTCGAGCTCGAGCCGGCGGTGCTCGACGTGGCCCGGGCGGCCGCCCTGGCGAACCGCGATGCCCTGACCAACCCCAAGGTCCACACCTTCATCGGCGATGCCCGGGAGGTCCTGCTCACCACCCCGCATCGCTACGACGTCATCTTCTCCGAGCCTTCGAACCCCTACCGGGCCGGGGTGGCCAGCCTCTTCACCCGCGAGTACTACCGGTCCGCCCGGGAGCGCCTCACCCCGGACGGGCTGTTCGTGCAGTGGGTGCAGGCCTACGACATCGACAACGAGACCATCCAGAGCATCATCGCCACGCTGGCCGAGGTCTTCCCGCACGTCGAGGCCTGGCAGGTTCACGTGGCCGACTTCCTCCTCGTCGGCGCGACCCGCCCGCTGGTCCACGACCTGGTCCGCCTCAGGGAAAGGCTCGGCCAGGAGCCCTACCGCTCCGGGCTCCTCGACGTGTGGCGCGGAACCGACGCCGAGGGCTTCCTCGCCCGCTACACCGCCGGGGACCGGACGCTCCGGGCGCTGGCCCGGTCCGGGCAGTCCCGGATGAACACCGACGACCAGACCTTCATCGAGTTCGCCTTCGCCCGGTCGGTCGGATTCGACCAGTTCGAGGTGGAGCAGCTGCGCGAGGTGGCTCGCACCCTGCGCGACGACCGGCCCCACCTGACGCCGGGTGAGGTGGGGTGGGCCAAGGTCGAGGCCGAGCGGGTGGCCATCTACGGCTCGCTCGGCTACGCGCCCAAGCGCCCGGCCCGGGTGGCCGAGGCCCTCCAACGCCGGCTCTCGCCGCAGCTGGCCTACCTCGCCGGCGACACCGCCCGGGCGGTGGCCGAGTGGCAGGCGCTCGGCGGCGAGCCGGTCACCGCCACCGACCGCGTCCTCCGCGCCGAGGCGCGGGCCGAGGTCGGGGACCCGGCGGCGGAGGAGGACATCGCCGTCATCCGCCTCTGGCAGCCGGTGGAGGCGGACGCGCTCCTGGCGCGGCTCAGGCTCCGCCAGGGCCGGACGGACGACGCTCTCGCGGCCATGGAGTCGGCGCTGGTCGCCTACCGCGGGGCGCCCTGGCCGGCGCCGTCTCTCATGCGGGGGGCGCTCGGGGTGGCCGAGCAGCTCGCTGCCCAGGGGAAACCGGCCGCGGACCGGATGCTGGCCGCTCTCTCCCAGCCCTTCGCCCTGCGCGCGCTGGACGAGCTGCGCATGGAGACGCGGGTGGCCATCGCCCGGCGGCAGCCGCTCGATGCGCGGTGCACCGAAATCCTCGCCCCCCTCGAGCCGTGGGTACCCTGGGATCTCGAGGTCCTCACCTTCCGGCGGGCCTGTGCCGAGGCCCACCGGCCGGAGCACCTGGCCCGCGCCGACGCGGACCTCGAGGCCTTCCTGGCCGAGCAGCCGCTGCCCCTGCTCAGCGGGGCGGCCGCGGCCAAGCCCTGAGAGATCAGCGAAAGTCGCGGCGCCGGAAGGCGAGCACCGCCAGCCAGATGAGCACCGCGGAGTAGGCCACCCCGTACACGGCCGAGGCCAGCCACTCCCGCGCCGGCACCACCAGTCCGTAGCTGGCCTGGGCGCGGAGGTTGAACCGCTCCAGGTTGGGAAGGACGTAGTAGACGACCTTCCCCAGGGCGCGCAGGGCCTCGTTCTTCGACCGCTGGGCGAAGGTGTAGATGTCCCCGGAGAGGTGGCCGACGAAGAACATGCTCACCGTGACGAAGGCCGAGGTCATCTGGCCGGTGAAGCTGGACATGAGAAAGCCCACCGACGACAGGAGGAGGAGCTCGAGCCAGAGCATCCCCATCGCCAGGAGGGTGGGCCAGGTGATGGCCGTGTGCAGCACCCGGAACTCGACCAGGAGCAGGGCCCCCATCAGCACCTGGAGGATGGTCAGGGTGAGCATGTTCCCGGCCAGGCGCGCCACCAGGAAGAGCCCGCGCGACACCGGCTTGCCCACCACCATGAAGATCGTCCGCCGCTCGATCTCCCGGGCGAGAAGCCCGGTGGAGAGGAAGACGGCGAGCAGCACGAGGATGATGCCCATTCCGCCGAGGCCGATGTCGATCAGCACCCGGTCGAAGGTGGCCACGGTGATGTCGGTGATGAGGGAGGAGGAGAGGAGGAGCAGCCCGGCGAAGAAGGCGAGCACCAGGGTCACCCGGTTCCGCCGAGCCTCGCGGAAGCCGTTGTAGGCGATGGCCAGGAAGGAGCGGATCACAGGATCTCCCCTCCGACGGCTCCCTGGCGGGCCTCGCTCAGCGCCTCGAGGAACAGGTCCTCCAGGGTGAAGCGGGCCGGCTCGAGCGACGACACCCGGCCACCCGCCCGGAGCACCTGGCCGAGGAGCTGCTGGGCCTCGGCATCGCTGCAGCGAACCCGGAGGCGCGCCTCCAGCGCCTGGACCTCGTCCAGCGTCCGGCCCAGCTCGCGGAGCTGCCGCTCGCTCAGGCCCTCGATGACCATCTCCACCTGGGGTGTGGCGCCGGTGAGCAGGTCGGCCACCCGGCCCTCCCGCACCCGGCGGCCGTTGACCAGCACCGCCACCCGGTCGCAGAGCGCCTCGACGTCGGGGATGATGTGGGTGCAGAAGAGCACCGTCGTCCCGCGCTTGCGCTCCTCGAGGATGAAGTCCCGCACCATCCTCCGGCCAACGGGGTCCAGGCCGGACGTCGGCTCGTCGAGGATGAGCAGCGGCGGCCGGTGAACCACCGCCTGGGCCAGCGCCACCCGCTGGATCATCCCCTTGGAGTAGCGGCGGATCTGGAGGTCCGCGGCGCGCGCCATGCCCACCGATTCCAGCACCTCGAGCGTCCTGGTCCGGACCTCGGCCCGGGGCACCCCGCCCAGGTGCGCTGCCAGCTCCACGAACTCGCGGCCGGTGAGGTATTCGTAGGGGGCGGGGTTCTCCGGGACGAAGCCCACCTGACGGCGGGCCGCCGTGTCGGTGGGGGCGCGCCCGAAGAGCAGCGCCGTCCCGTCGGTGGGCTGCACCAAGTTCATGACGATCTTGATGGTCGTCGACTTGCCGGCGCCGTTGGGACCGAGCAGGCCGTAGACCTGGCCGGCCTCGATGACCATGTCCAGGTTCTCCAGGGCCCGGACCTGCCGGCTGAGGAAGAACCCCAGCCGGTAGGTCTTGGAGAGCGCGTGGAGCTCGACGGGGGGGTGGCTCACCGCTTCTCGTCCTTGAGGGGGTCGTAGACCTCGAGCCGGTGCTCCTGGGAGGTGGAGTAGGTCCGGCCGTCCTCACCGAGGTAGATGCTCCCCCCGAGCGGATCCTCGGGAGCGAAGGAGACCAGCCCGGCGGAGACGAGGTCGGCGATCCTCGCCGGAAGGCGCCCTTCTCGCTCGCGGTAGGCGACCACCGCCTCGTCGAGCGAGCGAAGGATGCGCTCCAGCGCGATCTCCTGCTTCCGCCGCTCGAAGGCGGCGCGCGTCTCCGGGTCGGCCGCCGCGGCGGCGAACTGGGTGGCGAAGGCGTCGGCGGCGTCGAAGGATCCAGCCTGGGCGTAGAGCCGCGTGGCCAGGAGGGGAAGGTAGGGGGGCGCTCCGGGAAGGTGCGTCGTCTCGTCGAGCAGTCGCGCGGCCCGCGCGTAGTCCTTCTGGAAGACGCTGATGTTGTAGGCGAGCAGGGTCCGGAGGAAGACCCAGGTGGGGAACCTGGCCACCCCCTTCTCGAACAGGGCGGTCGACTCCTGGGTGTTCACCCAGCGCTCGCGGCCGTAGTTGTAGGGAACCACCACCCCGGCGAACTGGTAGACGTAGCGGAAATCCGGGTCGAGGTCGGTGATGAGCTGTGCGTAGTCGGCGACGTCCCGGTACTCCTCGGCGGTCTGCGCCCGGCCGGTGAGCTGGATGGCCTGGAGCCAGTAGTAGTCCGTCACCATGGAGAGAAAGGCGCGGCCTCCGATGCGCAGGAGCGAGGCGCGGGGCAGGAGCGGGCGGAGGTGCCCGCCGGCCGGCGGGCGCTCCGGCGGGGTGAGCGTCGCCACCACCAGGGCGACCGAGAGGACGAGGACGGCGAAGCCGAGCGCACGCTTCATGAGGCCCAAGGAGGCGAGCTGAGCACACCAGGGAGACCCGGGGGCGCGCAAGAAATCAGCCCGGGCGGGCCCGGTCCGCCCTCACGGGCAGAGCACGTCGTTGTAGTTGTTCCAGGGCTGGCCGGCGGGGAAGCTGGCGTCGGAGGGGTCGCCGCAGGCCGGTGGGCCGGCGCCGTCCACGCTGGCGATGATCCAGTGATCGAGGCCGACCGTCTCGTTGTCGATGTCGCCGGTGGCCGACGCGAGGAAGTTGCAGCCCGGGCAGGCGCCGGTCACGCCGACGCCGGCGGGAGCCGGCCCGGCGGTGGCGGCCGCCGACCAGGCCACGCTGAGCGCGGCGCCGGCGGGCTGGGTGGTGGCGATGCCAGTGTACTTGAACTTGTCGATGCCGATGCCCTCGTCGCTGTTGGCCTGGACCACGGACACCAGATCGCGGTTCTCGACCGAGACCGGGGTGGCATTGAGGAGGTAGTAGTAGCGGTTCCCGCGCTCGGGAGCGAAGCCGAGGATCCGGATGTTGGTCAGGTAGCGGTCCTTCTCCTGGAACTGGGAGCGCTGGGCGGTGAAGAGGGCCTTGAGGTTCGACTTCGCCTCCCCCTGCTTGGAACGCGCCTGGAAGCGGTTGAACCCGGGAATGGCGATGGAGGCGAGCACGCCGAGGGTGGCCACCACGATCATCAGCTCGATGATGGTGAAGCCGCGATGCCGTCGCCGTGCGCGCACGGGTCCTTTCGTTGCGGCCGGCGTGCCACCACACCCCTCGTGATCCCGCGCACCTGGCCTCCGGCCCCCCGGGTCGAATCCGCGGCCGCGGGTCGCCGCCGCCCCGCCGGGAGGATGCCGGGGGCCCCCCCAAAAAGCCCGAGGGCGGCTCCCGAAGCCTCCGGGGCCGCCCTCGTCACAGCAACAGCAGCAGCTGGCTTACGGGCAGTTCACGTCGTTGTAGTTGTTCCAGGGCTGGCCGGCGGGCAGGGTGTTGTCCGTCGGGTCGCCGCAGTTCGGGGC
>DASPUU010000253.1:0-21542 GCA_035622755.1 Myxococcaceae bacterium
AGGCCCGGGCCGCCGAGGGTGGCGTGGAGCGGAGGCGCCCCGTCCTCGTCGCGATGCAGGACCAGGAAGCTCAGCGTCACCGGGGTGGTCCAGAACGTGCGCGCGGCGGAGAAGGTGAGGCTGTCATCCACCACGCCCGGCGCCGCCGCCCGGGCGCCGACCAGCGTCAGCGACACCGGGGCGAGGAGGTAGTTCCCGTAGCCGATGCCCAGGCTCGGCCCCGGGTCGCCCTGCTCGTAGAACAGGTTGACCGCGTAGGCGTTCTCCCCGAGCCGGTCGCTCCCCTGCACCGACACCCCGAGCACCGGGAGCCACTCCGTGCCCCCGGCCGCGGTGGTGCGCGTGGTGAGCAGGAAGAAGGGAGTCCTGAGCGTGGGGATGAACAGGCCTTCGAGGGCCGGTGCCGGGGCATCGCGCGCGAGCAGGAGGTCCCCGGGCGGGGGCGGAGGGATGGCCAGGGCCGTCAGCATCGGCTCTGGCCCGATGGCGGCCGCGGCGGCGGGCAGCGAGGACGGGGACCCGGGGAGGGTGACCTCGTCCAGTGTCCAGCCGTAACCGTGGCGGTTGACCAGCGCCAGCCGGCCGGCGGGCAGGGGCAAGGGGTCGAGCGCGCCGTAGGGGACGTCGGTGACCACGTCGATGGCTCCGGTGCGGACGTCGATGCGCGAAACCTGGGCCCGCCCGTCCACCTCGCGCAGCGCGACCAGCGTCGAGGCGTCCTGCCAGCGGGCGTCGTAGTTGAAGCGCCCGTCGCGGGTGAGCGGCCGGGTCGTTCCGTCCGGCAGGAGCAGCCACAGGTCAAAGCCCTCGCTGCCCCGGCGGGAGTAGGCGATGGCGCTCCCGTCCGGGGCGGCCACCGGTCCGGCGAGCGTGGTGTTGCCGGTGAAGTGGGTGAGCGCGGTGCGCGCGCCGGAGGCCAGGTCGAGACGGAACAGGTTGGCGTTGTCCCCGCGGCTGTGGACGAAGAGGTAGCCCCGGCCATCCGGCGTGAGACCTCCGCCCAGGCCCTCGAGCCCGTCCCAGATGCGCTCGACACCCCCGGACCTGGCGTCGAGCTCGAGCAGGCGCGGGGTGTCCGTCCCGTCCTCGGCGACGTCCGAGAGCACGAGGTAGAGCCGCCGCCCGTCCCCGGAAAAGGACATCCCGCTGACCCGCAGGGGGCTGGTCCCGATGTAGGGACGGCCCGGGAGCAGCTGCGCCAAGGCTCGGCGGAGGACGAGCCGGCCGTCGGGGCCGCGCAGGCGCAGCTCGGCCGGCGCGTCCAGCCCGACCAGGACGGCGGCGATGCTTCCGTCCGGCGACGACGCCGCGCGGGCGAAGTAGCCGAGGTCGGGGTCGATGACCCGCTGGCCGGGCGGGCGCCTCCGGGCCTGGGCGGTGCGGGCCAGCTCCTGGGCGAACTCGCCGACCAGCGCCCCGATGCTCAGGCCGTAGACCGCCTTGAAGCGCAGGGTGACGCCGAGCGGGGAGAGCCAGCTGTGCCCCTGGATGTTCACCACCTGCCAGAGCTTCTCCTCGCCGTAGGTGCGGGCGAGCCACTTCACGAAGTACTCCCCGACCAGGTAGTTGGCGCCCACCGGGAGGAACTCGCGGTTGGTGGAGATGAGGTCGCCCGGCTCGAGCTGCCCGCCGCGCTCGGCGACGATGGAGTCGAAGAGGCCGCGCCAGAGGGGGCTGTGGGGCCGGCCCACGTGGCGGTCGATGCGGCCCTCGTAGTAGGTCGCCAGCCCCTCCAGGAACCAGCTCTCGGGCATGAAGTTGGGCGCGTAGACGTCGCCGAGCACGGTGTCCACCAGCCACCACAGCTCGTACGTCTGCTGGAACTGCACGTAGTGGACCGCCTCGTGGCAGGCGATGTCCTGGATGCCGTTGGTCCCGAAGTCGAAGAGGTCGAAGAGCTCCAGGGTCATCTGGCTGGCGAGGACCATCTGGGGAGGCAGTCCGGCGAAGGGCGGCTGGACGTAGGCGTTGTCGAAGTGGGCGGTGGTCAGGTAGGCCACCAGGCGCGGCCGTGGCTCGGGAGCAAGCACCAGGGCCCGGAGGTGCGCGATGCAGGCTTGGAGCCGGTCGGCCACCCGCAGCGCCTCCGACCGACGGTCGGCCGGGTAGTACAGCTCGAGCGAGGACGTCTCCAGCTTGCGCATGTCGGCATGCACGAAGGAGGCGGTGATGGCCGGATCGAAGCGCGGCCCCACCGCGGCGCAGCCGGCCGCCAGGGCCCCCGCGAGCGCCACGCCGAACCGGGCTCGTGCACGCGCTCGTCTCCGGCCTGCCAAGCCCGTCGCCACGTCTACCCTGTTCTACGCTATGCAACCCACCCATGGCGCGCCCGCCGGCACATCTCGACGCCGCTCTCGAGCAGCTCACCTCCTCGCTCGCCCAGGTCGAGGGCCGGCCGGTGGATCCCCTGGTCGCACCCTGGCCGGAAGTGGAGTCAGGGGTGATCAAGCTCCTCCGAGGCGCCTACCTGGCCGATCGTCCCGAGCATCAGCTCGTCGCCCTCGGGCTGGCGGCGGCCTTCGGCCAGCGCCTGGCTGCGTCCGACGGCGCCTTCTGGTTTCCGATGCGCGAGTCCCCGGAGGGCGTCATGCTCGGCTTCCCGGATGCCCTGCTCATGCTCTCCCCGTTCGCCAGCGTCACCGACGCCCTCGGGCGCGCGAAGCTGGCCCGCCTGGACGAGGTGGCCCGGGACATTCACCGCGCGCTCGGCGAGGCGCGCTTCGCCCCCGCCGCCGGCGCCCCGCTGCGGCTCTCACCGCAGGACTATGCCCGGCTCTTCGACCCGGCCTTTCTCCAGCTCGCGCGCCTCGACCGGCGACGGCTCGACGAGCTGTGGGCCGCCCGCCCGGACCAGCTGGCCCGAGATCTTCGCGACGCGCTGACCCGCGCCGGCGGCCGTCTCGCTCCCGAGTCCCGCGCCCAGCTCGAACAGCAGCTCCTGGGGAGCCTGGGCCGGCTCGAGCCCGCCCGGAGCCTCGGGGAGCAGGTGGAGCGAGCGCCGCGGCTGGCCGAGCTGCTGGCCGATCTCTTCGCCGGCGTGCAGCACACCGGCTCGGCGCCGGACGAGTTCTGGGAGGACGCCGTCCTGCCGCTCCTCTTCACCGGGGCGCCGGAGAGCTTTCCGCCCCTCGACGCCGAGGAGGTGCGCGCCGCCCAGCAGGGCGCCGACCCACTGCTGCTCTTCCTGGACACCGTCCCTTACCGCCAGCCGGCCCCGGACAACGCTGTGCTCGGCGTCTTCGACGTCGAGCAGGTGGGCCCGCTGCACCCCCGGCTGGGGCTGGGCGGGGCGCCGCGCATGCTCAGCGTGCCGCGGGGGACGCTCGAGAAGCTCCTCTCCGGATTCGAGCCGCGTGCCGTGGCGTCGGCGCTGGAGCGCTTCGCCGCCTACCTCTCGGCCAAGGCAGGCAAGCCCGTCCAGGCGTCGGAGGCGGGAAAGCAGATGCAGGATGCCGCCCTGGCGCTGCTGGGCGAGCTCCAGGCCACCGTGTCGACGGACGGGGCAGGCTCGGTCCTGGTCCTCCGCCGGCTGACCGAGGCCGAGGCGCTGTCCGACGCGGCGCTGGCCCCGCTGCGGCAGGCGCTTCAGGGCCCGCGCATCATCCTCGCCCCCTGAGGCGTGGACGGTCCGCCGGTGCGGACGGCAGGGCCGGTCGATATGCCGGAAGGGCTCGGGACGTTGAACCAGCGTTCCCTGGCTTCTCCCCATTCCGGGGAGGGCACGGCTCCGGCGGCTCTCAATCTCCCCTCGCCGCCGGGGCCGTCTTTTCTCTGTCCGGCGTCGAAGGCAGAAGGGAGCCGTTGCTCACCGCCTTCCCCGGCGGGTCGGGCGCCCGGGGCTCGTCCTCGAAATCGAGGTTGGACGGCTTCTCCGGGTAGTCGAGCCGGGGCAGGGCCGTCACCGGGACCGAGGAGTCCACTGTCTGCAGGCGGACGTCGTCGATCCACGCCGTGCCGCCGCCGGCGAGCAGGAGCCCGAAGGCGAGCTCGGTGGCGTCCTCGGGGATGTCGAGCACGACCGAGTAGCGCATCCAGGGGGTGGTCCCGCGGATCGGCCGGTCGCTCATGTTGTCGAACGCCCCCTCCTGGCGGCCGGGAAGGTCGACGCGCATCCAGAGCGCGGCGTAGGCGGCCTGCTCGGTGCGGATGATGGCCGTGAGGCGCAGCCGCTTCCCCCGGTAGAGCGTCGCCTTGAAGATCTGCATCAGGCTGCCGAAGCCGAGGGCGCCCTCGGTGCGTGCCCGGACGAAGCCCGACGCTCGCCCCCGGAACTTCACCTTGGTGTCCACGCCGGTCTCGTAGCCGGCCGGGTTGGACCCGGCGGAGAACCAGCCGCCGGTGGTGGCGCGGTCCTGGGCCCGGACCGGAAGGGAAAGCACGAGAAGGGCCAGGGCGGCCGAAGGGGCGGTTCGACTCATCGGACCGCCATGGCCCGCTCGAGGCGCACTCCGGCCACCGGTGCGAGCTGCTCGTAGCGCGGGAAGCTCCGCCGCCCGAGGTCGGAGATGTCGAAGTGGACGCTGGTCGTCTGCAGGGTCCGCGGAGCGTCGGGGGCCCACGGCTCGCCGTCATCCGAGACCGGCCGCGGCACCTCCCGGGGCATGAGCAGAAGGGCGGCCACCCCGGCGGCGAGGGCGACCAGGGGGGCCAGCCGTGCGGCGCGCCGCCAGGTGGGTCGAGGGGCGGCGTCGGCGATCTCGGCGAGCTGGAGCTCGAGACGGGCGGCGGACTGGAGCCCGGCGGCGCACCGCTCACACGCCGCGACGTGCGCCTCGAGCTCGAGCTCGGCGCCCGGATCGAGCAGGTTGCGGACGTACCCCTCGAGCTCGGCGGCGCTGAGGTGGCGGTCAGGCATGGCCCAGCTCCCGCCGAAGCCGGCTGCGCACCTCGCACAGCGTCTGCCGAACGCGCTGGAGCGACAGGCCGACCCGGGCGGCGATCTCCCCGTGGGACATCCCGCCGCTCTGGTAGGCGAGGAGGAAGACGCGCTGCGCCGACGGCGAGCAGCCGCGCAGCACGTCGAGGGCGCGGTCCAGCTGCTCCTTGTGGACCAGCCGCTCCTCGGCGCTCGCCCCGGGGGAGGGCGTGGTCCGGACGGATTCCAGGTCCTCCACCGGTCCCGCCCGGCGGCGCCGGTCGTCGAGCGCGAGGAACAGCGCCTGGCGAATCGCCAGGGCCGGGAGCACCAGCTCGTGGAGCGCCCCGCGCCGGCTCTGCTCGATGAGCCGGGCCCAGGCGTCCTGGGTCATCTCCCGTGCCGTCTCCACGGGGAAGCCGCGGGCGAGCAGCGCCACGCGCACTGCGCGATCATGGCGCCGGATGAGGAGCTCCCAGGCCGCCCGGACGCCGGCCAGCGCCTGCCGCTCCGCGGAGACGAGGGCGTCGTCGGCGGGTTCACGCCGCGCGTCTCCAGCGAGCAGGGACAGCGAGAGGGCGCGAGAGCGCATGGCCGTGGCCCCCAAGGCCGGTTCGCCAGGGAGCAGAGCAGCGGTCCTGGCAGGGGTCAAGGGCGTGGGCAGCGGCGGACCACGGCGATATGTCGGCCTGCCCTCGAACGTTGGCGTTCCCCTCGTCAGCGCCGGGCCCGGCGCCGCGACGGCCTCCGGGCGGGACCGAGCAGGAGGGCCAGGCGGAGGGCGGCCGGACGGGGCAGCCCCGGGGCGGCGCGCTCCAGCGCTCGGTGCATGAGCATCCGGTAGAGCGGAGCCACCTCGGCCGGCAGGTGGGCCAGGTGGCCCTGCACCACGTCCGCGTCGCCCCGGACGACGGGGCCGGTGAGGCCTCGCCGGAGTCCCCGCGCCCTCACCCCGGCCAGGGCTGAGCCCATCAGGCCGAGGAGCGCCTTCTCCGCCGAGGCCCGGTCGACACCTGCGGAGACCCAGGTCTCGACCGCGGCGTCGAGGAGAGAGACCAGCCCGGCGGCGGCGAGCGAGGCGCCCGCGTGGTAGGCGCTCCGGCCTCGCTCCGGCACCCTCAGGGGGTGCAGGTCGAGGGCGCGGGCGAGCCGGACCAGCTCGGGGGCCAGCCAGCGGGAGCGGGTGGCCACCGCCACCGCGTGACCGGCGAGCGGCGTGTCGGAGCCGGAGACGGCCACCAGGGGGTGGAACGAGCCAGTGGCGCGGCCGCCGGCCGGACCGTGCAGGACGTCGAGCGGAAGCGCCCCCGAGCAGTGGACCAGCGCCGCCTCCCGTGCCAGGGCGGGAGCGAGCGCTGACGCCACCGCGCCCAACGCGCCGTCCGGAACGGTGAGCAGGCAGATGCGCGCCTTCCTCAGATCTGCCTCGCCGGCCTCGCGCAGGCCGAGCCCCTTCGCCGTCCGCCGCCCGGAGGCGAACCGGGTCCGGACGCGGACCTGGAATCCGGCGCGTTGCAGCTGCGAGGCCAGCGCCCCGCCCAGCCGGCCCAGGCCGACGACGAGGAGGCGAGGGCGATGCGGGCTGCCCATGGGCCGTGCCCCGGAGCCTCAGCGCCCGGCGTCGCGCCGGAAGCGGAGCGTCCCTCCGCCGGCCGAGACGCGGACCCGGTCCCCGGGCGCGAACTCGCCGGCCAGGATGGCCTCCGCCAGGGGCCCCTCGACCAGCCGCTCCACCGCCTGGCGCAGGGGCCTGGCCCCCAGGGACGGGTCGAGGCCGCTGTCCACGAGCAGGCGGATGGCCGCGTCGTCGACGGCGAAGGCGATGCCCCGCTCCGACGCCAGGCGCCGGCTGCTGTCGTCCAGGAGGAGCCGGGCGATGCGCGCCAGGTCGGAGGGCTCGAGCGGACGGAAGGCGAGCCGGTCGTCGAGCCGGTTCCAGAGCTCGGCCGGGAGCGCCTTGCGGGCCGCGGCCACGGCGGAGGCGGCGTCCTCGCCCTCGACCCCCGCACCGCCGAAGCCCACCCGCGGCCGGACCTCGGAGAAGGCCTGGGCGCCCAGGTTCGAGGTGAGGATGACCACCGTGTTGGAGAAGTCGACCGAGCGGCTCCGCCCGTCGGTGAGGCGCCCCTCCTCGAGGACCTGGAGCAGCACCATCTGGACGTCCGGGTGGGCCTTGTCCAGCTCGTCCAGCAGCACCACCGAGCTCGGGCGGCGCCGCACCGCCTCGGTCAGCTGGCCGCCATCCTGGTAGCCGACGTAGCCGGCCGGCGCTCCCACCAGCCGCGCGGTGGCGTGCGCCTCGGAGAGCTCGCTCATGTCCAGGCGAACGAGGGCCTCCCGGCTGCCGAAGAGAACCTCCGCCAGCGCGCGGGCCATCTCCGTCTTGCCCACCCCGGTCGGGCCGAGGAAGAGGAAGCTGCCCATCGGGCGGCGGCTGGCGAAGCCGGCGTAGTTGCGCCGGACGACCTTGGCCACCCGGTCCACCACCTCGGGCTGGCCCACCACGCGCTGAGCCAGCTCCTCCTCGAGGCGGAGGAGGCGCCCCGGGTCACCGGTGAGGAGGCGCTCCACCGGGAGCCCGGCCAGGCGGGCCACCACCTGGGCCACGTCCTCGGCCTCCACCGTCCGCCGTCCCGCGCGCGCGCAGCGCGAGCCGGCCAGGTCGGCCACCGACACCGCCTTGTCGGGGAGAAACCGGTCGGTGACGTAGCGGGCGGCGAGGCTGGCGGCAGCCTCGAGCGCGGCGCGGGTGTAGCGGACGCCGTGGTGGGACTCGTAGCGGGGGAGGAGCCCGGCCAGGATCTCCACCGTCTCCGGCACCGAGGGCTCGCGGACCGGAACCGCGGTGAAGCGGCGCTCGAGCGCGGCGTCGCTGGAGAAGAAGCGCCGGAACTCGTCGTGGGTGGTGGCCCCGATGCAGGGGAACTCGCCGCGGGCGAGCGCACTCTTGAGGTCGTTGGCGGCGTCCTGGGCGCCCTCGCCGGTCGAGCCCGCTCCGACCAGGGTGTGGATCTCGTCGACGAAGAGCACCACCCGCCCCTCTGCTCGCCGCATCTCGTCCTTGAGGCCGTTCAGCCGCTCGGAGAGCGAGCCCCGCAGCGAGGTGCCGGCGACCAGGTCGGCCGTGGACAGCTCGACGAGGACGGTCCGGCCCAGCGGTCCCGGGGATGCCAGCAGGCGCTGGGCCACCGCCTCCACCACCGCCGTCTTTCCCACCCCCGGGTCACCGACCAGGCAGGGGTTGTTCGCCCGTCGCTTGCCGAGGACGTCCAGGACCTCGTCGATCTCCCGCCCGCGGCCGACCACCGGGTCGAGCCGGCCGGCACGAGCCAGTGCCGTCAGGTTGCGGCCGAGCTGGGTGAGGAGGGGGAATGCCTGGGCATCGAGCGCGGCCGGGTCCTCCCGGGCGGACGGCACGACACGGAGCGTCACGGGCTCCGGAGCCGGCTCCGGTGAAGCCACGTCGGGATCGACCAGGTCCCGGGGGGAGACCAGCGGCAGCGCGGCCGCCACGGCGACGGCCGCCGCCGGACGCTGGGGCACCGCTGCGGCGCGCGGCAGGGCGACCGGGGCGGGCGGCGGGACCTGGGCGCGCTGGACGAGCTTGCGCGGCATTCGGCCGCTCAGGAAGTAGGAGAGGGCTGTGTTCCGGAGCTGGGTGAGGTCCAAACCGGCGGCGCCGAGGAGCGCCTGGGCGGCGCAGCGGACGCGCGTCACGGCGATGAGCAGGTGGAGGCAATCCACCTCGGACGAGCCGCAGTGCCGGGCGATCTCGCCGGCGCGGGCCTGTAGCTCGGCGAGCGTCCCCTCCGGCTCGACGGGGGTCCCGGTGAGCCGCGCCAGCAGCGCGTCCTCGTCGATGCCGCGCTCGCGCAGCAGGCGCGCCCCGGGGTTGTCCACGGTGAAGAGGGCCAGGACGAGATGCGCGGAGGTCAGCGTCTGGCTGACCGAGCGCGCGATGTCCTCCGCCTCGGCCAGGACCTGCCCCAAGTCGCTGCTGTCGACCATCCTCGGGCGGTCCTCCGCGGGCGCCGGCGGCGACCTCGTCTTCTCTGGCGTTTACACCCCCCTTCAAGGCGGGGCAAAAATTCTGCTACAGAGCGCAACACCGCGGGATTTGGCCGGTCTTCGTGCCCCCGGGGCGGGCTGGCAATCGCTCGTGTCTTCCCTTCGTAAGCCGCGTCGCACGATGGCGCTCCTGCTCACCCAGGTCCTGACCAACCCGGCGGAGGGTGTCCCGGCAGCCATCGAGGTGAGGCGTCCCCTGTGGCCGGTGGTGCTGCTCTCGCTCGCCACCGCGTTCGCCGGTGCCTCCTTCGCCGTGCGATGGAACGCCGCGCCGGCCATCATTCAGAAGCTGGACGCGAGCGGGCAGCTCAAGGGGATGCCCGAGGCCGACCTGGCCGACCAGATCCAGCAGGCGGAGCGACTCCGGCTGGTGACCGGCATCGCCGGGGGGCTGGTGCTCCCGGCCCTGATGGTGCTCGGCATCGCCGTGGCACTGGCCGTCCTGGCCTGGCTCCTGGGGAAGAAGGGGACCTTCCAGGCGTTCTTCACCGCGGCGGCGGTGGGGATGTTGCCCATCGCACTGTCCAAGCTCCTCTACGGGCTGGTGGCCCTGGTCCAGTCGTCGCTGAGCGAGGATCGTGCGGCCACGCTCGTTCCCTCGTCCCTGGCCATCCTCCACGTGCACTCTCCCAAGCTGATGCGCATCCTCTCCGGCATCGACTTCTTCCACATCTGGGCTGCCCTGCTCATCGGCATCGGCTTCGCCGCGGTGGTGGGCATGCGCCGGCGCCAGGGACTCCTGGTGGGCGCCTGTCTGTTCCTCGCCCAGCTGTGCGTCTTCGGGCTCGGGCTCCCGGCCGGAGGTGGCCAGTGACCGGCCTCCTCCTGTCCCTGGTCGTCGCCGCCGCGCCCACGTCCACGCCCACGCCCATCACCCTCGAGGAGGTCCGGAAGGAGGCGCGCAACAACCTCGCCGCGGTGACCCAGGAGCTCACCTGGCGTCAGGCCTACGAGCAGGTGGCCATCAATCGCGGCGTCCTGTTTCCGCAGGCCCAGCTCGGTCTCGGGGCGGCGCGGCGCTGGAGCTCGGAGGCGAACCCCTACGTGGTCAACGGGCAGGTCCTGGTGGCGACCGTGGCCAACACCTTCAGCCTGCAGCTGTTCATCAGCCAGGTCTTGGTCGACGTGGGCAAGTGGTACACGCTGGCCCAGTCCGGCGCGCAGGAGACGGCCGCCAAGGGTCAGGCCGAGGACCTCATGGAGGCCTCGGACCTGGAGGCGGTGCGGCGCTTCTACGTCCTCTACACGGCGCAGAAGTCACTGGCCGTGCTCGAGGAGACGGCGCGCAAGAGCAAGGAGCTCTGGGATCGCGCCGCCGCGCTCTACGAGGCCGGCCGCGGGACGCAGGGCGACGCCCTGGCCGCCCAGGTCAATTACGGGACCGACCTGAACAACGCCATCCAGCAGCGACAGGTGGTGATCCAGGCACAGGCGGACCTGGCCTCGTGGATCGCCCGCGACGAGACCGAGCAGCTGGTGGCGGTCGAGCCGGCCGCCTGGACGCAGCCCACCCCGCCGCCGCCCGCCTTCGACGCCGCGCTGGACGTCGCCCGGAAGGAGCGCGGAATCCTCAAGGCCACCCTGGCGCAGATCGATGCGGCCAAGGCCGGGATCTGGATCAACAACGCCGGCTACATCCCGCGGCTCAACTTCTACGCGCAGTACAATCGGCAGTCCAACACCGCCGACGAGACGTTTTTCCAGTTCAACAAGAACAGCATCTGGCAGACCGGGCTGACGCTGACCTGGAACTTCTTCGACGGGCTCTCCACGCCGGCCACCGTGCGCCAGGCGGAGTGGATCCTCGCCTCGGCCAAGGTCACCTACGCGCAGACCGAGCGGGACGTCGCCGGGCAGATCCGGACGGCGCTCTCCGCGCTCGCCCAGCAGCTCGAGGCCCTGGGCGTCCTCACCGACAACCGGGTCACCGCGCTGAAGAACCTGGAGTACTTCCAGGAACGCTTCAAGGCCGGAGCGAGCAATACCCTGGACGTCCGGGACGCCCAGGTGAAGGTGCTCTCCGCCGAGTTGAGCCTTTTGCAGACGCGCGCCAATGTCGAGGTGGCCCGGGCCAACCTTGAGCGCGCCATGGGAACCATCGCCAACGGAGCCAAGCCATGACCTGGTGGAAGGGTGTCATTCTCGGATTGATCGGGCTCGGCGTGGTGGCCATCGCTGTCGGCGGGCTGAGGGACCGGCCGCCCCCGGCGGTGGACGTGCAGACGGCCAAGGCCCGCAAGGGCGCCATCTCGCGGGTGGTGGTGGGCGCGGGGAAGATCGAATCGGTGACCACGGTGAAGATCTCCTCCAACCTCTCCGGCGACCTGCTGCAGCTCTTCGTGAAGAACGGCGATCCGGTGAAGAAGGGGATGGTCCTGGCCCGCATCGACGCCCGGCCCTTCCAGGCCCAGGCCAAGCAGGCGCTGGCCAGCGCCGGGGCGGCCAAGGGGGACATCGCCAACGCCCAGGTCGACGTCGATCGCTACGCCCTGGAGCTGAAGCGGACCAAGGCCCTGGCCGACCGGGGCATGTCCTCCACCGCCGAGCTCGACCTGGCCAAGGCCAACTCCGACGGCGCCCTGGCGCGGCTCGCCTCGGCCAAGGAGCGCTACACCAGCGCCGTCGCCCTCTACGAGCAGGCAGAGACCAACCTCTCCCGGACCGAGCTCATCTCTCCCATCGACGGCAACGTCATCGAGCTGTCGCGCGAGATCGGCGAGCGGGTGCGCGGCTCGGACTTCAACGAGGACACGGTGATGACCGTGGCCGCCCTGAGCAACATGCAGGTCAAGATCGAGGTCGGCGAGCACGAGGTGGTCTTCCTCAAGAACGGCCAGCGGGCGGAGCTGAGCGTGGACGCTCTCGAGGGTCAGACCTTCGAGGGGTCGGTGGTGGAGATCGCCCAGAAGGCGACGATCAAGAATCCGGGGACGGAGTCCGAGGTCACCACCTTCCCGGTCAAGGTGGCCCTCGATTCCCGCCCGCCGGGCGTCCTGCCCGGGATGTCCTCCGAGGTGCGCATCACCGCCGAGACCCGGGGCGACGCGGTCATCGTCCCCATCCAGGCGGTCACCGTGCGGCCGGAGAAGACGCTGCCCGACGCCAAGGGGACCGGCGAGGCGAACACCACCCTTACCGCCAAGCGGAGCCGTGAGACGCTGGCCAAGATCGTCTTCGTCGTCGACGGGGACAGCAAGGCCCACGCCCGGCGGGTGAGGACGGGCATCGCCTCGGACACCGATCTGGAAATCCTCGAGGGCCTCCAGGAGGGCGAGAAGGTGGTCGAGGGGCCCTTCCGCACCGTCTCCAAGGAGCTCAAGGACGGCGATCGCCTGAAGGAGAACCAGCCCGGACCGGCCGGCGCCGCGAAAGGGCAGCCGGCGCGGGGTTGACCCGCCGCGCGGGGGGACCACGGCCATGCTCATCCAGCTCCACGACATCAAGCGGTTCTACAAGGTCGGCTCGGAGGTGGTGCACGCCCTGGACGGCGTGACCCTGTCCATCGCCAAGGGGGAGTGGACGTCGATCATCGGCCAGTCCGGCTCGGGCAAGAGCACGCTGATGAACGTGCTCGGCTGCCTGGACACGCCCACCTCGGGACGCTACGTCCTCAACGACAAGGACGTGAGCGGCATGTCCGACAACGAGCTGGCCGACATCCGCAACCGTGAGATCGGTTTCATCTTCCAGACCTTCCAGTTGCTTCCCCGCGAGACGGCACAGGCCAACGTGGAGCTGCCCCTGGTCTACCGCGGGCTCCGGGCGCGCGAGCGCCACCAGCGCGCCCGCGATGCCCTGGAGCAGGTGGGGCTGGGCAACCGGGTCCACCACCGGCCGAACGAGCTCTCCGGCGGGCAGCGCCAGCGGGTGGCCATCGCCCGGGCGCTGGTCACCGAGCCCTCGCTTCTCCTCGCCGACGAGCCCACCGGAAACCTGGACTCGGCCACCGGCGAGGAGATCATCAAGCTCTTCGAGCAGCTCCACGACGCCGGGCACACGCTGATCCTGGTCACCCACGAGCCCTCCATCGCCGCGCGCTGTCCGCGGGCCGTCCGCCTCATGGACGGCAAGGTCGTCTCCGACGGCCCCGGGGCGCAGGTCGCTCTGGAGAGCCGCGCCGAGCGGGCGCGGGCAGCGGCGGCCGCCGCGGCCCCGTGAATGCCCGCGTCGACCTGATCGAGGGGGGCCGCATCGCGCTCGGGTCGCTGCGGGCCAACCGCCTGCGCACCGGGCTGACCGTGGCCGCGGTGGGGATCGGAGTGGCCACCCTCCTGGCGATCATCGCCATCATCCAGGGGCTCAACGCCTCCTTCGCCCGGCAGCTGGCCAGCCTCGGGACGAGCACCCTGAACATCGCCCGCATGCCCCAGATCTCCATGGGCCCGACCTGGTGGCTGTACCGGAACCGCAAGCAGCTCACCGTGGCCCACATGCAGGCCATCGCCGACCAGTCGCGCTATGCCACCCTGGTGGTCCCGGAGCTGAACGAGGAATCGAAGGACGTCTCCAGCCGGGACCAGACCGCCTCCAGCGTGGACGTGGTGGGAACGCTGGCCGACTACCAGCGCGTGGGCGGATACGAGGTCACCGAGGGCCGTTTCATCACCGATGCCGACAGCGACAACGAGCGCTTCGTCATCGTCCTCGGCTCCCAGGTGGCCGAGGCCCTCTTCCCCGACCGGAGCCCGGTGGGGGAGAGCGTCCGCATCGACAATCGCCCCTACCGGGTGGTGGGGGTGCTGGCCCGGAAGGGGCAGCTGCTCGGGCAGAGCCTGGACCTCATCGCCTTCGTGCCCTTCAAGAGCTTCCTCTCCGTCTACGGCAAGAAGGACTTCCAGATCGACGTCGGCTCCGACGACCCGAAGGACCTGGACAAGCTCGAGGACGAGGTCACCGGCATCCTGCGCCGGGCCCGAAACGTTCCCCCCGACAAGCCGGACGACTTCAGCATCTTCCGCGCCGAGCAGCTGGCCGACACCTACAAGAGCCTCACCGGCGCCCTCTACGGGGTGGCGGTGGCGGTGGGGGTGATCACCCTCATCGTCGGAGGCATCGGCATCATGAACATCATGCTCGTCAGCGTGCGCGAGCGCACCCGCGAGATCGGCATCCGGCGGGCCCTGGGCGCGCGGCGGCGGACGATCGTCGTCCAGTTTCTCCTCGAGGCCTCGGCCGTCTCGGCGCTGGGCGGAGTGATCGGCACCACCGTCGGGCTGGGCATGGCCAAGCTGGTCGCGGCGGTGACCAGCCTCACCGCCGCGGTGCAGCCCCTGACCGTGCTGGCCGGAGTCGGCTTCGCCGCCCTGGTCGGGCTGATCTTCGGAATCTGGCCGGCGGCACGGGCGGCGCAGCTGGACCCGGTGGAAGCCCTCCGGCACGAATGAGCGCCCTGGCCGCGATGCTGGACAACGTTCGCCTGGCGTTCGGGACGCTCCTCGCCAACCCCCTGCGCTCGCTGCTCACCCTGCTCGGGGTGGTCATCGGCGTGGCCACCGTGGTGTCGATGATGGCCCTCATCGAGGGGCTACGCCTCAAGGTGACCCGGGACCTGGCCCAGCTGGGGGCCAACGCCTTCACCGTCTCCAAGTGGCCGGGGGGCGTCAACTTCGGACGGATGGACTGGAGGCGCTACCAGCGCCGGCCGTCCTTTCGCCTGGCCGACGTCCAACTCATCCGCGAGTCGTGCCCGGCGGTGAAGACCGCCTCCGGTCAGACCGGGTTCGGGGCCTTCAAGGTGGCCAGCGACCGGGCCGAGACCTCGCCCAACGTCTTCGCCATCGGCGCCACCTCGGAGTGGCTCGAGACCAGCGGCATCCTCGGCATCGCCGAGGGCCGTTTCTACTCGCCCAGCGAGGTGGAGGACGAGCGCGCGGTGGTGGTGCTCGGCACCGAGGTGGCCGCGCAGCTCTTCGCCGGGGAGAACCCGGTGGGGCAGACGGTGCGCGTCGGCGGGAAGATCTTCCGGGTGGTGGGGGTGCTCTCCAAGCGGGGGAAGTTTCTCGGCCTGTTCAACATGGACAACGTGGTGGTGCTGCCCCTGAGCACCGGGCTGAACATCTTCGGCAAGGACCGGAGCATCCGGATCAACGTCGTGGCCCAGGGCCCGGAGGTGGTCCAGCGGGCGCAGGACGAGGTGACGGCGGTCCTCCGGCGCCGGCGCAACGTCGCGCCGGGCGCGCCGAGCAACTTCGAGATCGACACCAACGAGTCGGTCACCCGGACCTTCAACAACCTGAGCCAGGTGATCACCGCCGCCGGGGTGGGCATCTGCCTCCTCTCCCTGGTCGTCGGTGGGATCGGGATCCTGAACATCATGCTCGTCTCGGTGACCGAGCGGACGCGGGAGATCGGCATCCGCAAGGCGCTAGGGGCGAAGCGCAGGCGCATCCTCGGCCAGTTCGCCATCGAGGCGGTGGCCCTCTCCTCGGTGGGCGGCGTGCTCGGCTTGCTGGTCGGGTTCGGCGTGGCCTTCCTGGCCCGGTGGGCCCTCGGCTTTCCCACCCTGGTGCCGCCCTGGGCGGTGGGGCTCGCCCTGCTCATGAGCAGCGGGGTGGGGCTGCTCTTCGGCATCTACCCGGCCGCCCGCGCGGCGCGCCTCGACCCGGTGGAGGCGATGCGCCTGGAGTAGGCTCGCTGAGGAGACACCCGAAGGTCCCCCGAGGGGAGCCCCACCCATGAGCCGGAATGCCTTCGTCCTCTTCCTCCTGGTCATCGCCGGGTTCACCGGCGTGGGCATCGTCGGATGGCGCCGGTCCGAGGCCCAGGAGGCCACCCTGCAGCGGGACCTGTCGGCGCAGCGGCTGCGCGCCGATGCCCTGGAGCGGCTGGGATGGATCCGCTCCATCCCCGACGAGAAGCAGTACCGCGAGGAGGTCCAGTCCTTCTTCAAGTGGTACTTCGAGGCCGTCGACGCGCACCGCAAGCGCTTCGGTCTCAGCCCTGGATTCGACGAGTATCTGGCCGAGCTCGAGCAGCGGAAGGCGCAGGAGAAGGAGCTGGAGAACCTTCCCGTGCTGCCGGACGGGCGGCGCGCCACCGCGCCGGCGTCGCGCACCTCAATCGACCGGCGGGCCTTCTACGCCTGGGAGAAGTCCCTCTTCGACCGGATGCGGACGGGCAAGTACCAGCCGGCCTTCTCCGGCACCGACAAGGGCATGCGTCTGGACGTGGTCGGGGCGGAGGTCAGCGCCGCCGGCGGGCGCCCGCGGGTCCAGCTTCCCATCGTGCTCTGGGGAGCGCAGCGGTACACCAAGGAGGACGAGCGCTCGGGCGCCAAGCGCGTGATCACCTCGGCCGACTTCGGGGCCATCTTCCGGCTCCTCGACTCGGGTGGAAAGCTGGTGGCGGAGATGTCCGCCGGCCCTCCGGGACTGAAGAACGACTTCCCCGAGCGCCTCATCGCCGAGTTCCCGCCCCAGGCGGTCCTGGCCCAGTACGAGTTCGACCGGGTCCCGGCCGGCGTGGCGCAGATGGAGGCGACCTTCAACGTGCGCTCGCACGCCCCGAGCGGCGGTGACGCCAACGCCACCTACACCTGGAAGACGCCGGTGCCGGAGGAATGGCGGCTCGGTCCGGGCGAGACCTGGGAAGGCGCGCAGGAGAGCGTCCGGAGCGAGGAAGACATCGACCCGGCCAAGGCCGCCAAGGCGGCCAAGGCGCCCAAGCGCTAGTCTGCCCGGCGACGCGGCCCCTCACATCACCAGCCCGAGGCTCGCTCCGAGCCTCCACAGGCTCAGGTCCCCGGCCGCATCGAGGACGGCCACGTCGAGGGCCTCGGTGGCGCCGAGCGCGTGGACGCCCTCCGCATCGGCCAGCTCCGCCACCACGCGGCCGGAATGCGCATCCACCGCCCGCACCGTCTCGCCCGGGACGAGCAGCACCCCGCGCACCAGGACCGACGAGGCGGCGGAGCGAGACGACTGCCCTCCGAGGCGCCACTCGAGGTGGCCCCGGGCATCGATGCGCGCCGCCGAGCCGTCCCCGGCGGTGACCAGGGACGCTGCTCCGTCGCCGGTCAGCGTCCACGGGCCGGGGCCGGGGGGAAGGCGGCGCTCCCAGCGAGGGGCTCCCCGCGCCCCGAGACAGACGAGCACCGCGCTGCCGTCCCGGATGCCGAGCGCCCGGACGCTCGTGCCGCGGGGAAGGGGCGGCCCGAGGGGCACGAGGGTGAGGTCGTGCACCCAGCGCACCGCCCCCGACCGTGCGTCCGCCGCCAGGATTGCGCCCCGGTCCGCCGACCCCTGCGCCGCCACCAGGGACCGTCCCCAGGGCACCGGCGGGCCGAGGAAGGGCAGGGCGCTGGCCAGGCGAAACCGAACCGTTCCCTCGGCCGCGTCCAGACCGTGAAGGATGCCGAGCTCCGAGGCCACCAGCACCCGACCCGCCTGGAACCCGAGGTGAAGCCGCTGCGAGCGCTGAGGCAGAAAGCGCCAGAGCTCGCGGCCGGTGAGCCGGGACACGGCCCGGACGCCCTCCCCCTCGGTGGTGACCACGAGCTCTCCGGGTGTGTCCAGGAGCTCGCCCTCGAGCGTCGCTCCGTCGTGCTCCCGGAACCAGCGCACCCGCGAGGTCGCGAGCTCGGCCCGGAGCCATCGCCTCTCCTCGGCCAGCAGCGCCTCTCCGCCCTCGCCCACGGCGATGCCCCGGGGCGCCGCCCAGCGCCTTCCCAGGGTGCCGTCCGAGGCGACGAACGAGGCATTCGTGCCGGCGGCGACGACGAAGCCGCGGGGAAGGGCCAGGATGCGCGCCGCCCCCTCGCCGCCGAGGCCGGCAGCCCGGAGGCGCCGGACGAATCCCAGCCGCCGCACCCGGGCCCCCCGCTGGAGCGGCGGCGCCGGCCGGGAACGGCGGGGGCGCGCGGTGGTCGACTCTGGCCCCGGCTCGGCCAGGAGGGCGCGCAGCGCAGCGTGGACCTGTCGACCGCGGGCGGTGAGGTCGACCAGGTGGGGGTTGTGCACCAGCTCCGGCTCGAGGGCGGTGAGCAGACCGGCCAGGTCCAGCGCCGGGGCGGCCAGCGCCCGGACCAGCTGCTCTCCCGCCCAGCTCAGGCTCCAGCCCGGAGAGGTCACCGTGGCCCGGGCGAGGTCCACCTCCCAGGCGGGTGGGACGCCGGCCGGGACGATCCGGATCCGAGCGTCGCCGGCCTCGAGCGCCCGGACCGCCTCCTCGGCCTGGCGCAGGAGCTCGAGGGCGAGGAGCCCGACCGGTCCGCGGAGCTCGCAGCGGACCGCGTCTCCGGCCCGCAGGCCCAGGGTTCCCGGCAGGGCGAGCGGCCCGATGGGCACCGGGACCTTTCCCCGCGCACCATCGAGGAGACCGCCCGGATCGAGCGCTTCGAGGCGGAACCCCGGAAAGCCCCGCGGCTCGATCCGGATGCTCCGTGCCGTCCCCGCGCCGGCCGGAGCCCTGATCTCGCGCTCTGCCCGGGCCAGGAGCTCGCGCGCCCGCCGTCGCAGCGGCCCCGGAACCGGGGCCGAGCGCAGGTCGGTGAGCCAGTCACGCCCGATGCGTACCGCCGCCCGCTGCCAGGCCTCGACGTCGACGGTGACCGGACGCCGGACCTCCCCCGCTGGCCGGGCCAGGCGCAGGATCTGAAGCACGAGCTCCTCGCCGGTGCGGACGAGGAGCAGCGTCTGCGCCGACTCGGGAAGCGTGACCTGGACCACCCGCTGTCCTCGGGCCAGCGCCGCCGTCGCCGAGAAGACCTGCTCCATGACCTGCGTCAGCGGCTCCTCGCTCGCCGGTCGCAGGAGCGGCACGCCGTCCAGCTCCAGGCCGAAGCCGTCCACGGGGTCGGCGGCTCCCTCGTGCTTCCAGCGCTGGCCGAGGCGGATGCGGAGCATGCTCGATTGACAGGCCGAGAGGGCGCCCGCTACGGTGCCCGGCCCTTTCCATGACATTCTACGAGGCTGCGATCCGGGTGCTGGAGGCGGAGAAGCGTCCGCTCACCACCGCGGAGATCACCGAGCGGTGCCTCGCCCAGGGCCTCCTCAGTCACGTGGGCAAGGACCCCGAGGAGACCTTGCGCTCGCGGCTGGCGGTGATGGCCCGGCGGGCGCGCGACCGCCGGGTGACGCTGGTCGGGCCAGACACCTTCGCCCTGGCGGAATGGGGCCTGCCCGAGGATGCCCAGGCGCTGGCCCAGATTGCCCAGCCCGAGGAGCTCCCGGCACTCGAGGAGGCGGCGCCCCTCAGGTCCATCGAACGCCATCCGGACGCTCGCGCGGACGGCTCCCGTGGACGTCCGGTGCGACGCCACCGCCGCGACGAGGGGGACCGCGAGGGGGCACGCCGGCGATTCCCGCCCCTGGATGAGGTGGCCTTCGAGCTCCTCAGCGAGGCCACCGAGCCGCTCACCGCCGCCGCGCTCCTCGAGCGGGCTGCGTCGCGCGAGCTGGCGTCCGCCGAGACGCGTCCCGAGAAGCTCCTCCTCGCCCTGGTGTCGGAGAACCAGCGACGCATCGACGCCGGGCGGCGCCCGCACTTCGCGCTCTCCGCGGAGGGCGCGCTCAGCCTCGACCGCTCCGAGACTGCTCCGGCGGAGATCCAGGCCCCGTTCGCGGCCGCCCTCCAGCTTCCGGTGGAGGAGGGCCGCGTGGTGCTCGGGGTGCCCGAGCGCGCCGAGCCCGGGCCAGAGGCGGCCAGCGTGTCTGCAGCTCGCGCCGCCGTCCGCGAGGCGCGCCGGAGCGTGGCGCGCGCGCTGCGCTCCCAACTTTCAGCCCTCGACGCCGCCACCTTCGAGCGGGCGTGCATCAAGCTCCTCCACGCCCAGGGCTTCCGGGAGCTGAAGGTCGCCCGGCGGGGACGGGAGGGCCCGGTCGTCTCCGCCCACCGCCGGGAGGGAAGCCTGGAGCTGCGCTACGCCATCCGCATCCTCAAGGGCGCGAGCGGAGTGGACCGCCGCGCCGTCCAGGAATGCCGCCGGGAGATGAGCCACGCCTCCGCCCATCTGGGCCTGGTGCTGGCCAGCGGCGATGCGCGGGGGGAGGCGCGGAGCGAGGCGCTCGGACAGGGCGCGCTGGTGTTCCTCTGGTGTGGTGAGGGGCTGGCCGACAAGTTCCTCGAGGCCCACGCCGGCGTGCGGCTCTTGCCCGCGGAGCTCTTCGAGGTCGATCCGGCCTTCTTCCAGGCGGCGGCCCGCGTCGCGGCCGAGGTCCGTGAGCGCCGGGAGGTCCGGCGAAGGGAGCGCGCCGAGCAGGGCGAGGGCGCCGCCGGGGCGGCGGAGGCGGCCGGCGCCGGAGCCGACGCCCAGGGTGGAGGGGAGCCGGCGGAAGCCGCCCCGGGCGAGGGGCCGGAGCGGAAGCGCCGGCGGCGGAGGCGCCGCGGCCGACGCGGGCGCGGGGTCCGGACGGGTGAGGCCGCTCCGGCGGCGGGCGGCAGCGCCGATGCGCCGGCGGAGGAGGTCCCCGCGGCTCGGCCGTCGGAAGACGGTCCGCCGCCCGGGGGAGCGGGCAACGACGGCGTGCAGTAGAGTCCCCCGTCGTGGACATGAAGCGCTCCCCCTTGCTGCTGGCGGCGGTGCTCGCCGCACTGGTCGCGTGCCGCCCGGCGCCTCACCTGGTCGAGCGGGTGGAGGTCGTCGGCGCCTCGGTGGCGGATGCGCCCCTGCTCGGAACCACGGCCGCCCAGCTCCAGGCGGCGCTCCAGCGGCGCATCGCCGCCGAGCCTCGGCTCAAGCTCCTCCCGGCCGGGGCCCGGGCACCGGAAGGAGCTCCCGTGGTCCGCCTGCTGCTCGAGCTCTCCGGCGTGCGCGAGGTGGTCCGGACGGGCCACGAGGGGCCCGAGGTCGAGGTGATCGCCGACCTGACGCTGCGCCGCAAGACCGAGTCGGGAACGGAGCGGACCGAGCTCTGGGCCTCCGGGGCCGTGCGCCCGATGGGCCAGACCTTCGAGGACCGCCAGGACGCGGCGCGGAGGGCGCTCGACCAGGCGCTGGATGACCTGGTGCGCGGAGCGCGCGCCCAGCTCGACGCCCTGGACCAGCCGGACAAGGTGCTCGTCCGCGATCTCGACTCACCCGATCCGCGCACCCGGGATGCGGCGCTGGACGTGCTCGCCGCACGCAAGCACCCGCGCTCGGTGCCGGTGCTGCTCGAGCGTCTGCAGTCCGATGACCCGCTCGAGGTCCGGCGGGCGATGGGGGCGCTGGTGGAGATGCGCGCCACCCAGGCGGTCCCGGCGCTCATCGACCTGGCCCGCGACAAGGATCCTGGCTTCCTGCGCGAGCTGGTCTATGCCCTGGGCGCCATCGGCGGCGATGAGGCCCGTGCCTACCTGTACACCGTCGCCCAGGGGCACGACAGCCCGGTGGTGCGAGAGGCTGCCCAGCGCGCCCTGGACGAGCTCACCCAGCGGGCGGTGCGCGCCCAGGAGCAGCTCCAGGGGGCGTCGGCCGAGGCGAAGCGGAGCCCGAGCCGGTGAGGAGCGCGCTCGGCGCGGCGGCGCTCGGATTGCTCGCCTGCGCCCACGGCGGCGCACCCGCGGTCGCGCCCCCGGCGGACACCAGCCCGGAACGCTACTTCCCGCTCGCCGTCGGTAATCGGTGGAGCTACCAGGGCTCCGGACCGGGCGCCCGGTCCACCGAGCAGGTGGAGATCAAGGCCGTGCACGATGGCCAGTA
>DASPUU010000254.1:0-5305 GCA_035622755.1 Myxococcaceae bacterium
GGCCAGCCCTGCCGAGCGCCGGCCGGTCAGTTCTCCGACTGCGTCCAGGTCGAGAGCCGGACGGCCGCGGCCAGCGGGGCCGAGCTCGTCGACCACATCACCTTCGCTGCCGAGGTCGGCATCGTGCAGATCCGCACCACCCTGGTGCGGGGAGCCCAGGAGACTCCCCAGACGGAGCTCGTCCTCACCGCCTATCAGGTCGTTCCCCCCCGGCCGCGCCCCGGAAGCTGACGCCCACTCACCCGCGGGCGACGTCATCCCGGCAGGTTACCCTTCCGCTCCCGCGCCCCCGAGGGTGAGGATGCAGGCCTTGGCCACCGCCGACCTCCAGGAAGCCACCCACGAGGAGCTCATCCTGGGCCTTCTCGTCGAGGGCGGGTCCGACTTCGTCTCCGGCGAGGCGCTCTCGGGAAAGCTCGGCCTGTCCCGCACCGCGGTGTGGAAGGTGGTCAACGCGCTCCGCCGGAAGGGGTACCGGATCGAGGCCGTCCCCTCGCGCGGCTACCGCCTGCTCGAATCTCCGGACCGCCTCACCTCCCTGGAGCTCCTCCCGCTCCTCGAGACCCATGACCTGGGGAGGACGGTGCATTCCTTCGACGAGGTGGACTCGACCAATGCCGTCGCCTTCCGGCTGGCGCTCGAGGGGGCGGAGCACGGCGAGCTGGTGGTGGCCGAGCGCCAGACCGGTGGCCGTGGCCGGCGCGGGCGCAGCTGGTCCTCTCCCGGCGGGCTCAACCTCTACGCCTCCTTCATCCTCCGTCCAGACCTCTTGCCGCAGCGCGCTCCGGAGCTGACCCTGGTGGCCGCGGTGGCGGTCGCCGAATCGGTCCGGGCCGCCGGCGCACCGGCCGACATCAAGTGGCCCAACGATCTGGTCGTGGGCGGAAGGAAGATCTGCGGAATCCTGACCGAGCTCTCCGCCGACCCGGACCGCGTCCAGTTCGTGGTGCTCGGCATCGGAGTCAACCTCAACGCCCGGCGCGAGGACTTTCCCCCCGACGTCGCCGAGGTGGCCACCAGCCTCCTCGAGCTCACCGGGCGCCCCGTTCCGCGCGCGCCGTTCACCGCCGGCCTCTGCCGGCGACTCGAGGAGTGGCTCGACGTCCACGGCGCCGAGGGCTTTCGTCCGGTGCGCGAGCGCTGGCGCGCGCTGGCCATCACCCTCGGTCAGGAGGTCCTGGTGAAGGCGGAGCGGCGAGAGATCCGGGGCGTGGCCGTCGACGTCGACGAGGACGGCGCGCTTCGGGTGCGCACCGAGGACGGGACCGAGGAGCGCATCCTGGCCGGCGACGTGGAGCAGGTCCGGTCCCGCGTCGCGCCGCCGATGCCGCCCCGGGCGTGGTAAGCCTCCCGCCCGGGTGGCCATGCTCCTCGCCATCGATGTCGGAAACACGAACACCGTGCTCGGCGTGTTCGAAGGTCCCCGCCTGCTCGACCACTGGAGGCTGGCCACCGATGCCCGGCGCACCGCCGACGAGTACGGTCTGTGGATCCGGCAGGCCCTTCCCTATGCCGGCATCGACCCCTCCGGCATCGGCGCGGTGGTCGTCTCCAGCGTCGTCCCGCCGATGCAGTTCAGCCTGGAGCGGATGGCCTCGCGCTACTTCGGGGTCCGCCCGCTGTTCATCGGACCAGGCGTGAAGACCGGGATGCCCATCCTCTACGACAACCCGCGCGAGGTGGGCGCGGATCGCATCGTCAACGCCGTGGCGGCCTTCGAGAAGCACCACCAGGGGCTGGTGGTGGTGGACTTCGGCACGGCCACCACCTTCGACGCCGTGACCCCGAAGGGGGAGTACCTGGGGGGGTGCATCGCGCCGGGCATCGCCATCTCCATGGAGGCGCTCTTCCAGAACGCGGCTCGCCTGCCCCGGGTGGAGTTCGCCCGTCCCCCGGCCGTGGTCGGCCGGAACACGGTGCACTCCATGCAGTCGGGGCTGGTCTTCGGATACGCCGGCCTGGTGGACGGCATCTGCGAACGGATGGCACGTGAGCTGGCCTTCCCGGTGAGGGTCCTGGCCACCGGCGGGCTGGCCTCGCTCCTGGCCGCGGAGTCCCGGTGCATCGCCGAGGTCGACGAGCTGCTCACGCTGGAGGGGCTGCGCATCATCCACGGGCGGAACCATGGACACGACTGAGGCTCCTCCCGCGCTCGACTTCCTGCCGCCGGCGATGCGCAAGCACGTCGACCCGGCCTCGCCGCTCCCCCTGCGCATGATGGCCGCCAAGGCGCTCGTGCCCCTCGCTCCGGCGGACATGCTCGGGGCCCTGTACCTGCTCACCCGGGATCCGGACGAGACGGTGCGTGCCACCGCCGTCGCCTCGGCGGACAAGCTCCCGGATCGCATCCTCGGGGCCGCGCTGCGGGACGAGGAGGTTCCTCCCATCGTCCTGGGCTGGTTTCTCGAGCGCCTGGTGGGCAACGACGCCTACTGCGAGATGCTGGTCCTCAACGCCACCACTCCGGACGAGGCGGTGGCCGAGGCCGCCGCCCGGTGCAGCCTCCGCTCCCTGGAGATCATCGGACAGAACCAGCTCCGGCTCCTGCGTCACGAGAACATCGTCCGGCAGCTGTGCGCCAACCCGGCGGCCACCCCGGCGCTGGTCGACGGCGTGTGCGACTTCTGCGTCCGGAGCGGCCTGCACATCGTCGGGCTGCCCCAGATGCGCGCCGCTCGCGTGCGCATCTACGGGCTGGCCGCGGCGGACGAGATTCCCGATCCCGGGCCCACCGCCGAGGAGGTGCTGGCCGAGTACGAGGTGGGAGACGAGTCCGCTCCGCCCCTCGAGGAGGGCAAGCGGCTCACCTTCGCCCAGCGCATCATGCGCATGAGCATCGCCGAGAAGATCAAGCTGGCCACCAAGGGAAACAAGGAGGCCCGCGGCTACCTGCTCCGCGACAGCAACAAGCTGGTGGCGGTGGCCGCCATCCGGAGCCCGAAGATCACCGACCCGGAGGTCCTGGCCAGCTCCAACAGCCGCCAGGCCCACGACGACGTGCTGCGCGTCATCTTCGGTAACCGGGAGTGGGTGAAGATGTATCCGGTGAAGCTGGCCCTGGTGAAGAACCCCAAGGTGCCGCTGCCCATCGCCATGAAGTTCCTCTCCACCCTGCGCGAGTCCGAGATCCGCGACATCTCCCGGGACAAGAACGTGCCCTCGGGCATCCAGCTCCAGGCCCGCAAGATGCTGGAGAAGAAGAACGAGCCCAAGAAGCCCGGTCACTGACCCCGGGCGGATGCGGGCTCGTCCTCGCCGGGGGGCTTCTCCGGCGCCAGGAGCTGACCGGCCATGGCCACCGCGCGGCGGGCCCTCTCCCGCGCCTTCTCCTCGCTCTTGAGCCGCGCGTAGAGGCGGGCCACGCGCTCCTCGTGCTTCTTGGCCACCGCCTCCAGCTCCAGCGCGCGCTGGCGGGCCGTCCCGAGCTCGTCGTCCCGGGACGCGTCGCGGAGGGCGAGCTGCTCGCGGGCCGAGGTCAGGTCGGCGTGCGCCTGCTCCAGCTCGGCGCGGAGGACGTCGAGCTGGCGCTGGGCCCCATCGGCGTGCGCCCGGTTCAGCTCCCGGTCGCGGCGGGCGGCGGCGAGCTCCCCCTCGGCGCTGTCGCGGGCCGCCTCCATCGACTGGGCCTGCGAGCGGAGGTCGGCCGCCTCCTGCTCGGCGGCGTCGGCCCGGGCGCTGGCCGCCTCCACCGCCGCCTGGGCCTCGAGGGCCCGGGCCTCCGCCTCGCGGGCCTCGGCCTCGGCGCGTTCCGCGGCCTGCTCGAGCCGCTTGCGTTCCTGCTCGGTGCGGAGCTGGAGCGCCTTGAGCTGGCCGTCGCGGCGCGCCACCTCGCCGCTGAGCTCGAGGATTTGCTGCTCGTGCTTCATCGCCTGCTCCCGGAGGTCGGCCAGCTCCTGCTCGCGGGCGTGGAGCTCGGCCTTGAGGCGAAGGATCTCCCGGTCGCGGCGGAGCACCTGCTCCCGTGGCGAGCGGGCCTCCGGACCCGCCTCCTCCTCCGCCAGGGCGCCGCGACCGGCGAGCTCGGCCTCGAGCTGGTTGATGCGGACGTCGCTGGAGAAGGAGCGTGCCTGCGCATCCTCGAGGGCCGCCCGGAGCCGCGCCACCTCGCTCCGGAGCGCGGCGGGCTCGCCCGCCTCCGAGCCAGCCGGCTCTCTGCTCTCCTCGGGAAGTGGGGAGGGAGCCTCGGGCGCCCCCGCGCCGGCGTCGGCCGGCGTCTCCACCGGGGCCGGGGTGAGCCCGAGCGCGTCCAGCGAGGAGAAGGCGCTGTCTGCAGGCGGAGGCTCGACCCCATCGGATGGCTCGACCTCGGGCGGAGGCGGCGGAGCCGGCGAGACGGCCTGGCGCGCGAGAAACGGAGCCGTGTCGAAGGCGGCGTCGATGAGGTCGAGGTCCGGATCTCCGGAGACGGTGGCTTCCTCCCCATCGTCGACCACCGGCCCGGGGGTATGCGCCGCAGGGGCGGGGGCCGGCTCCACTCCAGGCTCGCCCGTCAGCTCGGCGATGGAACGGACGAAGGCCTCCGGCTGGAGGGGCTTGGCCAGGTAGGCGTCGGCTCGGTTCTTGAGTCTGCTGTGCTGGGAGAAACCCTCCGGACTTCCCACGATGGCCACCGGGATGTTCCGGAGCTCGTCGTCCTTCTTGAACTTGCCGCAGAGGATGTAGCCGTTCTGTCCGGCGGGCAGGTCCACGGCGAGGATGACGCAGGCCGGGCTGACCTGGCGCGCCAGGTCGAGGCAGGTGCGCCCGTCGCTGGTCTCGTCCACGGTGAATCCGTGCTGCTCCAACGCGCCGCGCATCTCGGTCGAGTGCGCGGCGTCACCATCGACGATCAGGACGTGGGCGGGCATTCCCTCGGGGGAGGATCCCGAGGGTAGCGAGTCGCCTCCTGGACCGTCAATGCGCCGAGACGGGCGTGATGTCGTAGGTGGGCCAGCGCCGCAGGACCCCCGAGTACGCCGCCGTCCGGGCCGGTGGCGGGGGGAGGGGCGTCGCCGGACGGGCCCCGGCGATGATCGAGCGGAGCGTGTCCGCATCCAGGTCGGTCACCGCCACGTTGACCACTTCCCCGGTGCGCCACCGGGCGATGTTGTAGCCACGGACCGAGGTGACCTGGACGTCCGGCCAGGGCCGGGCGCGGACCGTTCCCTGGGCATCGTCGATGACGAAGACCCCCATCGGGCGCTCGGGTGTTCCCGGGCCCGGCGCGGCCTGGTAGGCGATGTAGGCCGCCTCGTACTCGCCGACCTGGGACACGCGTGCCCCGGCCAGCCGGGCGTTGGGAAGGCGGGGGACGGGCACCCGCCAG